>CACEJV010000034.1:0-2250 GCA_902559905.1 uncultured Bacteroidota bacterium | reverse complement strand
TTAACATATTAGTTTATTAAATCTGAAACAATTTTTGCTGAATTTAAACAAAGCGGTATTCCTCCACCCGGATGAACGCTACCACCACAAAAGTACAAGTTATTTATATTTTTTGAAAAATTGGGATGCCTAATAAATGCAGATTGTAATGAGTTGCTCGAACTCCCATATAATGACCCAAATTTAGAAAGTGTTTCAATCTCGATTTCAATTGGAGTTAATATTTTTTCACCAACTATATTACTTTCAATATCAACCTTTAAAGTTGAATTTATCTTTTTAATGATATTATTTCTTAAGGTCTTCTTAATCTTTCTCCAATCCTGTCCACAATCAAATGGAGAGTTTATGAGTATAAACCAATTCTCACATCCAGTCGGCGCATCTTCTTTTACAATTTTTGATGTTGAGCAGATATATACAGTTGGATCGTCATAAATTGATTTTTTATTGAATATATAATCAAACTCTTTCTTCTGGTCTTTACTAAATATTATATTATGGACATTAATATTTGAGAAAGATTTATTCATATTCCAATAAAAAACAACTGCTGAACTTGATGGTTGGTAATTTTTGATAAAAAAAGGCTTTTTAGATCCTTTTAAAAGTCTATCGTAAGTCAAGTTTATATCCATATTAGATATTATGATATCTGCTTTATGATTTATTTTATTTATTGATACTCCAACTGCAGACTTATTTTTAATTATGATACTATCAATCTCTGAATTAAAATGAAATTTCACACCAAGATCTATTGCCAGATTATATAAAGAGTATGAGATATCAGATATGCCTTTTCTTGGCATGAAAACTCCAAGGTCGTGCTCTAAATGTTGAATAATTGACATTATTCCAGAGGTCAAATATGGGCTTGATCCATTATAAGTTGCGAATCTATTGAATAATTGTAATAATTTTTCGTCTTTAAAATATCTTCTATTTAAAGAGTTTAAAGTGATAAATATATTTAATTGTAAAAAATTTAAAATTGCTTTTACTGAATCTAGTGATAAGTACGTTGAAATTTTATGTAGTGACTTTTCTAAAAATATTTTTTTTACTAGATTGAATTTTTTCTTTGAATTAAAAATGTATTCTTCAACCTTGTTTTCATGTTTATTAAACTTTTTATGAACTTCATTAATAAACTTTTGACTATCTGAATATGCATTAAATATATGACCATCATCCCAAAAATATTTACATGCTATGTCAAGCTTATCATACTTAAAATATTTATCAGTGTTTACCCCTGCATTTTCAAATATATCTTCCATAAGATTAGGCATTGTAAATAACTTTGGTCCAAAATCATGTCTAAAATTGTCGAGATAAAAATCACTTAGTTTCCCTCCTACACTTTTATTTTTTTCATAAACCTCAACATTATACCCTTTGGACTTTAATCTAATTGAAACAGAAAGACCAGCAATTCCTGAGCCAATAATTATAACCTTCTTTTTCATTTGTATTCTTTTAGGGATATAATATTAGATCTGACAAATAGCTCCTCTGAATACCATTTATTTTTTCTTGCTTTATTTATTATTTTTAAATGGTTTGTATCAGAGTATGCAAAATCTCTCATACTCTGCTCACTTTTCCAAATACTTATAGTTGCTTGCTCTATAATGGGAAGCTCACCTATACCTTTGTAAAATTCTGCTCCATTATAACTTCTTATAGATTTAGAAGCTAAAGATGTATTTAAAATAAAATTAATTAGCTTATTGAATTTTACTCTTGCTCTAGTTATAACTAAGATTTTGCCTCCATTATATGAGCTAGCATTTTTAAAAGGGTTTATTCCATTCCATGACCCTTTAAAAATGTATGGATCAATCTTTATTTCAACTCGACTAGAGGATTTACTAATTATTTCATTTATAATACTATTATTAGCTAAAAAATTTTTTCTAAAATGATCATTTTCCCAAGAAGTGATTATTACATAAGATGAAAAATCTGGAATTAAACTAAAACCTTCCCTTGATCCAGTCCCAAAAAGTTTAATAAACTTTAGGCCAGCAGTGTTGATTAAACTTTTATTAAATGTATAAGCACCCATGAGCTTAAACATCCAAAGCTTATTCTTTTTAAAATAAAATTGATCTATATAATAGGTCAAGTTTTAAGATTTAGGTATTGAAATATACAAAAAAACCCTACATGTGTAGGGTTTTTTGTGGTACCACCAGGAATCGAACCAGGGACACAAGGATTTTCAGTCCTTTGCTCTACCAA
>CACEJV010000033.1:0-2409 GCA_902559905.1 uncultured Bacteroidota bacterium | reverse complement strand
GTTGGTTAGAATATCTGCCTGTCACGCAGGGGGTCGCGGGTTCGAGTCCCGTCCAGACCGCTTTAAAAAGCTCTTTTTATAAGAGCTTTTTTTTTAACTCGATATAATGAAAAAGATAATTCCCAAAAAACTATATAATTCAGCATGAAGAAGATTTTGTATTGGGGAAAACAGGTACTCTTAAAAATAATCACAACTATTCTGGATATCTAATTACTTATAAAAACAGAATATATATTTTTAGTATAATGATTAATCATTTTACTAACGACTTGAGTAAAATAAAAGAAGTAATAGTTGACTTTTTAATTTATTTGAAGTCAAATTCATAAAATTTATTAAATTTGCATGTTGTGTGTTGCTATAGGCAACTAAATAAGCTTTCCAATTGGGGGGCTTTTTTTATTCTTCTACAAGTGGTTTCTCAATGTTCTCTGTTTCAATTCCAATGGTAGATCTACTAGATGTTAATTTAGTTATGTCCTTGTCTATTTTTTTAAACTCCTTATTTGTAACATTATATTGATTTACAACAGTGCTTATACTATTGCCAAGCTTTTCATGATAAGTCAAGTATGAGTTTAAGTGGTTACCCAATTTTTCAATATTCATTTGAATTTCATTAATTGATTCTTCAACTTTCATATTATTTAAGGCCTTATTTGTAACCTGAAGCATTGGAAATAAACTCATAGGAGAAACAATCATTACTTTCTTTTGATATGCATATGATACAAGATCTCTTTGATTAATTTTTAGTGAACCTACCTTATTATTAAGAAGATCTTGATAGAGACCGTCAGCAGGAATAAACATATACGCATAGTCAACAGTGCCTTCGTTCGACCTAATATATTTGGCAGTTTCATCAATCCTATTTTTGATATCATTTTTGAATTTTTTCTCTAGATCATTTAATTTATCTGTATCTATTTCATCACTTTCTATCATTTTGTTGTAGTTATCTAGGGAAAACTTTGCATCTATTGGAATTATAAATTCACCAACCTTAATAACTGCATCAACTGCCTCTCCATTATTAAAAGAATATTGCATCTGGAAAAGCTCAGGAGGTAAAACATTGGCAAGTAAGTTTTCAAGTTGGATTTCTCCTAGAATACCTCTTTGTTTTTGATTACCCAAAATTTTCTCTAGTGTTTTCATTTGATTAGCAAATGTCAATACTTGTTCATTTGTCCCCTTTATCTTTTCAAGTTCCTTTGTCAGCTTATTAATTGTTTCAGAAAAACGTACTTCCATATTTTTCTGATCTTGTTTTGAATCTTGTAGTTGTTTATTCAAGTTTTCAGCAGATGTTAATTTAAATGCTTCAATAAAAGATTCAAGCTTAGACTCAAGCTCTTTACTATTATCTTGGGAGTTCTTATTAATTTGTTTTTTTATCAAAAAATAAAGCCCAAATATAGATCCAGCAAGAACTATTAAAGTAAATAAATATTCCATTACCTAAATTTAATCAAAACACAATTATTAAAATAGTATTTAAAAAAAAACCCTCAACAAAGAGGGTTTTTTAAAATGTAAATTATTTTACTGTGGAGCAGATTCAGGTTGATAATCGTAGTAACCTGCCATTGGATACATTACATGTGCATATATGGTTCCTCCAAACATTACGTATGGCGCACCAGATGTAAAGTCAGTAGTCATTCCATCCAAAGTTGCAGGATTTGCAGGCATTCTCATTAGATGAGGACCTGATTCAATCCATTGACCTTCTGTAGATTCTTCCTCAGTCATTACACCAGCCATTGTATTATCTTCTCCCATATCTCCATGTAACATCCATGCATACCCATCTTTATCCATTACAGGAACTTCTCCTGCAAAATATGCACCAATCCATTTGAAAACTTCTGCATCTCCACAAAGAGGCATTGCCTCATGAGCATCTACCCATCCATTCTCTGGATCAGATTGTCCTCTAGGATTTGCTGGTAAACAAGTCCATTCATTAGACCCTTCTCTTAGAAGGTTTCCTCCCATTGCAGGAGGACCATCATAAACTGTTGCATTAGCAGCAATATATGCTGGAGCAGCAGTGGAATATGCCCAAATCTGCCATTCTGCAGATGTATGAAGAGCATCCGGTTCACCGGTTGAACTTGCATTTTCAGCTGGCATTTCACAGCCAATAATTAGAGTTATTGCTAATAGTGAATATATATATTTCATAATATTTTATTTTTTAATAAATCTAAAGAAAAAGGGCCAAGAGACCAAAAAATAAGAAATGTATTATAAGAATATTTGTAGAGACTATATACTCTTTTTTAATATTTGATTGATAAATAAAGTGAAATAAGATTGAGAAGATAAACCACCATAAATAATTTGAAAATGGAACTGGATGATTTGCAAACTCCCAATAATCTAGTTTAGGAGCAC
>CACEJV010000032.1:0-2966 GCA_902559905.1 uncultured Bacteroidota bacterium | reverse complement strand
AGGAGGTTATCAGATATATTGGAGAGGTTATGCAGCTTGCTGGTATGAAAGTTACAAACTATCCATATGATGTTTATCTCCCAAAAAATCCAGGAACATCATTAATTGAAATTGTTACTCCAAATAGAGATGTGTTAAATCAAAAAGAGGATATCATTGAAAATGATCCTTACACCAAAGACCCTGAATTATGGAAAGGATGGAATGCTTTTTCTGGTAGTGGTGATGTTACTGCAGAAGTAGTATATGCTAATTATGGTCGTAAGGAAGACTTTGAAACTTTAAAATCTCTTGGTATTGATGTAAATGGGAAGATTGTTATAGCTAGGTATGGTGGTAATTTTAGAGGTTATAAAGCAAAGTTTGCTGAAGCAAATGGAGCATCTGGATTAATTATATATACTGATCCTCAGGATAGTGGTTTCACAAAAGGTCTTGTTTATCCTAACGGGCCTTATTATAATTCATCAACAATTCAAAGGGGGTCATTATTAACAACTGATTTTACAGGTGATCCTTTAACTCCATTTGAACCTGCTCTTCCTTTAGACGGTAAAGAGAAAATTGAAAGAATTGATCCTGAAAATGCCCAATTACATACTATTCCTGTATCACCCATAGGTTATGGTGAAGCTGAAAAAATCTTAAGTCAAATGAATGGTGAACCAGTGCCTCAATCTTGGCAGGGAGGACTCCCATTTACTTATAGACTACAAGGAGGATCATCTCTAACAGTCAGATTAAAGGTTGATCAAAAAATTGATTTTGTTCGTGCAACAAATGTAATTGGAATGTTAAAGGGTACTGATGCGCCTGATGAATGGATAATACTAGGATGTCATCTTGATTCATGGGGATTTGGTGCAACAGATCCAAGCAGTGGAACTGCAATGTTACTTAGTTTAAGTCAAACTTTGGGAAAATTAAAAGATGAGGGGTATTCTCCAAAAAGGTCAATTCTTATTGGTCATTGGGATGCAGAAGAACACGGTGTTATTGGATCAACAGAATGGGTTGAACAAATGAGGGAAGAGTTAAATGCTAAAGGTGTCATTTACATGAATTTTGATGGAGCTGTATCAGGAAAAGGATTTGGAGTATCATCTGCACCTACTTTAAAAAAATTATTAGTAGAAGCTTCTAAAGATGTCAAATATCCTTATACTGATCAAAGTTTATATGATTTTTGGAATAAAGAAAATAAAAATGAACCACCAATTGGAAATTTAGGAGGAGGATCTGATCACATTGCTTTCTATATGCATGTGGGGGTTCCATCATTAAGTGGTGGTGCTGGTGGCCCTAATGTATATCACTCTAATTATGACAGTTTTAGGTTTTATGAAAGATTTGTAGACCCAGAATTTCAAATGGGTCCCATGGTAGAGCATATTGCAGGGATTATGACACTTAGAATGGCTAATGGTGATATTATACCATATAATTTGAATCGTTATGCATCAGACTTAAAAATACATTTTACAAATGCAGAAAATAAAATTAATTTATATAATGATGAATTTAATGGTTTCCCCCTTTCTAAAGAAGCTATAAAATCTCTTGAACAGACATCAGATATTCTAACACAAGAGTTAAGAAAATATCTAAATACCGAATCTTTCTCAAATAAAAATCTATCAAGTATAAATCAACAATTAATTAATCTAGAAAAAAGTTTTATATCAGATAAAGGAATGTATTTTGGCTCATGGTATAGATCTATTTATGCATCTTCAGATCCATTTAGTGGTTATGCTGCATGGATACTTCCTGGTTTGGAATATGAAATTGCTTTAAAATCTTCTGATAGGCTATATGAGTGGGATAAAAGATATTCAGGTGCTATCAATTCCTTAACCTTTAAAATGAGTGAGCTAATAAACTATCTCAATAAATAATACTAATTTATTAATGAAAAAATTATTAATTATTTCAATTCTGGCTCTATGTTCTTGTCAATCAAACCAGAATTCTTTTAAATCAGTAAATCCTAATAAAACAATTGAAACCATTACCTTATTAGGTGATACTTTAGTTAGTCCTGATATTAAAGACGGTAAATCATTTGAACAGTTTAAATCAGCTCAAATAAATTATTTTGAAAATAAAAATAGTCCAGAAGCACTGATTTGGTATGGTCGAAGAGTTGCTTATCTTGGCTATTACAAAGAAGCCATAACAATTTTTACATCAGGAATTGAAAACTTTCCAAATGATGCCCGATTTTATCGTCATAGAGGTCATAGATACATTTCAACAAGACAATATGATAGTGCAATAAGTGATTTTAAAAAAGCCTTAGAATTAATTGATGGAGCTCAAGATCAAATAGAACCTGATGGGCTACCTAATAAGCAAAACATTCCCTTGACTACATTACACGGAAATATTTGGTATCATTTAGGTCTTGCTTATTATCTTAAAAATGATATGAATAATGCTAGTTTAGCATTTAATGATAGGTCTGTCACACATAAATATGATGATAATATAGTTTCAAGTGCCCACTGGTTATATATGATTTATAAAAGACAAAATAAAATCGAAGAATCTAATAGAGTATTAGAAAAAATATCCTTGGATATGGATATAATTGAAAATATGAGCTACCATCAAACATCATTATTCCATAAAGGATTAATCCAAGAATCTGAGGTTAAAATTGATGAGGTAGCATTATATAGTATTGCCAATTGGTATATTTATGAAAAAAAAGATACTTTAAAAGCTAAAGAATATTATGAAAAGTTGTTTGAAAATGGAAATCCATATTCTTTTGCATACTTAGCTGGTGAAGCTGACTTTATTCGTATTTATAAATAATTCTTAATGACTAAAGAAAACACAATAGCTGATCTGCTAAATAGGTTAGATAAAGAAATTCAAAAACCTAAAGACTCTGTTCATAAAATTGTTTTAAAGATTACAATAGATAATATCAACAAACTATTGAAATAGTTAGACAA
>CACEJV010000031.1:0-3489 GCA_902559905.1 uncultured Bacteroidota bacterium | reverse complement strand
ATCTATTATTAATGAAGTTAATTTAATAGATCTTATTTCATAAACTTATATTAAATTTGCCAAACAATAAATCTACATGTATAGAATATTCTTTTTAATCTCTATTTCAATCTTGCTGCTATCCTGTAATGATTATCAAAAGTTACTCAATAGTACTGATAATCAGTCTGAAAAATATGCTGCAGCTGAGGAATACTATAATAATGGGGACTTTAGGAGAGCAAATACACTTATTGAGCAAATAATTCCCTCCTACAGGGGCAAACCCCAGGGTGAAAGATTAGTTTATTTTTTTGCAAATTCATATTTTGAAACTAAATTATATCTTTCTGCTGCTATCCAATTTGAGAATTTTATAAAATCTTATCCAAATAGTCAGAGAATTCAAGAAGCATATTTTATGGAAGCAAAATCTTATTATATGTTATCACCCCGATATACTTTAGATCAAGAAGAAACATTTACTGGTATTGATAAATTTCAGGTTTTTATAAATAGGTTTCCTAACAGTGAATATTTGGCTGAGGCCCTTGAATTAGTAGAAGATTTGCAGAATAAACTGGAAAAAAAAGATTTTGAAATTGCAAAACAATACTTTACTATTAGAGACTATAACTCAGCGATTAAATCGATTGAAAATTTTATTGCTGATAACCCTGGATCGATTTATAGAGAAGAAGCTCTTTATTTTAAATGGCTAGCTCAATATGAAATAGCAATAAATAGTGTAGAAACAAGAATTAATGAAAGAGTTGCTGAGTTAGAGAGATCGCTTAATACCTTTTTAAATAATTATCCCGATACAATTTTTTTAGAGGATTTATCAAAAAAAATTAATATTGCAAAACAACTTTTATAAAAACGAAATGAATAAATACAGAAACACTAAAGCTGCAAACTCAACAAAAACATATAATAAGCTTGAAATTGAGGAAAAAACAGAAAATATATATGAAGCAATTTCAATAATTGCAAAAAGATCAAGACAGATTAATTCAGAGATCAAGAAAGAATTACATGATAAACTTGAGGAATTTGCTACTCATAATGATAGTTTAGAGGAAATTTTTGAAAACAAGGAACAAATTGAAGTTTCTAAATTCTATGAGAAGCTTCCGAAGCCATATGCTATTGCAGTTCAAGAGTGGTTAGATAATAATATCTATTATAGAGATACTGAAACTGAGATTGAAGATTAATAATTTTTTTTAATGAGTGTTTTAGCTCAAAAAAATATATTAGTAGGAGTTACAGGTGGAATAGCCGCCTTTAAAGTGCCTTTTCTCGTAAGACAACTTATTAAGCTTAATTGTAATATAAGGGTTGTCATGACCCCTTCTTCTAAAGAATTTGTAACTCCTCTAACTCTTTCCACTGTTTCAAGAAATGATGTTTATTCTGAATTTTCTACTCAAAAAAATGGAAATCCTACTTGGAACAATCATGTGGAGCTTTCTGAATGGGCTGATATTTTTATAATTGCTCCCGCCACATCAAATTCTATATCTTCAATGGCAAATGCTAAATGTGATAACATTCTTTTAGCATGTTATTTATCAAGTAGTTGTCCTGTATTTATTGCACCGGCAATGGATCTTGAAATGTATAGAAATCCTCTTAATCAAGAAAATATTAAGAAACTAGCTAAGAATAAGACTAATGTGCTTCCTGTTGGTAAAGGTTCTCTTGCAAGTGGTTTAGAAGGAGAGGGTAGAATGTTAGAGCCAGAAGAGATAATTGAACATATTGAAATTAAACTTAAAGAATCTCTTCCACTAAATAATCTAAATTTTTTAATAACTGCCGGTCCAACTCATGAAAAAATTGATCCAGTCAGATTTATTGGTAATAGTTCATCTGGAAAAATGGGATATTACTTAGCTAAAGCAGCTATTTCTCTTGGAGCTAATGTGAAGCTTATCATGGGTCCAACAAATTTATCAATGGACTTGTTAAATATAGATACATATAGGGTTCTAGATTCTAATCAGATGTTTGAAGAAATTATGACTCATTTTAAATCATCTGATGTTGTAATTTGTTCTGCAGCTGTTTCTGATTTTAAACCAGCTAAATTTAATGACTCTAAAATTAAAAAAGATATAGGTTTAGATTCTATTAAACTTAAACCTACCAAGGATATAATTAAGGAATTAGGTAAAATTAAAAAGAATCAATATCTAGTTGGATTTGCTCTGGAGACAGATGATCACATTGAAAATGCAAAGGTGAAATTAAAGTCTAAAAATCTTGACGCAATAATAGTTAATAAAATTGGAGATTTTAATCCAATTTCAAATGACTTTAATCAAATTGATTTTATAAATTCAGATTTAAAAATTACTCCATTTGAAAGGAAACATAAAAAAGATGTTTCAATAGATATAATGGAAGCTATTTACAAGAATGTTAAAGAGATTAAGAATAAGTAATTACGCTCTAATTGATAATGTCGAAATATCATTTGAAAATGGTATGACTTCAATCACTGGAGAAACGGGAGCTGGAAAGTCAATTCTATTGGGTGGGTTATCACTTGTTCTTGGCTTCAGAGTTGACAATAAAAAAATTATCAATAAAGATAAAAAGTGCTTTGTTGAAGCAACTTTTGACCTCAATGGTCAAAATCTTGAAGTATTTTTTTCAGATAATGATTTAGATTTTGATAATCAGACAATAATTAGAAGAGAGATTAATCAAAGTGGGAAATCAAGAGCATTTATTAATGATACACCGGTTAGGTTAGACCAATTATCAAGTTTAACAAATTCTTTACTGGATATTCATTCTCAGTTTAATAATCTTAATATACTTGATACAAACTTTATTTTTTTAATTCTTGATTCTTTATCAAATAACACAATTAATTTCAATACTTACACAAATGATTTTAAGTCTTTAATGGCTTTAGAGAAAAAAATTCAAGAAAAAGAAATACAAAGAGATACTCTTGACTCAGATCTTGATTATAATAATTATTTATTAAATGAATTTAATAGTATTGATCTTGATAATGTTGACCTAGAAGATATAGAGAACAAAGTTAAGGAGGCAGATAACGTAGATGATATTAAAGAAGCCTTATCTCTAATTAATGAAGAGTTTAATTCAGAGCATGTTGGGATCTCAGAAAAACTCTCAAATATTGTAAGAAAGCTAAACAGAGTCTCAGGATCTTCTAATCGAATTAATTCTTTGGCAGATAGCCTTAGTTTGATTATACAAAGTCTTAATGACATGATTGAAGACTCTAAATCAATACTTAATGATCTCTCTAACTCAGAAGAAGATATAAATCTATTAAGAGGAAATCTTGACAAAATCTATACATTACAAAATAAACATAGAGTATCATCAATAGATGAATTAATTAAAATAAAGGAGAACTTAATATTGGTGGTCGATGGACATCAAGATATTGATCAAGAAATTAAAGAATTAAAATCCTCAAAAGATATTTTATTAAAGGATCTTATTTCTAGAGCTAAT
>CACEJV010000030.1:0-3532 GCA_902559905.1 uncultured Bacteroidota bacterium | reverse complement strand
AAAAATTGCAAAAAATATTGCGGATGGTGCAATGGCATTTTTAAAAGCTGAATATAAAATATTATCAGTTTTTGTAATAATTACTGCTGTTCTTCTAGCATTTAAAGGTATTAATGAGGGAAGCAGCTGGTTGGTTGCAGTATCTTTTGTTGTTGGAGCATTGTGTTCTGGTCTGGCTGGTTTTATTGGTATGCAAGTTGCAACCAAAGCCAATGTTAGGACAACTAATGCTGCTCAACATTCTCTTGGAAAAGCACTTGAAATTGCATTTTCTGGTGGTTCTGTGATGGGAATGGGTGTAGTTGGTTTAGGAGTTTTAGGAGTTGGTTCACTATTTATAATTTACAGGCCAATGTTTGATGACATAAATACTGTAATACAAGTTTTATCCGGATTTTCTCTTGGTGCTTCTTCTATCGCATTGTTTGCCAGAGTTGGTGGTGGAATATATACTAAAGCTGCAGATGTTGGTGCTGATTTAGTAGGGAAAGTTGAAGCTGGTATTCCTGAAGATCATCCTCTAAATCCTGCAACTATTGCAGATAATGTTGGAGATAATGTTGGAGATGTTGCTGGAATGGGAGCAGATTTATTTGAGTCTTTTGTCGGGTCAATTATTGGGGCAATGGTATTAGGTGCTGCTTTTATTAGTTTAAGTGAATTCTCTGGAATTGAAATTAATGCTGTACTGCTTCCATTGTTTATAGCTGCATCAGGAATAATTATGTCTATTATAGGAACCTTCTTCGTTAAAGTAAAAGAAGGTGGAGATCCTCATAAGGCTTTAAATATGGGTGAGTTTATATCTGCTGGATTAATGATTGCCGTTACTTATTTCTTGATACAGTATTTACTTCCAGAGTCATGGGTTTTCAATGATATTGAATATACTTCAAATGGTGTCTTCATTGCAACGATTAGTGGATTAATAGCAGGACTTCTTGTAGGTAAAGTAACTGAATATTACACTGCAACTGGTAAAAATCCAGTTCTTTCAATAGTTAAACAGTCAGAAACTGGTCCTGCAACTACTATAATCTCTGGTTTAGGGGTTGGAATGATTTCCACTGCTCTTCCTATAATATTTATTTGTGCGGCAATATTACTCTCCTATGAGTTTGCTGGTCTATATGGAATAGCAATTGCTGCTGTTGGTATGCTTGCTAATACAGGTATCCAGTTAGCAGTTGATGCATATGGACCTATTTCAGATAATGCTGGAGGTATTGCTGAAATGGCAGAGTTAGATCCTAAAGTTAGAGAGAGAACAGATAAGCTTGATGCAGTTGGAAATACAACTGCAGCAATAGGAAAAGGTTTTGCTATTGCATCAGCTGCTCTTACAGCTTTAGCTTTATTTGCAGCATTTATGCAAACTGCAGAAATTACTGCTATTGATATTTCGAAACCAGTTGTTATGGCTGGACTTTTACTCGGCGCAATGCTGCCATTTGTTTTTTCTGCCCTTTCAATGAAGGCAGTTGGTAAGGCAGCAATGAGTATGATTGAAGAAGTAAGAAGACAATTTAAAGACCTTCCAAAATTGAAAGCAGCTCTTGAAGTAATGAGGAAGTATGACTCAGATCTTTCTAAAGCATCAAAAGAAGATCTAAAAATATTTAACGATGCTGATGGTGTTGCAGAATATAGTAAATGTGTTGAAATTTCAACACAGGCTGCATTAAGAGAGATGGTTCTTCCAGGATTAATGGCTATATCAGTTCCGGTTATAATTGGATTCGCTGGTGGTGCAGAAATGCTCGGTGGTCTTTTGGCTGGTGTTACATCATGTGGTGTTCTAATGGCGATTTTTCAATCAAATGCTGGTGGTGCATGGGATAATGCAAAAAAAATGATTGAAGAAGATGGGAGAAAAGGTAGTGAAGCTCATAAAGCAGCAGTTGTTGGTGACACAGTTGGTGATCCTTTCAAAGACACATCTGGACCATCACTTAACATTCTTCTTAAATTAATTGCTGTTGTTGCTCTAGTTATAGCTCCACTTCTAGTAGGCTAAATATAGAGGACCTTTCTAACTGCCTTAATTACTTCCTCACTATTTGGAAGCCACTCCTCTAGTAAAACTGGAGAGTAAGGAGTAGGAGTATCTGCATTATTTACTTTTTCTACAGGTGCATCTAAATAATCAAAAAGTTCATTCTGAACTTTGTGCGAAATATCTGTAGATATATTTCCAAAAGGCCAAGCTTCTTCAAGTATTACCAATCTATTTGTTTTTTTAACTGATTCTAGTACAGTATCATAATCAATAGGCCTAAGTGTTCGTAAATCAATAATTTCACATTCAATACCCTCTTTTTCAAGAATATCAGCAGCTATATATGCTTCTTTTATAATCTTTCCGAATGAAACTAGTGTTACATCTTTTCCCTTTCTCTTAATATCAGCTACACCAATTGGTAAAGTGTATTCACCTTCAGGAATTTCACCCTTATCACCATACATCTGTTCAGATTCCATAAAAATAACTGGATCATCATCTCTGATTGCAGACTTTAAAAGTCCTTTTGCATCATATGGATTAGATGGCACAATTACCTTAAGACCAGGACAATTAGCAAACCAACTTTCAAATGCTTGAGAGTGAGTTGCACCAAGTTGACCAGCAGAAGCTGTTGGACCTCTAAAAACAATTGGACATGGAAATTGACCACCAGACATCTGCCTTATTTTTGCAGCATTATTTATTATTTGATCAATTCCAACCAGTGAAAAATTAAATGTCATAAATTCAATAATTGGTCTAGCTCCAACCATTGTAGAACCAACTCCAACTCCAGAGAAACCTGCTTCAGAAATAGGTGTATCAATTACTCTCAATTCACCAAATTCATCTAGCATTCCCTTTGATGCCTTGTAAGCACCATTATATTCAGCAACTTCCTCACCCATAAGATAGACACTCTCATCTCTTCTCATTTCCTCTGACATTGCTTCACATATAGCTTCTCTAAATTGAACTGTCTTCATAAATTTAAATTTTATGCGAATTTAATCATAAAAAAAATATTTCCTATAGTCCATTAATGAGATTTAAATTTTATTTAATTAATTTGTGTCATTATAATTTTACATGGAATTGGTAGAGTTAAAGATTCATGGAATTTCATATAGTGATAACACTTCTGGAGCCTTTGCATTAATTTTAGATGAAGTTAACGGGAATAAAAAATTACCTATTGTAATAGGAGGATTTGAAGCACAATCGATAGCAATTGCACTTGAAAAAAAAATTAAAACTTCCAGGCCTCTCACTCATGAACTATTTAAAGGGTTTGCTGATAAGTTTGATATTAGTTTAAGTCATGTGATAATTCATAAATTAAGCGAGGGTGTTTTCTATTCAAATATGGTATGTGAAAAAGATAGTAAAGTTGTAAAAATTGATTCAAGAACATCTGATGCTATTGCTTTATCAATTAGATTTAATGCTCCTATCTTTGTCACAAAAGAAATTTTAGATGAAGCTGGTTTTGAAGATGATAAAAGATACTCAGATGGGATTAATCTT
>CACEJV010000029.1:0-3577 GCA_902559905.1 uncultured Bacteroidota bacterium | reverse complement strand
TGAATATAATGGGTTTATACATTGGGACTACGACCCTGATACAAGACCACAAAATGTTCAAGGAGTTTTAGCATTATCTGATCAAACTGATCAGAATATGGGAGGATTTCAATGTATTCCTTGGTTATACAAAAATTATGATACTTGGAAGCTTTCTCAACCTGAGGATAGAGATAAATTTAAACCAGATATATCAGGACTTGAAGATAAGGTTATTAAAGTTTCTCTTGAAGCTGGTGACTTATTAATTTTTAATAGCACACAACCACATGGAATTAGACCTAACAACTCAAAAGATAAAGTTAGAATTGCTCAATATATTTCTATGATGCCTGCACAAGAAGATGATAGTGAACTTGTAGAGTGGAGAGTTAATTCCTGGAAGAATAGAATTGCACCTGAGGGTTATGCTTTTCCAGGTGATCCAAGAAATTGGGAAAAGACTAAGTATAAAACTGCTGAATTAACGCCTCTAGGAAGAAAACTTCTTGGTGTAGATAAGTGGTAGAATATAAATATAAATTGAATCTTAATTTAAAAAATAAAAAGGTATTCATTTCAGGATCTACTAAAGGTATTGGTTATGAGACAGCTAGATTATTTCTTGAGGAAGGAGCCTTAGTCATTATTAATGGAAGAACAAAATATAGTGTAGATAATGCCTTATCAAAACTTAATAATAAAAATGCAAGCGGAATAATTACTGACTTTTTAGATGACTCTCAAGTAGAAAAACTTTTAGATGAGATTCCCGATGACATTGATATTCTTATAAACAATGTTGGAATTTTTAGAGGTAAAAATTTTTTTGATGAAACATCACAAGACTGGGATGATCATTTTAAAGTCAACCTTACGAGTGGAGTAAAATTATCTAAATATCTTCTTCCTAAAATGATAAAAAAAAATTGGGGAAGAATTATTTTTATTTCATCTGAATGCTCCACACTTGTTCCAGGTGATCTATTAAGCTATAGTGTATCTAAGGCTTCTGTAAGTGTATTTTCAAGTGGTTTAGCTAAACTTACAAAAGGGTCTAATGTTACTGTAAATACGATTGTGCCGGGATCTACATTATCTGAAGGATCAGAAGAATTCCTAGCAGAAACTGCAAAAAGAGAAAACAAAACAAAAGAGGAAGTAGAAAAAACCTTTTTTAAAGATGTTAGAGACTCCTCGCTAATATCAAGATTCTTAACTGTTAATGAAATTGCAAATACAATTTTATACCTCTCAAGCCCATTATCATCAGGAACAAATGGCGCATCAATAAGAGTTGATGGAGGAAGTATGGGCTCAATTATATAAAAAAACCCACCTTAATTAGTGGGTTTTTTATAAGAATAAGTAATTATTCCATTTCCGCATCCCATTGATTAACGCGAAATATTTTTCCATCGCGAATAAAGATCCTATCAATTATTCTAAGATTTTCTTGAGTACCATCTTTTAGAAATCTTTTTTCAGAGAAAGCTACTGTTACTCTTGTAAAATCGGTACCTTTTTTAATTAAAGGTACTGAATTCCATATAGTTCTTTGAATAGAATCATAAGGAGAGTGAAGCTGCATAACAACATCACTAACTTGATCATTTGACATTGTCATTGAAATACCACCAGTAGGTGGAGCATAGGTAACACTATCAGCCATCATCTCAACCATATAGTCCACATTTTTTTCAGAATAAGCAATAACTAGATCCATAGCAATTTGATTGTCTTCATCAGAACCTAGAATATAACTTGAGCCATCCATGTGATAACCTGCGGAAGTTTCGATTTGAGTTGTTTCACAACTTAATAAAAGTACAACTGACAGAAATAGTAAAAATTTTTTCATCTTAATTATAATTTTAATTTACTCAGATCCTGAAGCAGCCTCAGCAGCATTTACTTCAGCCCAGAAATCTTTACCATCAATATGAATATTGTGATATATTATCTTTCCCTCATCATTCCAACCATAGTTAAGGTGGATAAACTGAGTAACTTCATTACCAGTGAATTTTCCTGTTCCAGTCCAAGTACCCCAATAGTGAGTCCATGTTCCAAAATCATCATAATAATTAGTATGAAGACCTCCTCCCGTTCCATCATCAGAACCTGGAAGCCACATTGAAATATTGTCAAATAAAGCATGATGCTCAGCATCAGTTGCGATAAAAGAAGCCTTATTAACTTCAAATCCAGGAATTGAGTTATTTCCTGTAAGATCATCAGAAACAATTGATAGATCATAGTCTGCATCATATGAATCTGTTCCATATGACATATAATTCTCAAACATTTTTTGAATTGCCTGAGTTTTATCATCGTCAGTCTTTACAATTGCAATTGAATCTATAGGTTGTTGACAAGCTAAAAATAGAATAGAAATTGTAAGTAAAATAAATTTTTTCATAATATAAATTGATTTAATACTTGAATATAAAAAAACCTCTTCATTTTACAATGAAAAGGTTTTTAGATTTTTTAGAATATAGATTTATTCTTAATCTGGCATTACTGACATTACAAGACCTGTAGCATCACCAAAGTCTCCACCATCGATAATCTTACCTTCTTCATTAAAAGTTAAATAGTGATACCATAATCCTCTAAAGCTTTTACCTGATGCAGTATTAGTTCCAGACCAATAGCCATAAGTTCTAACACTACCATTTGGAATTCCAGTTTCTGGGTCAGCTCCAGGAAGATAATTAACTGCTTCCCAGGTTATATCTTCCATTGCATCTTGCCAACCTTGAAGATATTCTCTAGTTTCTTCTTTATTCATAATAGGTCCTTGATAAAATGCACTTTGATATTCAACCTCATCAGCATAAAAATCCATAGTTGCATCAAGATCTTCAGTTACAAAAACCTCAAACCACTGTTTTGTAATTTCAAG
This sequence comes from uncultured Bacteroidota bacterium, assembly GCA_902559905.1. GTDB lineage: Bacteria > Bacteroidota > Bacteroidia > Flavobacteriales > Flavobacteriaceae > Marisimplicoccus. The sequence goes on along the minus strand of CACEJV010000029.1, from coordinate 687 downwards.
ATTTTTTGCATAATCAGGATGCTGAACGTTAGAGCATGAAATGAATAGCCCTAAAGTCATAAATAACATAATTTTTTTCATAATATAAATTGATTTAAGTTTTCAATATACAAAAATTAAAGTTCTAATCTTTTATGATCTAAAGCCCATCTTTTTACTTTTTGAACTAAACCAGTTGAGGATCCAACAAGTTTTGCTGTCCTTCTTATACTTTCACCACGTTTAAGATGTCTCAGAATATTTATATTTTTTGGTTTATTAAAAAACTCTTCAACTGATTCCAATTGCCTCCCACCTACACCCTTATATCTACCTAATTCTTTGGCTTGTTGTACACCAAATCTATGTGAATCAATTCTATTTTGATATTCCATATTTGCTAGTGATCTAAATAAATTTAGGAATAATATAGTATCAGGTTTTATTCTGCCATAATCATCTGTTGTCTCTAATCTTTCAAGTTGAGAAACTAAAGAGACATCGTTTTGAATTAAAAAATCAATTGAATTAAGAACATCAATCTGATTTCTACCTAGAACAGATATACTGGGAACAATAACTTTAGATATTTTCTTTTGTTTAACTAAGGCAAGTAATAATGAACCCTTTTCTCTTTTTGAAAAAGGAATTACACTTGAACATAGATCAACATATACATTTTCTCTTTTAGATAAAGTTTCTGCCTTT
>CACEJV010000028.1:0-4102 GCA_902559905.1 uncultured Bacteroidota bacterium | reverse complement strand
TTAAAAACCCTTCATTAGATCTAACGTTAAATACACTTGAATCCTCAAAAATTAAATATTGTCCCTTAATTCCGATTAATTTTCCATTTATTTCATCAGACTTTTTTAGGCTTACTGATTTTACTGAGTCAACTAGAATATCTATTTGATAGTTAAATTTAATTACCTCAGAATCTGTCATAAAGTAATCTTTAAAATCATCACCTAGGAATTCAAGCGCCTCATCTTTTTCATTTTTTAAATTTGAATCATTAATTTGACTTGTAAGCATTTTACGCCAATTTGTTTTATCAGAAAATTTTTGTTTTAGTTTTACCTCAGCTATCCCTGCCAAATATCGATTAGGAACTTTAATTAATTCGATAGCTTCAATAGCTCCTTGATCAATCCATCTTGTAGTTTTATTATTTAATCGCGTAACACCAACTTTTGTTTCACTTGTTTTTGAGAGGTAAACAATATGATCTTGAATTTGAATTTTTTTTTCATATTCAAGATCTCTATCTTCAATTTCCAAGTGAGCTTTGCTTAACTCAGGTTTCATTACCCAATCACCAGACATTGGAGACTCAAAAAAGCATTTTTTACAAAAACCATTTGCAAAAATTTGAATATTTTCAGAGCACGACAGACAACAATAACCTGTCTTTTTTAAATTGATATTTTTACCTATGAACTGATTAAGAAATAAAAGATCATTTTCGAAATCTAGGATATATCTAATAGGATCATCATATATTGAAATCATTTTTTTTATTACTCCTGAAAACATAATTTTTTGTTTACTATTTTTATGCTAAATATATGTAATCCATGCCAATTCCAATTTTTAATTCTGTTGCATCCTTTTTTTTAAAAAGAAGGATAAGTCAAATAGAATTATTTAAAGACTATCCGATAGAAGTACAACAGGAGGTTCTAAGAAAACTTGTTGTTTACTCTATTGATACTGAAATTGGAAAAAAAAATGATTTTAAAACAATAGCATCTTATGATGATTTTAAAAAAAGAGTTCCAATTGTATCATATGAAGATATATACGCTGATATTGAGAGGAATAGAAAAGGTGAGCAAAACATATTTTGGAGAACTTCTATAAAATGGTTTGCAAAATCTAGTGGAACTACTAACGCTAAAAGTAAATTTATCCCAATAAGTTTTGAGTCTTTGGAGGATTGTCATTACAAAGCCGGAAAAGATATGTTATCATTATACTTTAATAATAATATAAATTCACAATTACTAGCAGGAAAATGTCTAAGACTAGGAGGATCAAAGGATATCTATGAAAATAATAGTAGCTATTATGGTGATCTATCTGCTATTATAATTGATAATTTACCCTTTTGGGCTGAACTAAGCAGTACGCCTAGTTCAAAAGTTTCATTAATTCCAGAGTGGGAACAAAAAGTTGAAGCAATAATAAATGAATCTTTAAGTCAAAAAGTGACAAGCTTTGCAGGTGTTCCTTCTTGGATGTTGTCGTTACTTCAAAAAGTAATTGAAAAAACTGGAAGAAACAACGTTATTGATATTTGGAATGATTGTGAAGTTTATTTCCATGGGGGAGTAAGTTTCGAGCCATACAAAAACCTCTACAAAAAATTATTTCCATCAAAAAATTTCAAATATTTTGAAATTTATAATGCCTCTGAAGGATTTTTTGCTATTCAAGATCAGAATGAATCAAGTGAATTACTACTTATGTTAGACTACGGTATTTTCTACGAATTTTATCCAGCTAACGGGTCAGAGCAAGAAATTGTTTCATTAGCTGATGTTAAGCTAAATGTAAATTATGCAATGGTAATAACAACAAATTCCGGTCTTTGGAGGTATAAAATAGGTGATACAGTAAAGTTCACTTGCTTGAATCCATACAGGATTAAGATAACAGGAAGGACAAAACATTTTATAAATGTTTTTGGTGAAGAGCTTGTTATTGAGAATGCAGAAAATGCCTTATCACTAACTTCTGAGTTGACAAAATCTTCAATATCTGACTACACAGTAGGCCCAATTTTTATGGGTAGTAAAACTAAAGGCTCACATGAGTGGTTAATTGAGTTTGATAAACAGCCTGATGACCTTAATAAATTTATGGAAATACTTGATCTAAATCTTCAAAGCCTAAATTCTGATTATGAAGCAAAGAGATATAAAAGTTCAACACTTGAGCTACCAAAACTAATTGTTGCAAGAAAGAATCTATTTTATGATTGGCTTTCATCTAAGAATAAGCTTGGAGGACAAAATAAAATTCCAAGATTATCAAATTCAAGAGAGTTTATTGAAGAATTAATTTCAATGAATTAGGAGACTGCTTTTAAGAAGGATAAATCAATTTTTTGAAGCTTTTCATCTGCATAAAGCTTTGTGATTTTTAATTCATTCTCTCCAGAACTTGGTAAATTAAACATAGCATCATTTAAAATTGCTTCACATAGTGTTCTTAATCCTCTAGCACCCAACTTAAACTCATATGCCTTGTCCACGATGTAGTCAATTGCGCCTGGAGTAATTGAAAAGTTAATATCATCCATTTCAAAAAGCCTGGTATATTGCTTTATCAAGGCATTTTTAGGAATTGTCATAATATCTCTTAATGCATCTTTGGTTAAGGGGTTTAAGTGACACATAACAGGTAATCTTCCAATGATTTCAGGAATTAGTCCATACGATCTTATATCATGTGGATTTATATATCTTAAAACATTCTCTTCATTTTCATTAATTACTTTTTCATTTGCAGGTTTAAATCCAATAGATTGAAGATTTAATCTAGTTCTAATTATATTTTCAATTCCATCAAAAGCACCACCTGCAATAAAAAGAATATTAGATGTGTCAATCTCTATAAATTTTTGATCCGGATGTTTTCTCCCTCCTTTAGGTGGAACATTTACAATAGTTCCTTCAAGTAATTTAAGTAAAGCCTGTTGAACTCCTTCACCTGATACATCTCTAGTGATAGAGGGGTTATCGCTTTTTCTTGCAATCTTATCAATTTCGTCTATAAAAACAATTCCATTTTGAGTTTTTTCTACATCAAAATCAGCAGACTGAAGAAGTTTACTTAAAATACTTTCAACATCTTCACCAACATAGCCAGCTTCAGTAAGAACCGTAGCATCAACAATTGCAATAGGTACATTTAAAAATTTTGATATAGTTTGAGCTAATAGAGTTTTACCTGTGCCTGTTGGACCAACCAGAATTAAATTACTTTTTTGTATTTCAATTTCTTCTGGTAAATGTTTTTGATTTATTCTCTTATAATGATTATAAACCGCTACTGATAAAGTTTTTTTTGCATCTTCTTGACCAATTACGTGAAGATCTAGGAAGTTTTTAATTTCCTTAGGAGGTTTTAGCTCAACAGCGAAATCAGATGGATCTTTACTAGATTCATCATCTTTAAGAATCATATCTGCTTGAGATATACATATATCACATATATGAGCATCTAAACCTGCTATTAATAATTTTGTTTGAGATTTTGATCTACCACAAAAAGAACATAAGATTTCTTCTTCACTCATATTATTTGTTTAATACTTCATCAACCATACCATATTTATGAGCTTCATCTGCTTTCATCCAATAGTCTCTATCACTATCTGCATTTACCTTTTTGAAAGTTTGGCCAGTGTGTTTTGAAATAATCTTATATAGTTCGTCTTTAAGCTTAAGAATTTCCCTAGCTGTAATTTCAATATCAGCTGCCTGACCAGAAACTCCACCTAAAGGTTGATGTATCATAACTCTTGAGTGTTTTAGTGCAGATCTTTTTCCCTTCTTTCCTGCACATAGAAGAACTGCAGCCATAGATGCAGCACATCCAGTACAAATTGTAGCAACATCTGGCTTTATATATTGCATTGTATCATATATTCCAAGGCCAGCATACACTCCACCACCAGGAGAATTAATATACATTTGGATATCTCTTGATGAATCTGTACTCTGCAAGAAAAGTAATTGAGCCTGAATGACGTTAGCAACGCTATCTGTAATAGCAGTTCCTAAAAACATAATTCTATCCATCATTAATCTTGAAAAAACATCCATCTGTGCTACATTTAATTGTCTCTCTTCAATA
>CACEJV010000027.1:0-4762 GCA_902559905.1 uncultured Bacteroidota bacterium | reverse complement strand
AGCTGAGTTTCTGACTACTCCTGATTCAAATGTATTAGACGTAAAAGATAGTTTAAATGTAATTGACGGAATTCATGCTAAATGGGTTAGCCTATTAAAGACATTATCTGAGGAAGACTTTAAAAAAACTTACTATCACTCATCGAGAGATAAAAATATAATTCTTCATGAGCATGTTGGAATGTATGCATGGCACACTAAGCATCATATTGAACATATTAAAATGGCTAAGAAGAACATTAAACAAAAAGGGAAAAGAGTTAAATAAAAAGCCCCCTAAAAGGAGGCTTTTCTGTACTCGAGGCGGGACTTGAACCCGCACGAACATTACTGCTCATTGGATTTTAAGTCCAACGTGTCTACCAATTCCACCACTCGAGCGTTGAGCGAAAGACGGGATTCGAACCCGCGACCCTCACCTTGGCAAGGTGATGCTCTACCAGCTGAGCTACTTTCGCAGAGAATGCAAATTTATAATAATTTAACTTATATGAGAAGTATAAATAAATTAATCTTTACCAATTTCAGTCTTTGAAAGTGCAAGCGCAGTTTGATACTCATTCTTTTGATCATTTAGGAATCTAGTATACATCCCCACATATATTCTGGACTGAGATAATGCTCCATATAATTCATTTGAAAGATAATACTGTCTATTGAATCTAAATCTAGTTAGTTCTTGCTGGCCATAGATTTCACCATCGTAGGAGTTATAATTAAATTGTATTCTAAAATTTCCCATGATTTGTCGTCTCCAAAGCAAATTAAAGTTATCTATCTCTGTTGAAGTTGCATAGTTTCTTTCCTTTTTATGGGTATACATATTCAAAAGAAGTGACTTTAACTCCTCATTTTCTATTAGGTTAAATGTACCATTTGCAATTAACTGATTAAAAATACCATCTTGAGGAAAAAAAGAAGTTCCAATTTGAATTTGAAGAAGTATTTCTGCTACCTCACGATCAGTCAATAGTGTGTGATTATTATTTATATCGTCTAAAAGTTTAATCAAGTTCTTGTCTGATTTATCCAAACCTTCAAGGATGATTTCTATTTGGTTGATATCACCTTCCAATGTTTTAGTTAGATCAGTTAGCAAATAGTTTTTTTCCTGTTTGGTAATATTAACTTGTCTTCTTTGTTCAAGATAAAATGATAATAGTACACTTAGAATAATTACAATTGCTTGGACTACATTATTTCTAAGAAATGATTTGAATGTATTGGTTCTTTTGGTCATACCTAAAAATATAAAAGTTTATTCATATATAGATAAATCTAAGTTTAATGAATCAAAATATTTAAACCTATTTAGACAAATTGAAAGAATTGTATCTCTTAATGAACTTGTTATTCTTTCAGGAAAATATTTAACAGCTATGTATGCTTGAAAGGTCTCCGCTATATCTTCTGATTCCGGATTTTCTTTAGCATAAGTTGATAGATAATTTCCATCTAGGTAAACAGCATCATTCCAGCCTCGCTGACCATAAACATAGGGATCAATTGATAAGTGTGTCGCTTCATGGATAAACAATTCTTCTGTCCTGTCACCATCTGGCCTTGTCTCTACATTATTGTTCAACCAATCAGTATGAAATGTAATATTCGCATAAGATAGGTCCTCATTTCTTTGTGCAGAAGCAACAAACTCACCTTTTAGAAATTCAATTGAATTAATATTTTTTCTTAATTCTTTTCCAAGTTGCCCCATTAAAGGCGCATATTTTTGCTCTATGTTTAATGCTTCTTCTTGAGTAAACTCAGAATATATTTCAAAATCAACAGAAAGACCATCTCCAAAGATTACCTGATATACATGAGCGGGATAAGTTATAAAATCAGGAATAGATTTATCGTAAAACATCCTATCCAAAATTCCTTGGTAAGTGGATGATGAATAGACAGTATAATCAGAAGATTTAATTAAGTCTGGAAGATCCCACATAGTGCCAGAAAATGGAGGATCAGATATTTCAATTTGATTAAAAATATATACTCCATCCTCTGCCCCTTGGGCTTGAATTAGATAAAGCTGATCTTGAAGCTCAGAAAGCTGAACTGTTAGATTATTGTTTTCAGAGTCAAGAATTAAATTTTCATCTGATAGCAATTCTATTTGATTTAAATAATATTCAATTTGACCTTGAAAACCATTTAGCTGATTATTTAGATTTTCAATTTGACTTGATAGAAGATTATTTTGATAGGTAAGTTGATTAATTTGATTTGAATAATCATTAATTTGAGAATTTAACTGAGAAATATTAGATTGAAGATCAAGTATAGTTTGATTAAGCTGATTTATCTCATCTTCTTTAGAACATGAGTTAAAAATTATAAAAAATATTAAAATTAGAGGTTTATAATTTCTCATATTGTATTATCATTTCTCCTGGATTATGGGGTGGAATATAATAAGAGAACCCATACTTATTACATATTTGATCAATTATTTTCTTTTGCATCACTGGTGAATTCCCTGTTATCACTGTTAAACTCACACTACCCTTAGTTGAATTTAAAAGCATATACTCTTCAATTAATTCAAGTCCCTCCGGATGTGTTTTTCCATGTAAATCAATCTCCATCTTTTATTTCTTTTTTTATCTGGTTTAATTTCAGAAGAGCCTCAACAGGACTTAAATTATCAATATCTAAGTCTTCAATAATTTTTCTTATCTCCTGCATTTTGGGATCTTCTATATCAAAAAAACTTAGCTGAAGGTTATCATCGGTTTTATCTTCTTTTAAATTTTTAGGCCTGCTAGTCTCCATAAGTTTTAACTTATTTTCAGCTGAGCTTAGCACAAGTCTCGGCATTCCAGCCATCTTAGCAACATGAATTCCAAAACTATGATTACTCCCTCCTTTAACTAGTTTTCTAAGAAAGATGACATCATCTTTTGTCTGTTTTACACTAACATTAAAATTTCTTATTCCCTTGAATATTGACTCCATTTCATTTAAATCATGGTAATGAGTTGCAAAAAGAACATGAGGTTTTAATTTATTTTCATGTAAAAACTCAGCTATTGCCCAAGCTATAGAGATACCGTCATAGGTACTTGTACCTCTTCCAATTTCATCAAGTAGAATTAAACTATTTCCTGTTAGATTATTCAAAATTGATGCAGTTTCATTCATCTCAACCATAAAGGTTGATTCACCCATAGAGATATTATCACTTGCACCAACTCTTGTAAAAATTCTATCAACTAACGAAAATTTCATCTCTTGTGCAGGGATAAAACTACCTATTTGAGCTAGTATAGTAATCAAAGCTGTTTGTCTTAAAATTGCAGATTTACCTGACATATTTGGGCCAGTAATCATTATAATTTGCTGATCGGTATCAAGAAATATATCGTTAGGAATATATCTTTCTCCAGGAGGAAGATTTGCCTCAATCACAGGGTGTCTTCCTGCAATAATTTCAATTTTTTTTGTACTTGTTATTTTAGGGCAACAATATTTATATCTAACTGCTCTTTTTGAGAAAGAATTTAAAATATCAATTATGGAAATTTTATCTGAAACTAATTTTAATTTTGAAAGGCTATCTTGAAGGTTATCTATCAATTTTAAAAATAACTTAAGCTCAAGATCTTTAATTTTTTCATCTGCATTTATTATTTTCTCTTCATACTCTTTTAATTCCTGTGTTATATATCTTTCTGCATTAACAAGAGTTTGCTTTCTTATCCAGTCTTCTGGGACTTTATCTTTATGAGTATTTCTCACCTCTATGTAATATCCAAAAACATTATTAAATGAGATCTTTAATGACGGAATATTAGTTTTTTTTGTCTCCCTTTCAAGGATTTGATTTAGATGTTCCTTACCCGAAGATCTAATCTCCCTTAGACCATCAAGTTCTTTTGAAAATCCATCTTTAATAAAATCTCCTTTCAATATTGAAACTGGAGAATCATCCTTTAAGGTCTTAGATATTTCTCTTATTATGCTTTTAGAACTAGGTAATGATTTACCATAATTTTTTAAAACACCATTGTAAACTGAAAGAGAGTCTTTTATTAAGTCTACGTTTTCTAGTGAACTTTTTAAATTAACAAGCTCTCTGGGTGAAATTTTATATGTAGCAATTTTTGACATTAACCTTTCTATATCTGAAATATTATTTAGGTTGATATCAAGCAGCCTACTTATTTCATCATCACTAATTATTGATTGAACAATTTCTTGTCTTTTCTTTATCTCTTTTTTATCAATTAATGGAAAAGCAATCCAACTTTTAAGTTTTCTTGAACCCATGCTAGTTATTGTCTCATCAATTGTATCAGAAAGGTTAAAACCATTTATAGAATTTGAATTAAACAATTCAAGATTTTTCATGGTAAATCTGTCCATCCATACATAAGACTCTGGAAATATCCTTTGAAGATTTGAGATATGAGTAAGATTATTATGCTCTGTATCATCTAAATAATGAATTATTGAACCTGCAGCTACAACACCAAGCTTTATATCCTCGACACCAAAACCTTTCAAACTCTTTGTATTAAAATGATCAAGCAACTTATTTTCTGAATAAGAGTTATCGTAAACCCAATCATCTAATGGATATACATTGTATGAGTTTCCAAGTAACTCAAAAAATTTATTTTTTGATGGTTTTGAAACCAATATTTCATTAGGAGAAAAGTTTGAAATTAGCTGATCAATTAATTTTAGATCACCTTGTGATACAAAGAAGTCACCAGTAGATACATCAAGAAAGGAAATTCCAAATTCATTTTTT
>CACEJV010000026.1:0-4874 GCA_902559905.1 uncultured Bacteroidota bacterium | reverse complement strand
TGTAAAATTTACTTTTGGAAAAAAAATTGCTAGAGGTATACCAGGAAGACCTCCACCTGTTCCAACATCAAGTACTGATGTTGAATCTTTGAAGCTTACAATTTTTACAATGGACAACGAATGAAGAATGTGATTAATTTCTAGATTATCTATATCCTTCCTAGAAATTAAATTTACTTTTGAATTCCAGTATTTGTATAATTGAGCTAATTTATAGTACTTTTCTTTTTGATCTTGTGTTAATTTTGGAAAATATTTATCTATTTCAGTCAAGATAATAAGTCTTTTATTCTATTTATTGCTTCTTCAATTTGTTCTCTTGAAGCTGAGTAAGAAATTCTAATACAGTTAGGAGAACCAAAAGCATCTCCAGGAACAGTTGCAACATGAGCTTTTTCAAGAATAAGCATTGATAAATCATTTGCATCATTGATTGTTACACCTTTAAAAGTTTTTCCAAATAATTCTGAGATATCTGGGAAAATATAAAATGCACCCATAGGAGGTTGTTTTATATTAAATCCATTGATTTTTGTTATAAGATCTATTATAAAATCTCTTCTAACCTTAAATTCGTCAACCATGTATTGAATTTTTTCAGGAGACTCTTCTAGTGCTTTAATTGTTGCTCTTTGAGCAATACAATTTGCTCCACTTGTTATTTGACCTTGCATTTTATTACAGGCTTTAGCTATTACTTTAGGTGCTCCCAAATAACCTATTCTCCATCCAGTCATTGCATAAGCTTTTGAAATTCCATTTACAGTAACTGTTCTATCATACATTCCGGGTAAGCTTGCAAAACTTACAGATTTTACTCCATAATTTATGTGTTCATAAATTTCATCTGATACAATAATTATATTTGGATACTTCGCAAGAACTTTTGAAAATTCAAGATATTCTTGTTCAGTAAAAACTGATCCACTTGGGTTATTAGGTGAGTTAAGCATTAACATTTTTGTTTTATCTGTTATTGCAGATTCAAGTTGTTGAGCAGTAATTTTATAATTTGAGTCTTCATCTGGATTTATAAATACAGGTATTCCTTCAGCTAGTGCAACCATGGCACTGTAACTTACCCAATATGGTGTAGGGATTAAAACTTCATCCCCTTTATTTATAAGTGACATACACACATTAGCAATTGATTGTTTCGCTCCTGTTGAAACAACTATTTGGTCTACATCATAATCTAAGCTGTTATCTCTTTTAAACTTTTTACAAATTGCTTTTTTCAAATCAAGATAACCATCAACCGGAGAATATTTATGATAATTATCATTAATAGCCTCAACCGCTGCTTCTTTTATATAATCTGGAATATTAAAGTCAGGCTCACCTGCACTAAGAGTTATAACATCTATTCCTTGGTTTTTTAAATCATGTGCTTTAGCAGTCATTGCAACCGTCTGAGATATCGGCAAAGACTTTATTTTTTCTGATAACATTTTATAGATTATTTATTTAATATTTTTTTTTGATTATTAATTGATTCTTGATGAATTGCTTTAAAAACTCTTAAAATGAATTCTTCACTTAACCCGTGTTCCTCTCCATCTAAAATCATCTTTCCGAGAATTTCGTTCCATCTTTTATTCTGTAAAATTGCTACATTATTATCGGACTTTAGCTGACCAATATCCTTTGCAACTTCCATCCTTTTTCCTAATGTTGACAATAAATTCTGATCTGCAACATCAATTTGAGATCTAAGATTGTTAAGTTTGTTTATATAATCTTCACCTTCTGAAGTCTTTTCTCTAATTGTTAAATCTTTCATTATTTCAATTAATCTTTTTGGGGTTACTTGTTGAGCAGCATCACTCCACGCATTATCCGGGTCACAGTGAGTCTCAATCATTAAACCATCAAAATTTAAATCTAGTGCAGATTGACTTAAATCAAAAATTAAGTCTCTTCTTCCAGCAATATGTGATGGATCACATATTAGAGGTAGGTCAGGAAAATTATTTTGAAGCTCAACTGCAATTTGCCATTCTGGATTATTTCTGTATTTAGATTTGTCATAGGATGAGAATCCTCTATGTATAACTCCAATCTTGTTAATATCTGAAGAGTAAATTCTCTCAATCCCTCCTAACCAAAGAGCTAAATCAGGATTAACTGGATTCTTAACCAAAACAATTTTGTCAGTTCCTTTTAGTGCATCTGCAATTTCCTGAACAATAAATGGAGATACTGTAGACCTAGCCCCAATCCATAATATATCGACATCATGTTTAAGTGCAAGATCTACATGAACTGAGTTTGCAACTTCTGTTGCAATCATAAGACCTGTTTCCTTTTTAACTTTTTCTAACCAGTTCAAACCAATTGCACCAACACCTTCAAACATACCGGGTCTAGTTCTAGGTTTCCATATACCTGCCCTATATGCTGATACATCCGAATCTTTAAGTTCATGGGCAATTTTTAAAACTTGCTCTTCAGTTTCAGCACTACAAGGTCCAGCTATAACCAATGGGTGCCTTAGATTCATTTTGTCTAACCAACTTCTAAACTCTTTTTTATTTTCCATAATTATTTATTTAATTCCGTTAAGTATTTCTTTAATACCATTTATTTTTTTCATTTCGGCACTTAATTTTTCTTTATCACCTTTTTCAATTAAAATTTTAAAATTATTAATATTGGAGATATACTCGTTAAGTGATTCAACAATATTGTTTTTATTTTCTACAAAAATTGATGCCCATGTTTCAGGAGAGCTTTTTGCTAACCTTACAGTAGACTCAAATCCACTTCCAGCCATATCATAAATTGTATCTTGATCTTCTTCTTTGTTCATTACTGTCTTTCCTAACATAAAAGACGAAATATGAGAAAGATGTGACACATATGCTATATGCTTATCATGTTCAATAGAGTCCATATTAATAATATTCATATTCATTAAATCAAAAATTTTTAAAGCCTCTGATAATAAATCTTGATCAGTTTTTTCTGTTTCACAGAGAATTAAAACCTTATTATCAAATAGATTCTTTGTTGCAGCTGAAGGTCCTGAAAACTCAGTACCAGCTATTGGATGAGCTGCAAGGAAATTTTTTCTTTTAGAATGATTTTGTACTTTTTTACATATCTCATACTTTGTTGAACCCAAGTCAACAACCAAAGTATTATTTGAGATTCTATTCAAAATTGACTCTATTTCACTTTTGATAGCATCTACAGGTATTGCAATAAAAATGTATTTTAAGTTATCAATTGAGTTGATATCTAGTTTTTTATCTATTATACCTCTGCTTAGAGAATAACTCATTGAATCCAAATCTTTATCAAGTCCATATATAACTGTATTTGTGTCAATTTCCTTAATTTTTAAAGCTATAGACCCTCCAATTAATCCCAAGCCAATTACTCCTACATTCATAACTCTTTAATTTTATATTCACCTAAAACTTTAAATTCTTGAGCCATTAAATCAATAATTTTTTTTGATTTATTGTAATTGTCTTCAGAGTTAAAAGTAATATCAACAAAAAAAGCATATTTACCAGGTGTTTGTATTACTGGTAAAGATTGAATCTTAGTAAGATTTAAGCTACAATCACTCATAATATTTAAAACTGAAGCTAAACTTCCTCTTTTATGATCAAGAATAAACTTTAGTGCAGCTTTATTGAATTCATCATTCGTTTTCTTTTTTTCAAGAATCACAAATCTTGTCTTATTGTTTTTGATAGTCTGGATTGACTCATTAAGAATTTCTAAATTATATATTTCCGAAGCATCTTTACTAGCAATGGCACCAACACCTAGCATTTCTTCATCCTTGATTTTTTTTGCAAATAAAGCTGTATCCTCGCTCTCAATTAATTTAATATGAGGATAATTATTGAAGAATTTGGAACATTGAAGTAAAGCCATTGGATGTGATTGTACTTCATAGATTTCATCAATTTTTTGCCCAGCCAGACACATTAAATTATGATTTATATTTAAATAGTGCTCTCCTGTTATATACAGATTATATTCATCAATTAGTGCATAATTTGGAAGTATTGATCCAGCAATTGAATTTTCAATTGCCATGACACCAAAGTCAGATTCTTCTTTATCAATTGATTTTACTAGATTTTCAAAGGTTGAACATTCTACTAATTCAAAAGATTTAAAATACTCATTTGCCACCATATGGTGGAAAGAACCTTTAATTCCCTGTATTGACACTTTCATATAAAAAAAAAGTCCTGATTTGACAGGACTATTATATTTTAATTGAATTATACATAATTATCCAGCCTTCTGATGAGAGAAGTAATATGTATAATAAAAATTAAAATTTTGTTTCATTATTTAACAAAAGTATAATAGGTATTTAAAATATCAAACTTTTTAGACTATTTTTTAATTAGCTCTCCGTTAAGATAAATTGAGTGCTCTATCAAAGTTGATTTCTCAAGGTTTTTTGAAACGGAACAATATTTATCAAAACTTAGTGATGCTGCACGAATTATTTTATCACCTGGAATTTCTCCTTCAATCAATAGTTTTACATGAATCCTTTTATATGGTCTACCCGGTTCAGATTCTCTTTCACCCTCTACTTCCATTTTGTATGATTTAGGATCTAACTTTTGTTTTTCTAAAATAGAAATGATATCTATACTACTGCAGCCTGCAACTCCCATAAGTAGAAGCTCCATCGGGCTAGCTCCTTGAACTTGATAGTCTGGTGAGTATTTTCTATCTAAATGAACTTTATGTCCATTTTCATTTGATAATTCAAATAGGTATTTGTCGTTAACTCTATCTAAGTAAATTGCCATTATTTTAAAATTTTTGTAAAGATATCTGAAATTTGGTTGGTTTCAATTAAAAAAGCATCATGTCCATGAATTGATTTA
>CACEJV010000025.1:0-5042 GCA_902559905.1 uncultured Bacteroidota bacterium | reverse complement strand
ATATACTTCACTTGTTCTTCTAATGTCATTTTCCTTAATTGGCATCATACTTATGCAAGGATACTGGATATATTCCTCATGGAAAAACAAGGAAGAGGAATTTTCTTTAGCTGTCAATAGGACATTAAGAGAAGTTGTTGACGAAATTCAGAGTAGAGAGTTAAATGATTATGTAAATACTTATCAAATGTTAATTGACTCCATTGGTTCACCAGATGAACAGAATTTTACTGATGTTTTTCTGTTCTTAGATGAAGATCAATCTTCAAATCTATCAACTTTTTTTGCTTATGGTATACTTGAAGAGGATTATAATATTAATCTCCCCGATAATTTATCAAACAGATATGGAGATGATAATCTAAAGGATTATAAAGCAGTTAAAACTACTATTGTTAATAAGAATATTTTTGATAGAAGAGAGAATAGGTTGAATGCCTCTATTTCTAAATTGAAAAGTGTTGAGGATATTGATATGTTTAAGTTTGAAAAATATAAATCTGCTTTTCAAGAATACGCATCCTCATTACCAATTCATAAAAGAACAACTTCAAGAGAAATTCAAATACTTTTAGACCAAGGGTTTAATAACCAAAATATTATTACTCCATATGAATTTGGAATATATAGTAATGGTCTTTCAACAAAAGTTAAATCAAATAACTATATAGAAGTTCAGTCAGGTCCCAAGTATTCAATCCCCTTTATGTATGATAGATCAAGTCCTGTACAATATGATCTTATTGTTTCTTTTCCTGAAAAACAAGAATATGTCTTATCCGGTATAATAGGTGTTGCTACCTTATCTTTTATGCTCACTTTAATTATAATTGTTATATCAACAAGTGCATTATATCAAATAATTCAACAGAAAAAGTTATCAGAGATCAAGAGTGACTTCATCAATAACATTTCTCATGAATTTAAAACACCCATTGCTACTATTAATCTAGCATTAGATGCAATATCAAGCTCAAAAAACAATATTAATGACAAATTCACATCATATTTAGGTATGATTAGAGAAGAAAACTCTAGAATGTTATCTCAGGTTGAGAATATATTGAGGATATCTCAGTTGGAGAAAAGTTCTAATCCATTTGATATGGAAAAGACAAACATCCATGAAGTAATTGAGGATGCTGTTGAGCATGTAAAACTAATAGTAGAAAGCAACAAGGGTTCTATTAATCTTTCATTAAATGCGAATAATTCAAATATATTAGGAAATAGTAATCATCTAGAAAATATTATTATCAATATTTTAGATAATGCAGTAAAATACTCAAAAAGTAAACCTTCAATTATAGTCTCAACAAAAAACATTGATGATAATATAGAGATATGTGTACAAGACAATGGAATTGGTATGGATAAGAATACTCAAAAGATGGTATTTGAAAAATTTTACAGAGAACAAAATGGAGATATACATGATATTAAAGGACACGGATTAGGACTTTCATATGTTAAAAAGATTGTTGATTTTCACAAGGGTAAAATTATGCTTGAAAGCAAAAAAGGTTCTGGAACTAAGTTCTATATAATTATTAAAACACTTAAAGATGAAATCAAATAAAAAAATTTTACTAGTAGAAGATGATCCAAATTTTGGGAAAATACTCAAAGATTATCTAACCATTAATAACTATGATATATCACTTGCCGTTAATGGTATCGAGGGTTTTGAGAAGTTTAATAAATCAGAATTTGATTTATGTATTCTAGATATAATGATGCCATTTAAAGATGGTTTAACACTTGCAAAAGAAATCAGAGAAGTTAATGAAGCTATTCCTTTAATCTTCCTTACTGCAAAAAACCTAAAAGATGATGTTTTAAAAGGATATAAGATAGGTGCAGATGATTATTTAACAAAACCTTTTGACTCTGAAATATTACTAGCAAAAATAAAATCGATACTCAATAGAAAGCCTTCTGTAAATACTGAACAAGAAGATATTTTTGATTTTAATTTTGGTGAATTTTCTTTTAATTCTAAGCTAAGAATATTAACTCATAAAGAAGGAGATTCTTTTAAATTATCTCCTAAAGAAAATCAGCTATTAAAGATGTTAGTATTAAATTTTGATGATTTGCTGCCTAGAGATATCGCCCTAAATAAGATCTGGAGAGATGCTAATTATTTTACATCAAGAAGTATGGATGTATACATTGCAAAACTTAGAAAGTATCTTGAAAAAGACTCATCACTTAAAATTATAAATGTACATGGGGAAGGATTTAGACTTATGCAGGAGTAAATTCATCTATTTCAGATAATTATTTATATCATTTAATAAATTAACTACACTTTTGGGGTCATCAATATAAAACCTCGCCAGTGTATTTTTTATACCAACTTTGATAGTTGTACAATTTTCATTTAAGTTTTTAAACATATTCTCATCGGTTATATCATCTCCTATACAGACTATGTGATCGTATTTCTTGTTTTTTGTTAATTCATTAACTGCTGATCCTTTATCAAATTTTCTACTTGTAACTTCAATAGCTTTGTCAAGGTTTAAAATTTGAAATTGATCAGTTAACAAACTGTTTAAAACTGTTTCCATCTCTACAACTCTTTCTGAGGCTAACTCTGGATCGGTTTTTCTATAGTGCCAAACCAATCCACTTTCTTTTTTTTCAGTAAATGTTCCTGGTGTTCTATCAGAGAAAGATTGAAAGATTGAGTATATCTCATTTAAAAAAACTTTATCAATATTTCCAAGGTTTATCCAATTTTTATTCTTTTTCTTGTAAAAGTGACCATGTTCTGCAATAATACTAACATTAAGTTTTCCAAGATTATCCTCCAGGAATAATTTATCTCTACCACTTACAATTGCTATATCCAAACCTTCAATATTAGATAAATCTTTCAAAATGTCTAATAAATTATCGTTTGGAACTGCTAACTCTGGTTTATCTTTAAAGTTGACCAAAGTTCCATCGTAATCAAGTATTATTAACTTATTGTTTGATAATTTAAGTTTTTCTATTAGTTTGTTTTTTTCTGATAAATTAAAATAATTAGTGACTGAGTTCTGGTTAGATTTTGCTCTAGAAATTAAATTTTTCATAAAATCGTTTGCCCAATAATTAACTGTATATCTACTTAATCTTTCTTGCATGCTCCTATTTCTTTCGACTTGTTCTTTCTTAGGCATATTAATTGCCTTTAGAATCATATCAGACATTCTGTTAAGATCAAATGGATTTACAGTTATTGATTCATATAATTCTTTTGAAGCTCCTGCCATTTCACTAAGGATTAAAACACCATCTCCTTCAACCCTTGTCGCAACAAACTCTTTTGCTACAAGATTCATTCCATCCCTAACTGGAGTTATCATAGCTATGTCTGAAATAGTATATAGGTCAATTAATTCGTCAAAACTCATAGATCTATAATAATACCAAATTGGGGTCCAATTTACTGAAGCAAATTTACCATTAACTCTACCAACTATTTCATCTGTTTGTTTCTTAAGCCTTATGTAATCACTAACATCAGATCTTGAAGGGACTGTAAGCATTATAAGCCTGACTTTGCCTCTATATTCTGGATTATTTATAAGAAAAATCTCAAATGCCTTAATCCTATTAATAACTCCCTTTGTATAATCAAGTCTATCAATAGATAAGATTAATTTACTTTCAGATGAAGTCTTCTTATGATCCATTAGTTGGAGTCTGAGTTTAGACATCTCAGATTTTTTTTGATTATATTTTTTTCTAGCAGCATCATTATATTTTGCATAGTCAATTCCCATAGGAAAAGTATCAACTAAAACCTCTCTTGAACCAACATTAATTTTATTAAAAATTACATCATACTTTAAAATTCTTTTTACAGAGCTTAAAAAATGTCTAACGTAATCATAGGTATGAAAACCTATAAGATCAGAGCCAAGAATACCCTCTAGTAGTTCTTCTCTCCATGGAAAAATTCTAAATATTTCAAAAGAGGGAAAAGGTATATGGAGAAAGAATCCAACAGTTAAGTCAGGTCTTTTACTCTTAATCATTTTTGGACATAGTAATAATTGATAATCATGAACCCAAACTGTATCATCTTTTTTTGCATACTTAATTACGCAATCAGCAAATTTCTTATTAACATTAAAATAAGACTTCCAATGGGACTTATTGAATATAGAAAACTCTATGAAGTAATGAAATAGTGGCCAAAGAGCTTCGTTACTTGTACCATAATAGAAATCGTTTATTTCTTTTTTTCTCAAAAACACCGGGATATAATTTTTTTTGAGTAATAATTTTTCTGCTTTAGCTAAATTATTACCCAAGGATTTTTTATCAATTCCTGGCCATCCTATCCATAAAAAATTATTTTTTTTATGAATTGATTTCATTCCAGTTGCTAATCCTCCACTAGTTGAAGAAAATTCAAAAGATTTATCTAAATTAGATATCTTAATTGGTAATCTATTCGAAACAATTATTGTTCTACTCAAATCATTATATTAAACTCTAAAAATATGGAAATAAGAGATTCTTATGGATATAGAGACAACATTAATTATGGAATAATAGGAAATTGTCAATCATCAGCATTAATTTATAAGGATTCTTCAATAGATTGGTGTTGTTTACCAAAGTTTGATTCTCCCTCTATCTTCGCAAAAATCATTGATAATAGTATTGGTGGTTTTTTTAAAGTTGAAACAGTTGGAAATTATAATATAAGTCAAGAATATTTGAAGAATACATGTATACTGAGGACAATCTTTAATAACGGTTTCGATGAGTTTCATATTATAGATTACATGCCTAGGTACCAAACAAAAAAAAAGAGTTATTACTCTCCACCAGAAATTACCAGAATAATTAAGCACATTAAAGGCAACCCCAAAATAAGAATTACTTATGATCCAAGACTTGACTACTCTGTTGGCAAGACTAAATCATATGTTAAAAGTAATTTTATATTAAGTGTTTCTGAAACTGAGAATTATGAAACTCTTTATCTATATTCAAATGCAAGTTTAATTTCAGTTATTAATAATGACGTAATT
>CACEJV010000024.1:0-5272 GCA_902559905.1 uncultured Bacteroidota bacterium | reverse complement strand
TGATTCTTAATAATTGTAGTTTTGTCTTCATCAATTGTATCTTCTAAGACTAAAAGAAAGATTTCCTCTGTCGCTATTTATACTCTAGGTTGTAAATTAAACTTTTCTGAATCTTCTTACATATTAAAATCTTTAAAAGAAAACGACTATAAAATTGTTGATTTTAATGATTATGCAGATGCGTATGTTATTAATACATGCTCTGTAACGGAAAATGCTGATAAAAAATTTAAGTATTATGTGAAGCAGGCACAAAAAATTAATCCAGACGCATTTATAGCTGCTATAGGTTGTTATGCACAATTAAAACCTAAAGAATTGCTTGATGTTGATGGAGTAGATTTAGTCCTTGGTGCATCTGATAAATTTAACTTATTGGATTATTTAAAAAATATTGAGAATGATCTATCTAAGAAAGTTCATTCTTGTAACATAAATGAGGTTAACTTATTTAAAGAAAGCTATTCATTAAATCATAGAACTAGAGCATTCCTAAAAGTACAGGATGGTTGTGACTATAAATGTAGCTTTTGTACAATCCCACTTGCACGAGGTAAATCAAGAAGTGGTACCATAGATAATGTCTTAAAAAACATAAGAAAAATTGATTCTCAGGAAATAAAAGAAATTGTACTAACAGGTATTAACCTTGGTGATTTTGGTAAAAATCATGAGACAAATAATAAGTATAATTTTTATGATTTAATTAAAGAAATTGAAAATCTAGAAACAAATATTAGGTTTAGAATATCATCAATTGAACCTAATTTATTAACTGATGAAATAATTGAATTTATAAGTAAAAGTGAAAAATTTGTTCCCCACTTTCATATTCCACTTCAAAGTGGAAGTGACTCTGTGCTTAAGCTTATGAGAAGGAGATATGATTCAAGTTTATACAAAAGTCGAATTAAAATGATTAAGGAATTATTGCCTGAGGCTTCAATCGGAGTCGACGTAATAGTTGGTTTTCCTGGAGAAGACGATGATAAATTCTTAGAAAGTATGAATTTTATAGATAAGCTAGATGTGTCCTATCTCCATGTATTTACGTATTCTGAAAGAGACAATACACATGCCATAACTTTACCTAATATTGTTAATTCAAACACTAGATCTAAAAGGAGTAAGCTTATGAGACTTCTTTCAGGTAGAAAAAAATCTGATTTCTATAAAAGTAAGATTGGTAATACATATAATGTTTTATTTGAGTCTGAAAATAAGAATGGATATATAGAAGGTTTCTCTGAAAACTATATTCGTTTTAAAACAATTTGGGATCCAAAATTGGTAGGAGCTATTAAAAAAATGAAATTTAGAGAAATTGATCCAGAAGGATTTGCAGTTTAGCTAAAGCTTTATTCCTACAGGTAATAAATGCTTAAAGGATTTGTTTTTTCTAACAAAACCTGCTATTCTTGGAGAGGTTGGTACAACTCTCAAGTTTTTACTCTCAATAAATTCTAAAACCTTAATTATAAATTCTTCTTCAAAAGATTTATCCTTAATTGTATCAGGTATGTGAATTTTAGTTAGGAAAATTTTTCTTTCTTGTTCAGCGTATTCTATTCTTGCTAATGAGTCTGAAACTTTGACTTCAAACTGTCTTAAAAACTCATTATTTTCAATAGTAATATCACTCATAAATAAAAAAGTCGGACAGCAAAGATAAGAAAAAATCTATTCCTTATAAAAAAAACCCATTACTAAATTCTTTTCATCTGCTCTTGCATTAACTTTATTTGAGCAGTAAGCATATTGTGTTTGTCGAAAGATTTTGCTTCAGTCAGTAATGATTGAGCCTCTCTTTTTCTCCTTTTTTGCATCATTATTCCAGCTAAACTTAGTTTAGCCATAGCAATATCATGATTCATACTTAAACCTAGCTTTAAAGCTTCACGAAAATGTTTTTCAGCAATTGTTAGATTTTTCTGAGATTGGATTAGACCATTTAGATAATGATAGAAACCCTGCTGTTTAGTTACTAAAGCAGACTTTGGATTTTTAATTAGCTTTAGTATTCTTTCAGTTCTATCAAAATCTTGTTTTCTTAAACTTAAAAAAGCGAAAATTAAAACTTCATTTTTGAAATATAAAACTACTAGAAGAATTGAAAGAATAATTAGGAAAATTCCATTTCCTATAAATGTTTCTGTTATTTGGTATACTCCATATCCAAAAATAGAAATAGATGCTATAAGTTTAATAATTTTAGGTATCATATTTAGTGCAAATTTACAATTTAAAAATATTTATATGAAGTTGAACAAAAAGATATTATATTTGCGTCCGATTAAATAGACAATTGTGAAAAGGACTTATCAGCCATCTAAGAGAAAAAGAAGAAACAAGCACGGTTTCATGGACAGAATGTCTACAGCAAATGGACGTAGAGTTCTTGCTAGTAGAAGAGCTAAAGGCAGAAAAAAATTATCAGTATCAGACGAATCTCGTCATAAGAAATAATTTTTAATAACTTTTTTTATATGGTGCTTTTATGGCACCTTTTTTTTTATATTTTAGTGTGATTTTATGCCCAAGGATAAAAAAATTAAATCAATTCTTATAATCGGCTCAGGACCTATAATTATTGGTCAAGCTTGTGAATTTGATTATTCTGGCTCTCAGGCTTTAAGATCATTAAAGGAAGATGGAATTAAGACTATACTTATTAATTCTAATCCTGCTACAATTATGACTGATCCTTCCATGGCAGATCATATATATTTAAAGCCTCTTACAACAAAATCCATAATTGAAATATTAGAAATTCATAATGATATTGATGCAGTTCTCCCAACAATGGGAGGTCAGACTGCTTTAAATCTTTGTATTGAAGCTCAAGAAAAAGAGATTTGGTCTAGATTTAATGTTGATATTATTGGTGTTGACATTGATGCAATTGAGATAACAGAGGATAGAGAAAAGTTCAGGACTTTATTAAACAAAATTAATATTCCAGTAGCTCCAGCAGAAAGTGCTTCATCTTTTTTAAAAGGTAAAGAAATTGCCCAACGATTTGGTTTCCCTCTGGTAATTAGACCTTCATTTACACTTGGAGGTACTGGTGCATCTATAGTATTTGAGGAAGAAAAATTTAATGATCTACTTACTAGAGGTCTTGAATCTTCTCCTATACACGAAGTATTAATCGACAAGGCTTTAATAGGTTGGAAAGAATATGAGTTAGAACTTCTAAGAGATAAAAATGATAATATTGTTATTATCTGTACAATTGAAAATATGGACCCTATGGGAATTCATACAGGTGATTCAATAACTGTAGCGCCTGCTATGACATTATCTGATACAACATATCAGAGAATGAGAGATATGGCTATTAAAATGATGAAGAGTATCGGGGATTTTGCCGGTGGATGCAATGTTCAATTTGCTGTAAGCCCTGATGAAAAAGAAGATATAATTGCAATTGAAATTAACCCAAGAGTTTCAAGATCATCTGCATTAGCATCTAAAGCATCTGGATATCCAATTGCAAAAGTTGCTGCTAAACTTGCCCTAGGCTATACACTAGATGAGTTAAATAATCAAATAACTAAATCTACTTCTGCTCTTTTTGAACCTACCTTAGACTACGTTATCGTAAAAATCCCTAGATGGAATTTTGATAAATTTGAGGGATCTGACAGAACTCTTGGCTTACAAATGAAAGCTGTGGGTGAAGTTATGGGAATAGGTCGTTCATTTCAAGAAGCTCTTCATAAAGCAACTCAATCTCTTGAAATTAAAAGAAATGGACTAGGTGCAGATGGAAAAGGTTATAAAGATTATAATACAATAATAAGTAAACTAACAAATGCAAGCTGGGATAGAGTTTTTGTCATTTATGATGCTATTCAAGCAGGTATTCCACTAGAAAGGATATATGATATAACCAAGATTGATATGTGGTTTTTAAAACAATATGAAGAACTACATATTCTCGAAGAAGAGATTTCCAAGACTAATATTGACAAAATTGATTATGATTTACTCTTAGAAGCAAAACAAAAAGGTTTTGCTGATAGACAAATTGCATATATGCTTGGATGTCTTGAAAGTGAAGTTTATAATAAAAGAGACGAATTAGATATCAAAAGAGTCTATAAATTAGTTGATACTTGTGCAGCGGAGTTTCCAGCTCAAACTCCATACTATTACTCTACATTTGAAGAAAAAATAAAGACAAATGAAAATACTGAGTTTTCTGAAAATGAAAGCTCTGTGTCTGACAAAAGAAAAATTGTTGTTTTAGGATCTGGTCCAAATAGAATTGGCCAGGGTATTGAGTTTGATTATTGCTGTGTGCATGGTGTTCTTGCTGCGAGTGAATGTGGATATGAAACTATCATGATAAATTGTAACCCTGAAACTGTTTCAACTGATTTTGATATTTCTGATAAGCTGTATTTTGAACCTGTATTTTGGGAACATATTTATGATATAATTAGACATGAAAAACCTGAAGGTGTTATTGTTCAATTAGGTGGTCAAACTGCACTTAAACTTGCTGAAAAACTTGATCGTTATAATATTAAGATTATTGGTACAGAGTTCAAGTCGCTTGATCTGGCTGAGGATAGAGGTAGCTTCTCAAACCTACTTAAAGATAATAACATACCTTATCCAGATTTTGGAGTTGCTACAAGTGCAAAAGAAGCAGTTGAATTATCAGATAAACTTAATTTTCCAATATTAGTTAGACCATCCTATGTTTTAGGGGGTCAAGGCATGAAAATAGTAATTAATAAGGAGGAGCTCGAGGAACATGTAGTGGATTTACTATCAAAAATTCCAAATAATAAGTTATTATTAGATCACTATTTAGACGGAGCAATCGAGGCTGAAGCAGATGCTATATGTGATGGAGAAGACGTCTATATAATTGGAATAATGGAACATATCGAGCCATGTGGAATTCACTCTGGTGATTCAAATGCAACTCTCCCAGTATTTAATCTTGGTGAGTTTACCGTAAAACAAATTAGAGATCATACCAAAAAAATTGCATTAGCTTTAAATACAATTGGGTTAATCAATATACAATTTGCTATAAAAGATGATAAGGTATTTATTATTGAAGCCAACCCTAGAGCATCTAGAACAGTACCTTTCATTTCAAAAGCTTATAAAGAGCCCTATGTAAATTATGCTACAAAAATAATGCTTGGAGAAAATAAGTTAAAAGATTTTAAGTTTAAGCCAGAACTTAAAGGTTATGCAATAAAACAACCTGTATTCTCTTTTAATAAATTCCCTGATGTTAATAAAA
>CACEJV010000023.1:0-5546 GCA_902559905.1 uncultured Bacteroidota bacterium | reverse complement strand
ATTATTAAAAATATTTTTTTTAAATTCTTAATGACTATTCTTGATTAAATTTGTATTACAAAGATAGCAATGTCAAATAAAGATATTTATATACTGGGTATTGAATCTTCTTGCGATGATACATCAGCAGCAGTTTTAAAAAATGATACAGTGTTGTCAAATAAAATTGCTAACCAGTCAATACATAAAAAATATGGAGGAGTTGTGCCTGAATTAGCGTCTAGGGCTCATCTTTCAAATATAATACCAGTTGTTGAATCGGCTGTAAAAGAATCTGGTATCTCTTTAAATGATATATCAGCAATAGCTTTTACAAGGGGCCCAGGATTAATGGGCTCTCTTATTGTTGGAACTGAATTTGCAAAATCACTTGGAGTTTCACTTGAAGTTCCGGTAGTTGAGGTTAACCATATGCAAGCACACATATTATCTAATTTTATTAATAATGGTAAAAAGAAGCCAGATTTTCCTTTTCTCGGAGTAACAATATCGGGCGGTCACACACAGTTCATTTTAGTTGAAGATTATTTTAAAATGAAAATAATTGGAGAGACTTTAGATGACGCAATTGGAGAAGCTTTTGATAAGTGTGGAAAGAAATTAGGGCTAGACTATCCAGCTGGACCAGAAATTGATAAATTATCAAAAATGGGAGACGAAAATAAGTTTAATTTTCCTTTGCCCAAGGTTGAAGCTGGGAATATAAGCTATAGTGGAACTAAGACAGCTTTTATCAATTTTCTTCATAATAATATAAATAAGAATAAGAATTTTATTGATGAAAATTTACATGATATATGTGCGTCAATTCAAAAAAACTTAGTAGACAACTTGTTAAATAAGGTCAAATTTTTAGCAAAAGAAAATAATCTTAATTCAATAATATTTGGAGGTGGTGTATCTGCAAATAGTTATCTTAAAAATAGATTAGTTAATGAATCAAGAGAAAATAATTGGACAGTTTTTATTCCTGAGCTTCAATATACTAATGATAACGCTGCGATGATTGGTATTGTAGGCTATTTAAAGTATTCTACATCTGAATTATCAGATTTAAAATCTACACCCTTACCAAGATATAGTTTCTAATGAATTTATTTTTTTCAAACTTTAGTGAAACAGATATTGAGATTTTAGTGAATGAAAATGACACTAGGCATATAATAAAGTCATATAGGAGAGATATAGGGGATATACTTAATTTTACTAATGGAAATGGGCTTTTAGCAGAATGTAAAATAATAGAGAAAGGAAAAAAAATTAAAGTAAAAATAGTAAAGTTATCAAAGAAAAAGTCTAGTAAAGTGTCAATCCATATTGCTATTTCCCCACTAAAAAATCCATCCAGATTTGAATGGTTTGTAGAAAAAGCGACAGAAATTGGTATTAATGAAATAACTCCAATTATAACCAAGTATTCAGAAAAAAAGAGAGTAAATCATGATAGGCTTGAGAGGATTACTATTAGTTCTTTAAAGCAATCAAATCAACTATTCAAACCTAAGATTAATAATACTGAAAAATATTCTGATTTTATAAAAAATAATAGTGATCAAAAGATAATGGCAAATCTAAAGACAAAAAATATTTTATTAAAAGAGTCTATAAACTCAAATCAAATTTGCCTTATTATTGGTCCGGAAGGTGGATTCTCGGAAGACGAGATTCAAGAGGCAAAAAATAATAAAATTACTGAGATATCATTTGGCAAAAATAGATTAAGATCGGAGACAGCTGCTATTTATGGATTATCTATCTTAAGGTCATTAACTAGTTAATTTTTTCAAAAATATTTTTATCAATATTTTTTCTGCAATTATTAGGTTCAAAGACTTGTCCATTCATTATAATATAAACTCCTTTGCTTAAGTTCTGAACTGATGTAAATGCACAGCCTATATTAAATATTGCATCGTTATCAATAAAAAGCGCAGGCTTAAGTGAGCCAGTCAATACGACAGTTTTGTTGTTTAATTGATTTAGATAAATTGCAGTATCGACAATTGTATCTGTCCCATGAGTAATTAATATCTTATCATAGTCTGATTTGATTATATGATTTAAAATCTTTTCACGATCACCATCACCCATGTCTAAACTATCAACTCTCATTAAAGGACTTATTTTACAGTCAATATTTACATTCATTTTAGTTAGCAAATCTCCAATAAAAGGATCACCTACTTGATAATCACTTTTTTTATCAAAGTAGACCTTATCAATGGTTCCACCAGTTGTGATTATCTCAATCATTAAATTTAGAATTGATTATTTAGATAGTCTAGGTTACCTTGATTAGATTTAAGCGATTCAATAAAGTCAACTTTTAATTTAGCAACCAGATCTTTAACGCTTGGATTATCATTTATAGAGCTAACACCATGACCAGCTGACCATATGGTTTTCCATGCCTTAGCTTCAGCCTCAGCCATATCTTTCCCAAAGTCAATTTTTTTTGAATCATTCCATACTTCTTCCGTAACACCCATAGCTTCAAGACTAGGTCTTAAAAAATTTGCATGGACACCAGAGACTGCAGCAGTATATACAATATCCTCAGCAGAAGAGTTAATAATCATGTCTTTGTAGGCTTGCTCTGCAAGACTTTCTTTAGTATTAATAAATCTTGTACCCATATATGCAATGTCAGCACCCATTTGTAGGGCCGATGCAACATCTCTTCCATTTGATATACATCCGGAAAGAATAATTGTTTTATTAAAAAACTCTCTTATTAGAGATATCATAGCCATAGGATTTTTTAAACCTGCATGACCACCAGCACCTGCAGTTACGAGAACTAAACCATCTACATTTGCCTCAGCAGCTTTTTCAGCATGTCTTTTCTTTATTATATCATGATAAACTAATCCACCATAGCTATGAATTGCGTTTACAATGTCAGGAACTGCACCTAATGAAGTTATAATCATAGGAACTTTATGTTTTACACAAATATCTAAATCAGCTTTAATTCTAATATTAGATGGATGAACAATTAGATTTACACCAAATGGAGCAGGTTTTATACCTGTCTTTTCCTCATAATCAGCCAATTCATCTTTTATCTGAATAACCCATTCTTCGAAACCTTCTGATGTTCTTTGGTTTAAAGCTGGAAAAGTTCCAACTATTCCATTTTTACAACACTCAATTACAAGTCTTGGCCCAGAAATTAAAAAAAGGGGGGCTGCAATTACAGGCATGTTTAAATCTTTATAAAAATTCTTATCCATTATTTCTTTTTTTACATGACCACTCAAAATCAAACTCTGAAACAAGATCTCCTGTTTCATCATATCCCTTAGCTTTAAACCAAGCTTTTGAAGTAATATTTTGAATTGTCAAGTTAATTAGTTTTTTTGCGTTTTCACCTTCCTCACAAGTAAAAGTTATTTTACCAACTGCCTTTTTATAAAAGTTTGATTTATTTCCGACAAGAAGCATTGAGATGTTAGAATTAGAATCTTGAATACATTTTGTAAGTAACATCCCTGTAGTTAATTCAGCAGCCATTCCTTGAACAGCCCAAAACATAGATCGGTAGGGATTCTGGTTAATCCATTTAAATTTAACTTTTACTTCACATCTAGAATCATTAATTAATGAAAGTCTAACACCAGTTAGCCAAGCTGCTGGCAACTTAAAAAGCATCCATCTATTTATTTTACTGGGTGAAATTATCATTTATAAAAAATATAGTTCTAATATAAAAAAAGATTGTCCAAAGTATAATAAAACTTAGAACAATCTAAACTAGTGATCGCGATAGGATTCGAACCTATGACCGTCTGCTTAGAAGGCAGATGCTCTATCCAGCTGAGCTACGCGACCAATGCGGAGAGACTGGGATTCGAACCCAGGCAACGTTTACACGTTGACAGATTAGCAATCTGCTCCATTACCACTCTGGCACCTCTCCAATTAAGGAGTACAAATGTAAATAAAAAAAATTCTGTATATGAATTTTTATTGGAGTTGATCTAATAAATTTTTCATTTCCATATATCCAGGATTATCTCCTAGCGTACCATATATATTCATAAGCGTTCTAATTGCCTCTGTATCATTACTTATTGCAATCAAGTCTTTTAAAATTGGAACACATTCTTTGTATAATTCCTCTCTAGTAATTTTTAATTCGTCATACCTTAAATTATCAGACCTCGATGTACCTAGACTATTCATTTCATTTACAATTTCTTGTTCTCCATCTAATATTAAAGCAACAAGATTAAGATAACTGTTTTCATTAGTTGGGTCTAACTCAATAGACTTTTCATAATATGTTCTTGCCGATTCCTTTTCACCAAGTTCACCACTTACAACTCCAAGATTATAATAAAGAATTGGATTATTTGGTTCTTTTTCAATTGCTTCTGACATTGCTAGTTTAAAAGCTTCTTTATCATCTAATTCAAAATAAATATTGGCTGCAGTAATTATTAAACCTACATCATCAGGATTTGATGCCCTTGCAGTTTCAATAGCAGCGAGTGCCATATCATTTTGACCTAGTTGCTTGTAGATTATGGCAATATTTTTAACAATTTCAGGGAACTTTGACTCGGTTTCCTCTTCTCTTGGATTAGAATAATCTTTTGATTTTTTTAATAAATTAAATTCTGTCTCAGAACTAATTTCAATTTCTGTTTCATTTGAAACATCAGTGATATAGTATTTGGTTTCAATTCCTTCATATTTTACATCTCTTAAAATCAAATAATATTCAAGAGCAAGAGACAAATCATTAGAATTGACAGCAGATGAGGCAGCATAATAAAGATAAAGTGCATTATTTTCTGGGTTTATATCATAAACTATTTTTAATTTTTTTGCTGCATCACTAAAGTTTTCAGACTCATTATCTGCAATTGCAGATGTGATAATTGCAGTTTCTAATTTGTTAATTTCAGAGTTTAAATCATTTTCGTTAGCACCTAGCTCTCTTGAGTTATTAAATGATTTTATTGCTAATTCAAAGTCTTCAGTTGATGTGTATATTTTTCCATATAGAAACATTACTTGAGATTTAATCTTATCATCTGAACTATCAAAAATAGTCATAGAAGTTTCAAGAAGATCAAGAGCTGATAAGTACTCACCAGAATCATAAAATTTATTTGCAGTTCTTAATTCTTTTTTTTGAGAATATCCATAAGAGATGAATATTAATAACAGGAAGGTTAGTATGTTTTTTGTTTTCATTTTTTATTGTTTAGTTTTTATTACAATTACACCATTGGCTCCAGAGGAACCCCATAAAGCTGAAGATGATGCACTTTTATGAATCGTTATAGATTCGATATCATGGGTTGGAATATCATCTAGCCTAGATTGCATCGAAGTATTATTAGAAAATTCTGTTCTTCCAGATATTATAACACCGTCAAGAATAATTAGAGGTGATTTGTCACCAAGAACCGTGTTTTGTCCTCTAATTTGAATGATAGGGCTAGATCCCGGGTCACCTGATTTGGATAACATAGATACTCCAGAAACTTTTCCAGATAGAGAATTCATTAAATTTTGATTTGGTTTAATTC
>CACEJV010000022.1:0-7490 GCA_902559905.1 uncultured Bacteroidota bacterium | reverse complement strand
GATATTAATATTAAAGAATATGAACTGGGTAGTTTAGAAATTAATGCTTTTGGAAATACAGATTTTGACTCATACTCAGTTGATTTAAAATTATTAAATAAAGATAATATTTCACTTTACTCTGAAGGAACAGTAATTGCAATCAATGAAAAACCAAATTTAGACTTAGATTTAAATTTTAATGATTTTGATATATCATTTATCGAAAAAATTGGTTCAAATACTTTAAAAGATATTTCTAGTTCAATTTCAGGACAAATTAATCTATGGGGTTCATATGATAATCTACAACATAACGGAAAATTGATTTTAAATAATTCAAAATTTTTAATTCCATATCTAAATATTGAATATTTAATAAATGATAATTCTGAGCTTACGCTTTATAATCAAAATATTGAATTTAATAATATATCAATCAGTCATACTGAGTCAAATTCTTTCTCTTCATTAAATGGAAAAATCAATCATACAAATTATAAGGATTGGAATTTAGGTTTAGTATTTCAATCTGATAGATTATTTATTTTAAATAAAGATTTTGATGAAGATGAGAATTTTTATGGTAAAGCATACATCGATGGTCAAATTTCAATTTCAGGTCCAACTAATCAGGTAGCTATTAATATTGATGCTTTAACAAAGTCAGGAACATACATTACCATACCTAGAACAAACTCCTATTCAATTGATGACTTTTCTTTTATCGAATTTAGTGACTTAAATAATTCAGATTTATTTACTGAAAATAATTTGTCAGATGATGTCAAACAGTTAAATAATAAAACTCTAGATCTTAATATTGATCTTGAAATTGATAATAATGCTCAAGTGGATATTACAATAGATCAGGAAACTGGAAGCTATATTAGTGGAATTGGAAATGGAAATCTATTTATGGAAATTGATTCGGATGGAAAATTCAATATTTACGGAGACTATACAACTACTGAAGGTGAATATAATTTTAAAGACCTTGCTTTAATTGATAAAAAATTTAGTTTAAAAGATGGTGGTACAATAGTCTGGGATGGTGAACCTCTTGGAGCACAAATGGATATACTTGCAACCTATGAAGTGCCTGGTGGTTCAAACCCTGCCTTGCTTTTAGATAATCCAAATTTTAATAAAAAAATTCCAACAGATGTTGAAATCAAGCTTACTGGGAATTTAACAAAGCCAAACAGTCCAGATTTTGAGATTTACTTTCCAAATACTAGTAGCTCTGTAACATCAGAAATTAATTATAAATTAAATGACCCTGAAGTAAGACAACTTCAAGCTATCTCTCTTTTAACTCAGGGTATATTTATAAATGAAGTTAGCGTTTCTATTGAGGGAATAACAAATAATATTTACGAAAAAGTATCTGATATTTTTAGTGATTTATTAGGTGGATCTGAGGGACCACTAAAAGTTGGTTTAAACTATCTTCAGGGAGATAAAAGTGATATACTTGATATTAAAACAGAGGATAGATTTGGAGTAACTCTATCTACTGAAATTAGTGACAAGATACTTTTTAATGGTAAAATTGGTGTACCAATAGGTGGAATAGAAGAAACTTTAATAATTGGAGATGTTCAAATTGATTTCATTTTAAATGAAGATGGTTCACTTAAAGCTAAAGTATTTAATAGAGAAAATGAGTTCAGGTACATTGGCGATAAGTTGGGGTATACTCAAGGTGTTGGTTTAACATATCAAGTTGATTTTCAAACTTTTCGAGATCTTTTATCTAGGCTTGTTGAAAAAAACAAGTAATGTTGCCTTTTAAATATCAATAATCGTTTAAAATAATTGAATTTTATGAGTAAATTTGTGCAACTTTAACTAGAATTGACAAGTAAAATAAAAAAAATAGGTGTATTAACATCAGGAGGCGATTCTCCTGGAATGAATGCTGCTGTTAGAGCAGTTGTTAGGTCTGCCGAATTCCACAAAATTGATTGTTTTGGTATTTATAAGGGATATGAAGGATTAATATCAGATGACATTAAAAAACTTAACGCAAGGTCAGTTAAAAATATTGTCAATAAAGGTGGTACAATTTTAAAATCTGCCAGATGTCTTGAGTTTAAAACTAGTGAAGGTAGGTCAAAAGGAAAACTAACCCTAGACAAATATGGAATAGATTCTCTTGTTATAATTGGTGGAAATGGATCACTTGAAGGAGGAAAAATATTTGAAGAAGAACACGGTATAAAAGTTGTTGGTATCCCAGGTACTATTGATAATGATCTAGCTGGTACTAGATGTTCTCTAGGGTATGATACTGCGCTTAACACAGCTGTTGAGGCTATTGATAAAATTAGAGATACAGCTATTTCACACAATAGACTTTTCTTTATAGAAGTTATGGGAAAAGGTTCGGGTCATATTGCTTTAAATGCAGGAATTGGTGCAGGTGCTGAAGAAGTTTTAATTCCACAGAAAAAAATGGATCTTGATAGGTTGCTTAAGTCTTTAAAAAATAGTGAAAAATCTGGAAAGTCTTCAAGTATAATTGTTGTCTCTGAAGGAGAAAAAATCGGTGACAATGTATTTAAATTTTCTTCATACATTGAAAAAAACTTCCCACGCTATGAAACTAGGGTTTCAATTCTTGGTCATATTCAAAGAGGAGGTTCTCCCTCTTGTTTTGATAGAGTTTTAGCATCAAGAATGGGTGTCTTTGCAGTTGATTGTTTGTTGGAAAATAAAAGTAAAATAATGGTAGGAATCATCGGTGATAAAATAGTCACTGTCCCAATCGATGACGCCTTAAAAGGAGGTCAAGATATTGATAATGACCTTGTAAGGGTTTGTGATATAATCTCAATTTAATTTTAAAAAAAATGGCAATAAATATTGGTATTAACGGTTTTGGTAGAATAGGTAGACTAGTTTTAAGGTCTGCTATAAATAATGATAGTTTTAACGTTACATGTATTAATGATCTTCTAGATATAAATCATCTCGCATACCTACTAAAATATGATTCTGTTCATGGAACTTTTGATGGCTCTATTGAAGTAAGTCAAGATAAATTAATTGTAAATGGAAAGCCCATACAAATAACAGCTGAAAGAGATCCCTCTAATATTGATTGGTCTGGAATGAATACTGATATCGTAGCAGAGTGTACAGGAATTTTTACTTCCATTGAAACTGCTACTGCTCATTTGAACTCAGGTGCAAAAAAAGTTGTAATTTCTGCTCCTAGTGCAGATGCTCCTATGTTTGTAATGGGTGTTAATCATCTTGATGCTAAGCCTGGAGATCTAATAGTATCTAATGCATCATGTACAACTAATTGCTTGGCACCAATTGCTAAAGTATTAAATGATAATTTTGGAATAGAAGAAGGTCTAATGACAACTGTTCATGCGGCTACTGCTACACAGTTTACTGTCGATGGTCCATCAAAGAAAGATTTTAGAGGAGGAAGAAGCACACTCTTAAATATAATTCCAAGTTCCACTGGGGCTGCTAAAGCAGTCACAAAAGTAATTCCATCTTTAGAAGGTAAATTAACTGGGATGGCTTTTAGAATTCCAACTGCAAATGTATCTGTTGTTGATTTAACAGTAAGATTATCTAAAAAAACAAGCTATGAGCAAATAAAAAAACAGATGTTAGATGCATCACAAAAAGATCTTAAAGGAATACTAGGTTACTGTGATGATCTCGTTGTTTCTCAAGATTTTATAGGGGATAAAAGAACATCAATTTTCGATGCAAATGCAGGTATGGAACTAAACTCTAACTTTTTCAAAATAATTTCATGGTATGACAATGAATGTGGGTATTCAAACAAGCTACTTGATTTATCTAAACACATTTTCTCAATATAAACTAAAATGATTTTAATAGTTGATAGTGGATCTACAAAAACTGATTGGATAGCACTTGATAAAAATGGTGTTGAATTATTTTCAACTCAAACTCTTGGGTTAAATCCACAAATGCTTTCTAATGAAATATTAAACGAGCGAATTAAAAATAATTTCGATATTTATAAAAACAGAAATATTGTAGAGAAATTATTTTTCTATGGAGCTGGATGTGGAGTAGAATCAACACAAAATAGAATTTTAAAGGTATTTAAATCAATCTTTACAAAAAGTGAATTTGATATTAAGGAAGATACTTATGCAGCAGTATACTCTGCAGTAGATATAGGAACTCCTTCTATTGTCAACATTATTGGAACCGGTTCTAATTGTTCTTACTATGATGGTGAAAATGTTATTCAAAAGGTTGACTCACTTGGCTATGTTCTTATGGATTATGCTAGTGGTAATTATTATGGTAAATATCTTATAAGAGCATATTACTTTAATAAAATGCCTGAAAATTTAAGGAAGGAATTTGCTAAAAATTATGACTTAACACCAAATACCATTAAGAATAAACTATATAGAGAAGAAAACCCAAACACTTATTTAGCAAGTTTTGCACGATTTTTAATTGATAATAAATCCAATGAATATTTTAAGGAAATAATTTTTAAAGGTCTTGAAAGATTTATTGATTATCAAATACTTCAATACGATGATTTCAGTAAAGTTGATATTCACTATGTAGGTTCTATAGCATTCTATCTTCAAGACGAGATTACAAGAATTGGAAAAAAATATCACTTAAATACGGGAAAGTTTATAAAAAGGCCTATTGAAGGATTAGTTGATTATCATAAAAGAAATATTCTAGAATAGAAACTTTATACTACAGCAATCATCGAAATTTCTACATTAACTTTCATAGGTAATGTTTTTACAGCAATTGTTTCTCTAGCTGGCTCATTACCTGCTTCAAGATAACTCCCATATACTTCATTAACATCTTTGAAATAATTCATGTCTGATAAAAAAATAGATGACTTTACAACATTCTTAAAGTCCATATTAACCTCTTTCAAAATATTTTTTAAATTTTTCATCACTTGATGAGTTTCTTCCCTGATTGAACTATTATTTAAGTTCATTGAATTAGGATCTAATGCAATTTGACCAGAGATAAATAACATATTGTTTTTAAATATAGCTTGATTATAAGGACCAATTGGTGCTGGAGAATTATTAGTGTTTATTACTTTTTTCATATTTATAATGCTCTGTCTGGTTCAGATCTTTTTTCATATTTAAGATCACTAAGAAGTCCGGATTTTATTCCAATGAAAAAATTCCAGGATGCTCTTTGACTGAAAGGTACCCAAGAAAAATTTAATCTCCAACTATCTAAATCTCTATCAAATCTTAATTGAGTGTAAGTAAATCCTTTCTGTTTAAAATCATACCCTGATGATACTCCAACTCGCCATTTTGGTGTCAAGCTCAGATTGGATGATATCATTAAAGAATTTGTAGAAAAATCATTTTGACCTCTTGAATTATTATAAGTCAGCGAGTACGCTAAATTAATTGACCATGGCATTTTATATATATAATTTGTTAAATCGACTTCTTCACTATCTTCATCCTCATCATCATTTTGCCTTGAATTTGAAAAATCCTGTGAAACCCCAAACAAATCATCTGATCTTCCTCCCCCAGAAGTTTGTTGATCTATCTGTTCTTGAGATTGTCCGCCTTTAAAAGTATTATTATTAATTGAATATTGAGTTGACACATTTGCACTTGTCAATCTTAAAAGACCTCCTCCATTTTTTGAATTAAATACACTAATCCTTTGATTGTTTTCATCTAAAGCATATGCATCAAATGTTGCTCCAGTATTTACAGTCAAACCGGAAGCTAAGTCAAAGCTTCCAACAACTCTAATAGGTGATAAATTAAACTCCTCTGCGGCTATATTATAACTAGTGGAAATATTTAAGTTTTTAAATATATTAATCTTTCTAAGTTCAGTTTCAGTTGAATCTTTAGGCTTGACTTTTGCTTCTATTACATTTTTAATATTTAATCCAATACTACTTGAATAATTTCGACCAGGCGCACTGTATAATCCACCTTGAAATCTTGTATACTCTGCTGTATTCCCATTTGCATCTATTATATATGTATCGTAATACTTCTCAAAACTAGGATTATTAGAGTAGGTTATGCTAGGGGATATTGTGTGTCTAATTGACTGTACTTTATTTTTAGGTTTAAAATTTATAATCCCATAAACTTTTGTAGTAATACTAGCATTATAATTGTAAACCCCAAATCTATCAAATGCACTAATTGTATCTTTAATGACTCCTGCACCTTCAACAAAGTCATTGTTGCGGATCGTTTTTCCTGTCCATGTTTCTGTGTATTGTCCTCCCACACTTATACTTAAATGTTTAAACATTTTAAAATTAGTTTGGAATGGAACGATATGTTGAACTCCTGACTTAGCATTGTCAAACATCCCCTTTTTTAGCAAAAGATCATCAGCAAAAACTGCTCTATTCTCTGCTTTTGATGAATACTGTATATTGATATTTTGAAAAAATCCTTTTTTAGATCTTCCTTTTTTTTCAAAAGGATAGAATCTATTTGAGGATAATGTAAAGGTAGGTAGTGTAAGATTAACTTGCTTAGATTGAGTATTCTGAGACATATTAGCTGCTAATGATAGTCTTAGCCCAGCTGATCCAGGAAAAGTTTTTGAATAGGATACAGATGAGCTCAAATTATTATTTAAAAAATTAGCAGTATTAAGTTGATTTACAGATTGTCTAAAATAATCACTGCTACCAAAGTTAACAGAGGCACTAAAACTTGAATTAGGAGAAGCTTTTGAATCCTTTGAATGACTCCATCTAATATTATATATTGTAGATTTCCCGTAACCAGGTAATCCTCTTTCACCATTTATGAGATTCTCATATCTAACTGAAAATGTTCCATTATAACTATATCTTTTTCTATATATAGAACTTATATTAACACCATAACTTCCATTAGTGTAATAGTCTCCTAAAATAGTTAGATCAAAAAATTCAGAAATGGGTAAATAATAGCCACCATTTTGTATAGAATATCCTCTTTGATTACTATCACTAATGTTTGGGATTATGAAACCTGAATCTTTTGTTTGTTGAGATGGGAAATATGCAAAAGGGAGTCCAATAGGTGTGGGCACATTTTTAACAAATAGATTTGTAAATCCAGTAACAATATTTCCTCCAGGAACTAATTTTCCCTTTCTAATTTTAAAAAAATAATCAGCTTCTTCAGTTTCATCTCCCATTAAGTTTCCTCCGGTTGTTACTTTACCATCTTTCAAATAATAAACAGAATCATTTTGTTTTTTTGTTAAAGTTGATAATATATTCATTCCATTCTCTTCTGATTTTGAATTCCAAATCAAAGCTTTTTGATTATCAAAATTATACTTTATAGAATCGGGGTTTACTACATTACCACCTTGTCTAAAAGTTGGATACTGAGTAAGATTCCCTTCACTATCTGCTATTCTTCCAGCTGTAACAATGTTTTTCTTGTAATCAAGGATTATAAGTCCTGAAGTTAATTCTATATCTCCGTAAACAATTTTGGCATTATTATAAA
>CACEJV010000021.1:0-8286 GCA_902559905.1 uncultured Bacteroidota bacterium | reverse complement strand
TCATGTAAATAAAGGAGAATAACATATGAAAATAAATAGTATGAATGTTATACTTGATCAAAGACCTACTGTTATAGTGCTTAAATAATCCAGCTATTAAGTAATATGAATATATCATTGTTACAGGAATTAATAAATATAAGAACAAAGATCCTTGAGTTTGATTTAGAATATTTTCTGCAATATAATACAAAGAGCCTACAGCTATAGATAAGTTTAGAGCATAAATCCATCTTGATGATTTTTTACCCAAAAGAACAACTAAATGATTTTTACCAACTTTTTTATCTGACGCATAGTCGGGGTATTGGTTTATAAAAAGAATATTAGTTGTCAATAGACCAATTGGAATTCCAAGCAAAATCAAATTGTAAAATTCATTTGAAAATAACTGAATTGTTTCATTAGCAATAGCAAATCCAGTACCTAATGTTAGTAGAGGTCCAAATGAAAGAAAAATTGAAAGTTCTCCTAAACCGTATCTTGAACAAAGTCTTATTGGTTTAGCAGTATAAAAGTATCCAACAAGTACTCCAATTAAAGCGATTATTGCAGCATAATATGCATTAAATGTAGATCCAGTATTTACATAACTTGTATATAAAATACCAGCAGCAGTAAGTAGACCTAAAATAAACATGATATTAGCAAGACTTTTAGTACCCTTTAAAGTTATAAGACCAAGTTCTACTGCCCTACTACCTCCAGATAGCTGAGCTCCCTGAAGAATTGTTGAATCCATTCCTGCATTAAAGTATTCGGTATTAGCCTCATCCGTGCCATGTGTAACATCAAAGTAATCATTATATAAGTTTGAAAATAAATGAAAGAATAATATTCCAAAAGTAGTCAAGGTTAGAGATATAGGACTAAATAGATTATCTCCAATTCCTGCGTAATAACATCCAATGGCAAAAACTGGGAATAAAGAAGCAGAGGCAAAACCAACTCTAGTTATAGCTACACCTTTTATGATTTTTGTAATAAAGCTAATAGGTATTTTAACTTCCTCATCAATCACTTCAGTGATACCACAATATCCTGTTTGTGGATTATTCTTTCCATTACCAAAATTTGGAGTTATTTTAATTTTTGCGGCAAATCTTGAGCCATCTTTTCTTATAAAATTGGTTTTGGTAATATGTTCACCAGTCTGATTTGCATCTTTTAACCAACCTAAAACGTTTTGAAGAACTATTTCTCCAGGTGAAAAAATTGAAACTCTTTTAATACCAACTAATTCATCAGAAGGATAACCAAACATTTTTACAGCACCATCGTTCATGTTTGTAATTAAGCCTTCCATATCGCATATAATAACACTCTTCATATAAATATTTTTAAAGTGCCAAATTTACATTTTGACAAATTAATATGAAAGTTTTTTTATATGTTTTACTTATTAATTGTTAACGTGGTGAGTTTTGCAAACGAGATATCTTTACCTTCTTTGTTTTTAATTGATATTTTCCAGAGCTGCATTGTTCTTCCCATATGGATTGGTTCAGCTTTTGCAATAACGATACCTTCACTTATTCCCCTAACATGATTAATTGACAATTCAACGCCTCTTAACATCTGGTTCTCTTTTTTTGAAAAAATTGCAGCAGCTGAACTTCCAACTGTCTCTGCTAAAGCAGCAGTAGCTCCACCGTGAAGAACACCAGCAGGTTGATGAAGCTTAGGGGTAACATGCATTTCAGCAACTAAGTAGGTTTCACCAACATCTGTAAAATTTATATCTAGGGTAGAAACAAGAGTACCCTTACATCTATCGTTAGCTTCTTTAAGAATAAACTTTTTTAATTTATTATCAATCAAGATCTATTCTTCTTTTACTTCTTCAAAATCAACATCCTGCACATCATCACCTTTGGAATCTGTATCAGTGCTTTGGTTATCTGAATTAGGCCCTCCTTCTCCAGGCTGACCAGCACCACTTTCTGCTTGCGCTTTATACATTTCCTCTGAAGCATTTTTCCAAGCTTCATTTATAACATTTAATGTCTCATCAATTTTTTCTAGATCTTTTGATTCATATGCTTTTTTCAAATCCTCAAGAGCAGACTCAATTGGCTTCTTTTTATCATCAGATAATTTATCACCAAAGTCTTTAAGCTGTTTTTCAGTTTGGAATATCATTTGATCCGCACTGTTAAGTTTATCAGCTTCTTCTTTGGCCTTTGAATCTGCTTCAGCATTAGCCTCAGCATCTTTTTTCATTTTTTCAATCTCTTCTTCTGTTAGACCAGAAGAGGCTTCAATTCTAATATCCTGAGATTTATTAGTAGCTTTATCCAGTGCGCTTACATTAATTATTCCGTTAGCATCAATATCAAATGTAACCTCTATTTGAGGAACACCTCTTGGTGCAGGTGGAATTCCATCAAGATGAAACCTTCCAATAGTTTTATTGTCTTTAGCCATTGGTCGCTCACCCTGAAGAACATGAATCTCTACAGATGGCTGATTATCAGCAGCAGTAGAGAAAACTTGTGATTTTTTTGTTGGAATCGTTGTATTTGACTCAATAAGCTTGGTCATCACATTACCCATTGTTTCTATTCCAAGTGATAGAGGAGTAACATCTAATAGTAATACATCTTCAACATCACCAGAGAGAACACCACCTTGAATTGCAGCTCCTACTGCAACAACTTCGTCCGGATTAACTCCTTTTGATGGTTTTTTACCAAATAAAGACTCAACCTCCTTTTGAATAATTGGAATTCTTGTTGAACCTCCAACTAAGATCACTTCATCAATATCTTTTTTAGTTAGACTAGCATCTTTTAATGCTTTTTTAACTGGCTCCATAGATCTTTTCACTAATTCATCAGATAATTGCTCAAACTTAGCTCTTGTTAATGTAGTTACTAAGTGTTTAGGACCAGATGATGTAGCTGTTACATATGGTAAGTTAATTTCTGTTTGTGTGGATGAAGAAAGTTCTATTTTAGCTTTTTCTGCAGCCTCCTTGAGCCTTTGAAGGGCCATAGAATCGTCCCTCAAGTCAATTTGCTCGTTTTTCTTAAATTCTTCAGCAAGAAAATCTATAATAACTTGATCAAAATCATCTCCTCCGAGATGAGTATCTCCATTTGTAGATAATACTTCAAATACTCCGTCACCTAGTTCTAATATAGATATATCAAATGTTCCACCTCCTAAATCATAAACTGCAATTTTTTTGTCCTTACCACCTTTATCCATTCCATAAGCTAGAGCAGCAGCAGTTGGTTCATTTATAATTCTTTGCACTTTGAGACCAGCAATCTCGCCTGCTTCTTTCGTTGCTTGTCTTTGTGAATCATTAAAATATGCTGGTACAGTAACTACAGCTTCTGTAACACTTGATCCTAAATAATCTTCAGCAGTCTTCTTCATTTTCTGAAGAACCATAGCAGATAATTCTTGAGGAGTATACAACCTTCCGTCAATGTCAACTCTAGGAGTATCATTTTCACCCTTTACTACTTTATATGCAACAGTTTTAACGTCATTAGAGGATTCACTGAATTTATTACCCATAAACCTCTTAACTGAAGCAATTGTTTTTTCAGGATTAGTTACTGCCTGTCTTTTTGCAGGATCCCCTACTTTGATTTCACCATCCTCAACAAACGCAATAACAGATGGTGTTGTTCTTTTTCCTTCTGCATTAGGTATAACAACCGGCTCACTTCCTTCCATAACAGAAACACACGAGTTTGTGGTTCCTAAATCTATTCCAATAATTTTGCTCATAATCTTTAATTTTATTTAATTATTGACAACCATTATGCCAATTTAAATAATATGACATTATGTCATAATAGTAGTAAATATATTTATACTATTTTTGTGAAAAATCATACAATGACCAATAACTCCAATCAATCAAGAGTAACAATTAAGATTCTTAATCAGATGAAAAACAATTCTGAGAAAATCTCGATGCTTACTGCTTATGATTTCAGTTTTGCAAAAATAATTGATGAAGCAGGCGTTGATATTATTTTAGTTGGTGATTCTGCATCAAATGTGATGGCTGGTCATGAGACTACACTTCCAATTACTCTTGATCAAATGATATATCATGCAAGTTCAGTTGTTAGGGCAGTCAAAAGAGCCTTAGTTATTGTTGACCTTCCCTTTGGAACCTATCAAGCTGATTCTAAGGAGGCATTAAAATCTGCAATTAAAATAATGAAAGAATCAGGAGCTCATGCTGTTAAATTAGAAGGAGGATATCAAGCTAAGGAGTCAATAGAGAGAATTATCCAAGCGGGAATTCCTGTGATGGGTCATTTAGGTTTAACCCCTCAATCCATATATAAATTTGGGACATATGAAGTTAGAGCAAAAGATAAGCAAGAGGCTGATATGTTATTAAATGATGCATTGATGCTTGAAGAGATCGGCTGTTTCTCTGTTCTATTAGAAAAAATACCAAATACACTTTCAAAAGAAGTCTCCTCAAAATTAACAGTTCCAATCATAGGAATTGGGGCGGGAAGCCATGTGGATGGACAGGTTCTTGTACTGCAAGATATGCTTGGAATGAATAAAGACTTCAGTCCAAGATTCTTAAGAAGATATCTTGATCTAGACTCATTAATAAGCAATGCTGTAAAAAAATACTCTACTGATATTAAAAGCGGAGATTTTCCTAATGAAGAAGAGCAGTACTAATTTGAAACTGAAAAAATCTGAAATACTTTTTGAAGATAATCATTTGATAATCATCAATAAAAAACCTGGAATACTT
The DNA here is from genome assembly GCA_902559905.1 of uncultured Bacteroidota bacterium. Classification (GTDB taxonomy): domain Bacteria; phylum Bacteroidota; class Bacteroidia; order Flavobacteriales; family Flavobacteriaceae; genus Marisimplicoccus. Next base: position 3,536 of record CACEJV010000021.1, on the reverse strand, counting down.
GTTCAAGGTGATATTACTGGAGATATTTCATTAATTGAAATCACTAAAGACTACATAAAAAATAAGTATAATAAAAAAGGAAATGTTTTTTTAGGCTTAGTAAATAGAATTGATAGACCTACCTCAGGAATTGTAATTTTCGCAAAGACCAGTAAAGCTTTATCTAGAATGAATGAAATACTTAGAAATCGAGAAATACAAAAAATCTATTGGCTAATTGTATCGCATAAATTTTCTTCAAATAATGGAAAAATAGAAGGATGGTTTAGAAAGAATTCAAAACAGAATAAATCTTATTTTTTTGAATCTCAGGTAACTAACTCAAAATTTGGAAGCTTATCTTATAAGAAACTTAAGACACTAGATAATTATTGTTTAGTAGAAGTTGAACTTATAACTGGAAGACACCATCAAATTAGATGCAGTTTTTCAGAACTTGGATACCCAATTCAAGGAGATTTAAAGTATGGTTCAAAAAGATCAAACAAAGACGGTGGCATTTATCTTCACTCAAGGAGGTTAGAGTTTATTCATCCTGTTTCCAAAAATAAAATATTTTTAAAAGCAGATACCCCTATGACAGGACTGTGGACTGCTTCTCTTTCCTATTAATCAAAATAGCTTTTTCTTTTATAATATATTGTAAAGGCTTTCTATCTATTTTACTTTCTAACCATGAAATAATATCTAGGTAAAGAAAAGCTCTTTTTTCATATGGATCATCTTCATATTTTTTTAGTTCATTATAAAGATTTCTCAGGAAACCTTTTATTTCTCCAGGGTAAATATTCTCCAATCCATTCAGATACTTTAAAATTGTCTTTTGAACTTCATGTAAATCATTAAGCTTATCCAAATAATTATATGTTTCCTTAATAATTTTATCCAAATTAAAATCAAGTCCTGCCTCCCAATGAGCTATAAGATTTAGAATTCTAGTAAAACATTGAAGGTCTTCCCTCATTTTTATATTTTTATTTCTCATTATTAAGCTGGTATATTTAATACATTTATCAAACTCATCAACAGTAAAATACATACAAGCAATTTTATAATATAGAAGCATAATGTGATGGTGATCAATAAAATTTTTATTTTTTTCAATACCATCTAGGACCTCAGGAATAATTTTTATAGACTCTTTAAATGTTCCCTCTAAAACATGAAGATTGAACAGATTGTTGTATTTATATAAAAAAATCAATGCATTTAAATTCTGATTAACAGGAAATGATTCATCCTCAACAACTTTTATCATATCATCCAAACGGTTTTTAAATTTAGATGGGTATTTTATTAGAGATAACGCCTCAAGTAAAAAATTATAGCCTTTCAAATAGTAAACTGGATGAATTTTTATCATCTCAGGTTTGTTGTTAAATGTATCGATCCATTTTGATGCATATTTATAACTAGAAAGGAAATCTTGAGCCAAGAGACTATACCACACCCATGATTGATAATAAATTAGTTTTTCTCTAAATCCTAAGTTTTCAGGGTTATAGTATTTAATTTTTTCATCAAATATTGTTTTAATCTCTTTTGACTCAGAGTCACTTTTTGCATATCCTGCTTTAATTAGCTTCTCATATAGTTGAAGAGAAATATTTGATAATGAACTTGAAACATCATTAAGCTGTTTTAGATGATTTGTCTGAGTAACTAATTCATCAGTCCTGTTAGTAAGACTTCTTGTTACATATAAAGATTCAATTAATTTTTCAAACTCTACAATTTCATATGCAGAGGTATTTTCATCATATTTTAAAGCATATGACTTTACTTTATCAAGAATCTTTAGACTTTGCTTATAAAGTCCCTTTTGATATAAAATAGTTGCAAAATCAATCTGACCTCTAATATGAAGCTTAACATTTTTGTGCTGCGGATTTAACCTAAGACTAATTAATATTTGTTTATAAAGGTGGGCTTTAAGATTTGAAAGTTGTTGCTTTGTAACTATATTACTTTCAATAATCTTATTTTCATCGTATTTTCTCATTTTATCTAGAAGGTTGAACAAGTTTAGAAACTTTGAATCTTCGTTAGAATCCATTCTTCCAACATAAAGTTTAAATTGTCTTTTCTCCGACTTTGTCAACGATTTTATAAGTACAAAAAGATTATCTTTGATATCTGTAGTCATTGTATATATATATTATTTATATTATTGATTATTAACATTTTAAGTATTAAATAATGTTTTCGGACATTGTAAAATTAATATACTTTTTTTTAACTATCACCATTTAAGTAATAATTTAGTGTGTAATGTATAATCAGGTTCAAATTTTTGATACAACTTTAAGAGATGGAGAACAGGTTCCAGGTTGTAAACTTGATACCAAAAGTAAATTAATTTTAGCAGAGAAAATTGATCTACTTGGAGTTGACATAATTGAAGCAGGCTTTCCAATTTCAAGTCCTGGAGATTTTAAATCCGTTGTCGAAATCTCCAAGATTATAAAAAACGCATCAGTATGTGCTTTGAGTAGAGCTAACGAGAAAGATATTGATGTTGCAGCTGAGTCATTAAAAAATGCAAAAAAACCTAGAATCCATACCGGTATAGGTACATCTGAAGTTCATATTAAATATAAATTCAACTCAAATAAAGATTCTATAATTGAAATAGCAAAAAAATCAGTTGCTCATGCAAGAAAGTACGTCGACGATGTTGAATTTTATGCCGAAGATGCTGGCAGAACAGATAACGAATTTCTTGCAAAAGTATGTGAAGAAGTTATTAAGTCTGGAGCTACTGTTTTAAATATTCCCGATACAACTGGCTATTGCTTACCTAGTGAATATGGAGATAAGATTAAGTTTTTGATGAATAATGTTAAAGGGATTGAAAATGTTACAGTTTCATGTCACTGCCATAACGATCTTGGCCTTGCAACTGCTAACTCCATATATGGAGTTATTAATGGCGCAAGACAAATTGAGTGTACAGTTAATGGTATTGGAGAGAGAGCAGGAAACACATCTTTGGAGGAAGTTGTTATGATTTTAAGACAGCATTCTGATTTGAACCTAGACACAAATATTAATTCTAAACTTCTTAATGAAACAAGCCAAAAAGTATCTGAACTTATGGGAATGCCTGTTCAACCAAATAAGGCTATTGTTGGATCTAATGCATTTGCTCACAGTTCTGGAATTCATCAAGATGGTGTCATTAAAAAAAGAGAAACATATGAAATAATTGATCCACTTGATGTTGGTGTAGACAAATCATCAATTGTACTGACAGCTAGGAGTGGTAGAGCTGCACTGGCATTTAGAATGAAACAGTATGGCGTTAATCTTACGAAAAAAGAACTAGATGATGTGTATAATGAGTTTTTAATTGTAGCTGACAAAAAGAAAGAAGTAACAGACTTAGATTTTCCTGAAATTCTTCAGAATAAAAATATTAGTTATGGCTAAAACACTATTTGATAAAGTTTGGGATTCACATGTAATTGAAAAAATAAAAGATGGTCCGGATATTCTATTTATTGACAGACACTTTATTCATGAAGTTACAAGTC
>CACEJV010000020.1:0-8552 GCA_902559905.1 uncultured Bacteroidota bacterium | reverse complement strand
GCAATTATTGTAAGATTAATTCTAATATACTTGTCGGAATTAAAAAGCTTATTTATCATTCCGTTGGAGGATTATATCCAGGACCCTTAACAAATCTTCCAGGGAAATTACCGGTATGATCTCCGTTTGATAATACTTGAATTCCATTTACAAAAACATGTTCAACACCTTCAGCAAATTGCAAAGGATCTTCGAACGTTGCTTTATCCTGAATTTTATCAGGATCAAAAACAACGATATCTGCAAAATATCCAATCTTTAAATATCCTCTATTTTTAATTCCAAGATTATCAGAAGGAAATCCGGATAGTCTTCTAATTGCCTCTTCCATTGAAATTAATTTCTCCTCTCTAACATATTTCCCTAAAACTCTTGCAAAACTTCCAAAAGCTCTTGGATGAGTTATAAAATCTTTTGATATATCTGAATAGGAACCTGCATCTGAATCAAATGAAACCCATGGAAGCATTATTTTTTTTCTCACATTATCTTCTGACATGCTAAAATAAATACACTGTATTCTGCTTCCATCCTCAATTATAAGATTTACAATTGCTTCTTCAGGAGTCTCGCCTCTAAGTTCTGCAGCCTCTGCAATGGTCATCCCCCTATACTTATTAGACATAGACTGTTTGTTAAATCCTACCATTAAAATATCTTCGGGTGGCTGTTCTGAAAGTTCTTTTCTTATATCCTTAAAAAGCCTTTCTCTTATATCTGGCCTCTTCATTCGGTTAATCCATGCCTGTCTTCCTCCTTCCTGAACCCAGGTAGGAATAACTCCAGTTAATCCAGTTGATGATGCTGGATATGTATACATATCTGCAGTTATTTTTAAACCACTTTCTCTTGCTTTTTCAACCTTCTCTATAACTGAATCTAATAGATGCCAATTCGGTTTCCTTGAAGCTTTAAGGTGATATATCTGAGAGGGTATACTTGCTCTTTCAGCAATCTCAAGCAATTCATCTACTGCCTCTAAAACTCTTGAATCTTCATTTCTCATGTGAGATATATAACTACCACCATAAGATGATGCAATTTTTGATAATTCAACTAACTCGTAAGTATCAGCATAATCTCCAGGAGCGTATATTAATGATGATCCAATACCCATTGCTCCTTCTTCCATGGCAATTCTTACAATATTCTTCATTGAATCCATTTCATCTTCTGTAGCCTTTCTATTAGCAAAACCAATCTCTTGAATTCTTACTGTTGCTGCACCTAGATATGAGGCAATATTTGTTGAAACTCCACTTTGTTCAAGTTCTTCCATGGCTTCTCCAAATCCGACAAAATTATTATTTTCTATGGATCCTCTTGGACCAGGAGATGTGCCTTCTCCAAAAATCTCAAGTGTAACTCCCTGTTTTAGATCACTAAGAGATCTTCCATCTTGCATTAAAGTATTATATCCCCAACTAAGCATATTTACAAAACCAGGTGAAATAATTTTATTAGAAGCATCTATTGTATCTTTTGCGATGAAATTCTGTTTTTTGCCAACATAAAAAACAGTATCATTTTTAATTGCAATATTTCCAACAAATCCTTTTTTACCTGACCCATTATGTATAGTCCCACCAGTAATTAAAACATCAACATCATAAGTATTATTTGTGCAAGAAAGAGCTAAAAAAATAATTGCGAATAGAAATTTTTTCATTGATTAACTATTTCAAACAATTTATTAAAAATTTCAGTATTATCATAAACACCCTTAAAGTTGTGGGCCTTATATCCAGAGCTAAAAACTGGAACCATGGTAGCAGTATGATCTCCAGATACATATTTATTTTTAACCTTGGATTTTAATAAATCACCCCCTGTAATTGCAACCCCTCCAGTCTCATGATCAGCAGTTATTACAACAAGAGTATTGCCATCATTTTCGATAAAATCAAAAACTTTTTTAATTGTATTATCAAACTCAATCATTTCACTTATCATGTGTTTAGAATCATTATCATGTGACGCCCAATCTATCTGAGCCCCTTCGATAAGAAGAAAAAATGGCTTATCTAAATCTTCTAACTTTTTAATTGTAGCTTCAATTAAGCTTGGTAAAGATGGCTCTCTACCTTTATGTTTTTCTTTAGGGTCGTCGTAACTAGTTAAATATCCAATTTTATCAGATTTACTCTTCTTATATGTTTCTATACTAGTGGCAAAAAAATAATCTTCCATCTCAGATAGTAAATTCCTATTATCTGACCTATCATTAAAATATCTTTCACCGCCTCCAACAAAGAAATTTATACCACTTTTAGCAAGTTGGCTTGATATGTCTTCATATTGATATCTACTTTTGACTTTTGAATAGTATGATGCAGGAGTTGCATGAACTATAGTAGAGGTAACTACAATTCCAGTTGAGTAACCTAAATCTTTACAGATTTCAAGAATACTTTTTACTGGTTTATAATTATCATTCATTCCAACCACTGTATTTTTTGTTTTTACACCAGATGACATTGCAGTTGCAGCTGCAGCGGAATCAGTAATTAATCTGTTTGATGAGTGAGTCTTAATCAATCCTACATATTTGGATCTCTCCAAAGATGTATAATTATTATTAGAGTACATTCCAGATGAAATTTGGGAAAGCCCCATACCATCTCCAATCATCATAATAATATTTGGTTTATTTGAGTTTTGGCTTTGGACTAGAAAACAGCAAAAAGTAATTAAAAGAAGTAGGGTTTTTTTAATCATAAGGCAAAGATAAATTTATAAAGTAGATTATTGTAAATTTTTTATTAATGAATCAATAACTTTTCTGTTGTTTTTTTCATTTTCGTATACATATTCTAAATTGATTTTACCTAATTTTTTTTCTTTTTCTACTTTATGACACAGCTCATTAAATACTTGTGAAAATTCAATAGAATTTTTGATTGATAATACACCTCCCAAATCAATTAAATCTTCAGCCTCTTTAAACCCATAATATAAATTTCCTATTATAACTGGACATGAAAAAACTGAAGGCTCTAAAATATTATGAAGACTACTTTTTGAAAAACCTCCGCCTACATAACAAAAGTTTGCATATTTGTACATGTATCTAAGTTGACCAATTGAGTCAACAATTAATACCTTTTTTTGAAAGTCTTCTTCTTTTTGAAGGCATGATAGTTTGACACAAGAATTTCCAAAAATATTCTCTAACTCATATATTTGTTTTTGGGATATTTCATGAGGTGCAACAATAGACTTTATTTTACTGTTTAATATAGATTCTTTTATAATTTTTATATCTCTACTCCATACACTTCCAGCAATAAAACATTTATTATTATCAATAAACTTTTCAATACTATCGATTCTTTTATTTTCATTCAGTGTTTTAATTACAGATGTAAATCTTGAGTCACCTGATCTAACTACATTTTGAATTGAGTACTTACTAAGTATTAATTTTGAGTTATTGTCTTGAACAAAAAAATAGTCGATCATTTTTAGTCTATTTAAAAACCATTTACCAAAAATTCCAAAATGAAAATTTGACTGCTTAAACTTTGAAGAAACTGAATAAATAATTGAGTTATTCTCTTTTAATTCATATATAAAATTAGGCCATAAATCATTTTTGATAATAACTGCAACTTTAGGATTCACATATTTAATAAACTTTTTAGAGTTATTTGACGAATCAACTGGCAAATAAGTAATAGAATCCGCGTACTTATAATTTTTAACATTTTCATAGCCAGACGGTGAGAAAAATGTGACAAGAATTTTTAAGTTATTGACTTTTAATTTTAATTCTTCAATTATTGGTCTGGCAATTTCAAATTCTCCTAGTGATGATACATGAAACCAAATATTTTTTTCATTGGGATTAATCTCTTTTTTTAAAATTTTAAAGGTATCTTTTCTGCCTTCGTGAAATAGATCTATTTTTTTTGAAAATAATCTAAATGGTATGCTCAAAGCATTAATAGCAATTATAAATATTTCATAAATAATTTTCACCAGTTCCTTTTTCCAAAAATACTTTTTTTAATTTTGTTTTAGATGAAAAAAATCAATATGGTTGACCTCAACGGTCAATATAGAAAAATTAGATGGCAGGTTAATAGAGAGATTAAAAAAGTAATTAAATCATCTTCTTTTATAAATGGTCCCTCAGTTAAAGAATTTCAGGATAATTTACAGAACTTTTTAGGAATTAGGCATGTAATTCCATGTGCTAATGGTACAGATGCCCTTCAAGTTGCTCTAATGTCTCTTGAATTAAATAAAGGAGATGAGGTCATCACTACAAATTTCTCCTTCGCTTCAACTATAGAAGTAATTCTCCTTCTTCAATTAAAGCCTATTGTCGTAGATATTGATCCAAAGACCTTCAATATAAATCCTAGCTTAATAAAAGACAAAATTAGTGATAAGACCAAAGCTATTATTCCAGTTCACCTATTTGGACAAACATGTAATATGGAAGAAATACTAGAAATAGCTAATAAACATAATCTATTTGTTATTGAGGATAATGCTCAAGCTATAGGGTCAAAGTATAAATTTTCAAACTCAGAAAAACATATGGCTGGAACTATTGGAGATATTTCTACTACATCTTTTTTTCCTTCAAAGAATTTAGGTTGTTATGGTGATGGAGGTGCCATAATGACAAACTCAGATAATCTCGCATACAAGATAAGAGGACTGGTTAATCATGGTATGTATGAGAGATATTATCATGATGAGGTTGGAGTAAACTCTAGACTTGATTCTATTCAAGCTGCAATTTTAAATGTAAAGCTGAAGTATCTTAATAGATACAACAACAGTAGGCAGGAATCTGCTAAATTATATAACGAAAAGCTTGAAAAGATTGAACTTCTTGAGACTCCATTTGTTGAGTCTGATTTTGACACTCATGTATATCATCAATATACTTTAAAAGTTAAAAATGGAATGAGAGATAAATTGGCTGATCATCTTTCAAAAAATAATATTCCATTTGGTATATATTATCCTCTTGGATTCCATGAACAAAAGGCATATAAACAAGAATTTATGTCCGACAATGACTTTCCAGTTACTAATCAAGTAAAAGATGAGGTAATTTCACTACCTATGCATACAGAGCTTTCAAAGAGACAAATAACTTATATCACAGATACTGTTTCTAGTTTTTTTGAATAATTATCCATTTCTTTTACTTTAGTAAAACTAAACATGAGAATAATACTTTTATTTTTATCTGTATTAACAGCTTCAGCACAAGACATATACATACATGCTGGAAAAATTTATGATACTAACTCTGGAAAATTAATTTTAGAAAAAACTATCATAATTTCAGATAATAAAATCAAATCAATAGAAAATGGATATAAAGAAGCAAGTGAAGATGATATTAAGATTTATGATTTAAAATCTAAAGTTGTACTGCCAGGGTTGATTGATTTCCATGTTCATATGGAGAGTCAATCAGGTGGTCAAGATAGGTATGTAAGAAGATTTCAAGACAATAAGGCAGATGTAGCTTTCAAATCTTCTGTTATTGCCATGAAGACTCTTATGTCAGGCTTTACAACAGTTCGAGATGTTGGAGGTTCTGGTGTAAATATCTCATTAAGAAATGCGATTAATAATGGTGTTATTCCAGGCCCTAGAATTTTTACTTCAGGAAAAACAATTGCTACTACTGGTGGTCATGGCGATAGGACAAATGGTTTTAGAGAAGATCTTGTTGATGACCCAGGTCCTGAGCAGGGAGTTGTAAACTCAATTGCTGATGCCAGAAAAGCTGTCAGGTATAGATATAAGAATGGTGCTGATTTAATTAAAATTACTGCAACAGGTGGAGTAATGAGTTTAGCTAAAAATGGACAAAACCCTCAATTTACTGAAGAAGTAATAAGAGAAATTGTTAAAACCGCAGATGACTATGGTATGCATGTCGCAGCTCATGCTCATGGAGATGAAGGTATGTTTAGAGCTGTAAATGCTGGTGTTACTACAATTGAACATGGATCAATTATGGCAGATAGAACAATGAAACTTATGAAAGAAAAACAAACTTATTTAGTACCGACTATAAGTGCTGGTGAACATGTAGCTAAAATGGCTAAAATTCCTGGTTATTATCCGGAAATAATAATACCTAAAGCCCTTGAAGTAGGAGTTCAGAATAAAGCTACTACAAAAAAAGCCTATAAAATGGGCGTTCCAATTGCCTTTGGAACAGATGCAGGTGTTTTTCCTCATGGAGATAATGCTGGAGAATTTGTATACATGAAGGAAATTGGAATTCCAGCTGAATATTCCTTAAACTCTGCAACAATAACAAACGCCAAACTATTGAATATGGAAAATCTTTTAGGTCAATTAAAGGAGGGATTTTATGCTGATATTATTGCAGTTGATGAAAGTCCATTAGAAAATATTGCTACTTTAGAAAACGTAATTTTTGTTATGAAAGACGGTAAAGTGTATAAAAACTAAATCTTTGAGACTAATACTTCAGGATTGATTTTTCTTATTAGACCCAGAAGAGTATTACCAGGCCCAACCTCAACAAATTCATTAATTCCGTCGTTTACCATTTCATTTACACTCTGACTCCAGAGTATTGCTCCTGTTAATTGACTTAATAGATTCATTTTAATTATTTCAGGATCTGTTACTGGCTTAGCACTTACGTTTTGATAGATTCTACAGATTGGCTTTTTAAATTCAGTCTTATCAATTCCGTCTTTGAGTTCTTTCTTTGCTGGTTCCATAAGATCTGAATGAAAAGCACCACTAACTGGAAGTATTAAAGCTCTTTTTGCACCTCTCTCTTTTAGAATTTGGCAAGCTCTTTCAACTGCATTATATTCTCCTGAAATTACCAGCTGACCTGGACAATTGTAATTAGCAGGTTTCACATTTCCATCTATTTCATTACAAACATCCTCAACAATTTTATTTTCTAGCCCTAAAATTGCTGCCATTGTTCCGTTAGTTTTCTGACAAGCTTCTTGCATAGCATTTGCTCTAATTGAGACTAACTTTAATCCATCCTCAAAACTTAATACCTCAGATGACACTAATGCAGAGAATTCACCAAGTGAATGTCCTGCACAAGCTTGAGGCTTAAACTCCTTAGAAGTTAGAGCAGATATCACAGAATGAATGAAAATTGCTGGTTGAGTAACTTTTGTTTGTAAAAGATCCTCAGGTGTTCCCTCAAACATTAAGTTGGTTATATTAAATCCTAAAATGTCATTTGATTTATTAAATAAATTTCTGGACTCAGATATATTATCATAAATTTCTTTACCCATTCCAGGTTTCTGTGATCCTTGACCAGGAAAAACAAATGCTTTCATATTATTTCTTTATATATGTTAAAAAAGAATATTTTGTATTACTATCATCATCTAAATAATTAACTAACTCGCTAACAAGCTCAAACTTATCCAAAGGAATGTCAGGGAAAAAAGCATCCCCTTGATAATCTTTATAAACCCTTGTTAATTCAATTTTATCAACAAGATTAATTGTCTGCGAGTATATCTCCCCTCCACCAATTATAAATGGTTGTAGATCGTCTCTACATACATCTATAGCATCTTCAATACTACTAAATACCTCAATACCTTCCGGAGAATAATCTTTATTCCTTGTAACAACAATATTTCTTCTGTTTGGTAATGGACTAGGTAAAGATTCAAAGGTCTTTCTACCCATAATGATTGAATGACCTTGAGTCAACTCTTTAAATCTTTTTAAATCCTTTGGAATATTCCAAATCAACTTATTATCAAACCCAATAACATTATTTGCTGAAGCTGCTACGATAATTGTAAGTTCACTTTTAATCATAATTAAACAGAAATCTTACCCTTTATTGATGGATGTGAATTATAGTCTAAGATTTCTATATCCTCATATTTAAAATCTTCAATTTTTTTTATAAGAGGATTAAGTTTAAGTTTAGGTAAGTTCATTGGTTCTCTTGTTAACTGAAGATCAACTTGCTCTAAATGATTTAAATAAATGTGAGTGTCACCAAATGAATGTATGAAATCTCCAACATCATATTCACATACTTGAGCTATCATATGAGTTAAAAGAGCATATGAAGCTATATTAAAGGGAACACCTAGAAATACATCTGCACTTCTCTGATACATTTGACAGGATAGTTTATTATCAGAAACATAAAACTGAAAAAATGCATGACATGGAGGTAAAGCTGCCTTTCCATTTTTAACATTATGACTAAATGATTTTGAACTGTCAGGAATAATATTTGGATTCCATGCTGTTACTATCATTCTTCTACTTGATGGATTATTTTTAAGCGAATAAATTACATCTTGGAGCTGGTCAATACCATCAGAATTCCAATTTCTCCATTGGTGTCCATAAATTGGACCAAGATTTCCTTTACTATCAGCCCATTCATCCCATATTGTTACACCATTTTCTTTTAGATACTTTATGTTTGTCTCACCATTAATAAACCATATAAGCTCATGTATTATTGATCTTAAATGCAGTTTCTTGGTAGTAACAAGAGGAAAACCCTCTTGAAGATTAAACCTCAT
>CACEJV010000019.1:0-9657 GCA_902559905.1 uncultured Bacteroidota bacterium | reverse complement strand
CTCAGGTCCAACTTCGACTATTTCATCAACCTTAAATGGTATTATAGATGAAGTACCATTCATAATAGATATTTTATTAATTTTTCCTCCATAAAAAACAATTAAATAGTTACTGTCTGGAGTAAATGACATATTCGGCAAAACACCTAAGGTTGCTTGAGATTCTTGATCATCTTTTTGAACAGGAAATGCAAGCCATTTTTCTTCACCAGTTTTTAAATCCCTTATCCTCAAAGCAGTTTTATCTTCAAATCTTGTTCCATAGACAAGCCATTTTCCATTTGGTGATAATGTTGGAGTAAATGCAGATCCAAATCTTGATGTTTCTCTTTTAGTTTCTCCTGTTTCTCTGTCATATTTGGATATCTGATACTGAGGAAAACTAGCATTATATTGCCAAGAATTTCTTCTTTCTGCGTACCAAATATATCTATCATCATGGCTAACTGCAGGCTGAACAATCTTCAAGGAAGAGGGTTCACCTAATAATTGAACACCAGAACCTCCTTCTTTGTGATACATATGTAATTTTAGATTTCTAAAACCTGTTGAGGCAATTATATAGTCACCATCTTTTGACCAATCTGCAAATGCTGTTTGGTTATCTTTTCCTTTAGTGATTTGTAGCGAATCATTAGTCTCTAAATCTCTAGTCCATACGTTTACATTTCCACTTTTATCACTTGTATATACAATTGAATTTCCATCTGGAGAAAATCTTGGATGTGAATCATATGCCATACCTTTAGTTATTCTCCTTGCTTCACCTCCGTTTATAGGCATTGAATAAATATCTCCCAACATATCAAAAACTATAGTACTACCATCTGGGCTAACATCGAGTGAGATCCAAGTTCCTTTGTCAGTATTAAGTTCAAAAAATCTATCTGCTTTAATTGGTAGATTTTTATTTTTTTTCGATTCTTTTTTAGCATCATCTTTTTTCTCTTCCTGAGAAAACGAAAAACTTCCAAGTAATATAAAAGTTAAAGTTGCATATATTAATCTATTCATAATTCTAGTTTTTTATAAATATATTGATTTTGAATTCTTTAACATTTGAAATATAAGTATTTAGTTATATTTGGTGCAACTATTTTAGACAAATACATATGTACAAAATTCTACTTTTCTTATTATTAACAAGCTATTCATTTGGACAAAATTATTGGCAGCAAGAAGCCAATTATAAAATATTTGTTGATATTAATGTAAAGAACAATAGATATAAAGGAAATCAAGAAATAGTTTATACTAATAATTCTAATGATACGTTAAATAAAATTTTTATTCATCTTTATTTTAATGCATTTAAAGCTTCAAGTGACATGGCGGAGAGATTAGTGTCAGGTGATGATATAAATACAAGATTTGATATAAATCTTAAAGAACTTAAACCTGAAGAAGAAGGTTATCTTAATGTTTTTAATCTAAAACAAGACAATACAGATGTTGACTCATTTGTTTCAGATACGATTCTTGAAGTAACTCTTGCCAATCCTTTGGTTCCTGGACAATCATCTATATTTTCAATGGATTTTAAAGGTCAAGTTCCTATTACAATAAGAAGAGCAGGTAGAGACTCGCCTATGGGAGTAAAATTCTCTATGGCACAATGGTATCCAAAAATTTCAGAATATGATTACGAGGGTTGGAATACTGCTCCCTATACTGGAAGAGAATTTCATGGGGTCTGGGGAGATTTTGACGTGAATATCAAAATTGATAAAGATTATATAGTAGCAGCTTCAGGTTATCTGCAAAAGACTGATCAATTAAACCCGAAGCTTGGTGTTAAATCTGGCAATAAAAGAATTTGGAATTTTATAGCCCCTAGGGTTCATGATTTTACATGGGCAGCTGATCCAGATTACATTCATGATGTATATCCTGGTCCAAATGGCGTAAAACTTAATTTTTATTATAAAAATGATCCCAAAATAGTAGAGAATTGGAAAGCTCTTCAGCCTATTACTGCTGAGCTAATGAAATTTTTTAATGAAAATATTGGAGTTTATCCATACAAACAATACTCGGTTGTTCAAGGTGGAGATGGAGGGATGGAATACTCGATGCTAACACTTATTAATTATGGTGATAAGTTTGTTCCTTTAGTTGGCGTTACCTCACATGAGTTAGCCCATGCATGGTTCCAAGGTGTTTTAGCAACAAATGAAATGAATCATGAGTGGATGGATGAGGGTGCTGCAAGTTATTTTGGCAATTTAGCTGAAAGTTTTGTATTAAAGACTGATTTCTACAGAAGTATAATGGGTTCATACGGAAGCTATATAAGACTTGCAAACTCAGGTAGAGAAATGCCTCAGTCTACAAATGCAAATAGATATAAATTTAATAGAGCTTATGAATCAACTGCCTACTCAAAAGGATTTGTTTTTTTAAGTCAACTCAGATATATAATTGGTAATGAAGCTTTCAAAAAAACTATCAAAAATTATTTTAATACGTATAAGTTTACTCACCCTCTTCCAAACGATTTCAGAAGAATTGCGGAGCAATCCTCAGGTATTCTTCTAAATTGGTATTTAACTGATTGGACTCAAACCACTAATAAGATTGATTATGCTATTGATAAAGTTGAAAAGGTCAATAAAAAATCTATTATTTCTTTAAAAAGAATTGGTCTTATGCCAATGCCACTTGAAGTTCTTGTCAAGTTGAAGGATGGCACTGAGGAATTCTATTACATACCTATCACTTTAATGAGAGGTGAAAAGAAAAGACCTACTTATGCTGAAAGGTGGACTCAAGTTGAAGACTGGTCTTGGGCTTATAAAAAATATAATTTAGAGATAGATCATCAATTAGAATCTATTCAATCAATTAATATTAACCCTACAGGGCTAATTGCAGATTCAAATAGTTTAAACGATATAATTATATTTGATTAATATGGAAAATTTATTATTGCTATTTGAGAATATTTCATCTGTTAATAGAGCATTAATAATTATTTCTGGTATTACCTTTTTTTGGGCAATTGAAGGTATTGTGCCTTTTAAATTTCTCAACTATAAGAAATGGGTTCACTCAATTCCAAATTTCTTATTAACTCTAACAACAATAATTGTAAATTTTTTCTTTGCATTTTTACTAGTTTTTGCTTCTGATTGGTCAAATGAAAATAGTTTTGGAATAATACATTTTATAAACTCATCTACGTTAGTAAGTGTAGTTGTTGGATTATTGTTACTTGATTTAATTGGAGCATATCTTCCTCATCTAGTTCAGCATAAGGTTAAATTATTGTGGCACATACATATTGTTCATCATACTGATCATAAAGTTGATACAACAACTGCTAATAGACATCATCCGTTGGAGAGTGTGGTGAGGTTTATATTTACATTTATTGGAATATTTATATCTGGAGCCCCCATTGGTCTTGTTCTTTTATATCAATCCGTTTCAGTTCTTGCTTCTCAATTTAATCATGCTAATATTCAAATCCCCAATAGGATTGATAATATTTTAAGCTATTTGATAGTCTCTCCAAATATGCATAAGGTTCATCATCACTTTGAGTTACCCTATACAGACTCAAACTATGGAAATATTTTTTCTATATGGGATAGAATTTTTGGAACCTACATGCAATTGGATAAAAGTAAGATAATATATGGAGTAGATACAGATCTAGACGAGAAATTAAATTCAAAATTTATTAGCTTATTAGAAAGACCTTTTAAAAAATGGTATAAATACTTTAGCTAATATCTTTAATTTTTTGAGCTAAAGAATCTATTTCTGTGTATGTTGACTCTTCTCCTTTTGACATATCCTTAACTTTAAAGATATCTTTTTTCAATTCATCATCACCAATAATTACAACAAAGTCAATTCCTTTTTTATTAGCATAATCTAATTGCTTTTTAATTTTAATATCATCAGGATAAATTTCGCAAACAATACCATCTTTTCTTAACTGATTTACAGAGTCAATAAAATTAAATATTTTATCAGTCCCAAAATTTAGAAATAGAAATGATTTAGATGAGTCTAATAAATCAGGGAAAAGATTAAGCTCCTCGAGAATTAAAAAAATCCTATCAAAACCAAAAGATATACCAAAACCACTTAATTTAGGATTATTCCTCTGAACTAAGTCGTCATATCTACCTCCTCCTCCAACAGAACCTAAACTGAAATCTTTGGGAGAGGAAACCTCAAGGATTGTACCCGTATAATAACCCAAACCTCTTGCCAGAGATAAGTCAAATTCAATTTCAATATTATTTAATTTAAATTTATCACAAGTATTAATTATTTTTTCAATTAAATCAATTGCATTAGAAGAAATATTTTCATTAATAAACTCCTTTCTAACTATATCAATTTTATTTTCATTAGAACCGTCGATATTAAGAAAAAACATAAGTTTATCAATTGACTCATTATCGATACCTTTTTTAGCTAATTCGTCTAAGACTCCATCAATGCCAATTTTATCAGACTTATCTAATGTTGAAGAAATTTCAGATAAGCTATTAATTTTCATAATCTTCGCTATACCCTCTAAAATTTCTCTATTATTTATTCTGAGAACTAGTTTTGGTAATCCAAGATTGTCAAAAACATAGTCATATACTTTGATACACTCTACCTCGTTTAAAAAGTTTTTTTCTCCAATTATATCCACATCACATTGAAGAAATTCTCTGTATCGACCCTTTTGAGGTCTATCAGCTCTCCAAACTAATTGAGTTTGAAATCTTTTAAATGGAAGAGTAATTTCATTTAAGTTTTGTTGTACAAATCTAGATAAGGGAACTGTAAGATCATACCGCAGGGCTTTATCACTTATAGAATTAGCAAACTTAGATAGCTTTCCATCATTTAGTGAGTTTATATCTGCTTTTTTTACTTTTTCACCAGAGGATAAAATCTTAAACATTAAAGAATCCTCTTCATCTCCGTATTTATCTGTGAGTGTGGATAAATTTTCAAATGAAGGTGTTTGAATCTCTTGGAAATTAAATGATTTGAAACTGTCTCTTAAAACTTTTAAAAGATAATTTCTTTTTTTTAATTCTAATGAAGAAAAATCTCTTGTTCCCTTTGGTGTATTAAGTTTTTGAGACATCAAAAATTTATTTGATAATCAAGTGAACAATAAAGTTATGAAATTATTTCTTTTCGGCTAAAAGCTCGAAATTTAATTGAGTGGAAACTTCTCTATGAAGTCTTATAGATGCCTGATATTTTCCTATTCTTTTAATAGATTTACCTGGAATTGAAATATTTTCTTTTTCTACTTCAATTTTTTTACCAACTAAACCTTTAGCAACATCAGCGTTAGAAATTGAACCAAAAAGTTTACCATCAGGACCAACTTTTGCGGAAATCTTAAGATCAAGTTTAGAAATTTTTGCAGCTAACTTCTCAGCATCATCGATTATAGACTTTTCTTTAAAAGCCTTTTGTTTTAGATTTTCGGCAAGAACTTTTTTTGCAGATTCAGTTGCTAATACAGCCTTACCAGTAGGAATCAAAAAATTTCTTCCATAACCAGGTTTAACAGTTACAACTTCATCTTTGAAGCCCACATTTGCAACATTCTCTTTAAGTATAATCTCCATATTTATTTTAATAAATCTCCAACATAAGGAAGCAAGGCTAAGTGTCTTGCTCTTTTAACAGCTGTTGATACCTTTCTTTGATATTTAAGTGAAGTACCTGTTAATCTTCTAGGTAAAATCTTTCCCTGTTCATTTATAAATCTGTTTAAAAAGTCAGGGTCTTTGTAATCAACATATTTAATACCAGATCTTCTAAACATACAATATTTAGAAGTTTTTGAAGTATTAATATCAAGTGGGGAGAGATATCTAATCTCACCTTCGTTTTTTATTTTTGATTGTTCATCGATTCCTGCCATTTTAACTAGCTTTTTTGGTGTTTCTATTTCTTCTTTTTTCTGCCCATGCTAAAGCATCTTTATCAAGAGTTACTGTTAGGTATCTCATTATAGTTTCGTCTCTACTAAATTCAACTTCTAGAGAAGAAACAGCATCAGCTGGAGCAGTATATTCAATAAGATTATAAAATCCACTATTCTTGTTCTGAATAGTGTAAGCTAACTTTTTTAGACCCCAAATCTCTTTAGCAATAATTTTTGAACCATTAGATTTTAAATACTTTTCGTATTTGTCAACGGCTTTTTGAACTTGCTCTTCTGACAGAGCAGGGTTTAAAATAAATACTGTTTCGTAGTTTTTCATCTTAAAATCTTAGGCCGCAAAATTAGGTTTTTATATAATATCTGCCAAATTTATTTTAAGTAAACTATTTTCTAATTAGGATCAACATCTATGATGACTTTTACACTTCTATATTTTGAGATAGAGTCAAAACTTTTCATTATTAATTGAAATTTACTTCTAAAGATATTTAGATCATTTAAATCTGTAAGTTTTATCAAAAATTCTTTATGATATTTATTTTTAATTCTTGAGATTTCAGGATATACAGGCCCTAATACTAGACCTTTAAAATTTGCTCTAATAGCTTTATTTAACCAATCAGAAGAACTATTTAATTTATCAAAACTTTTGTCTTTCATAGTTATTCTTATAAGTCTTACAAAAGGTGGGTATTTGTAGTCTCTTCTTTCGATAAGTTGTTTAGCATACATTTTGTCAAATTCGTTATTTATTACATTTATAATAATTGGATGATCTGGTTGATATGTCTGCAAATACACACTACCCCTTTCACCTGACCTCCCTGATCTTCCAGCAACTTGAGTTAAAACTTGAAAAGCTTTTTCATGTGCTCTAAAATCTGGAAAATTCAAAAAATGATCAGTGTTAATTACTCCGACAAGACCTACATTTTTAAAGTCTAAACCTTTAGTTATCATCTGTGTACCAATTAAAATATCAATTTCATGATCAGCAAACGAATTAATTATTTTATCAAATGCCCATTTACCTCTAGTTGTATCCCAATCCATTCTACTTACATTTGAATTAGGAAAAATTTCTTTTACAACCTCTTCGATTTGTTGAGTTCCGTCTCCTCTATAACCCATTGATTGCATTCCACAAGAATCACACTTTATCTCTGCTTTTGATTGGAATCCACAATAGTGACACCTTAATGTACCAGAGTGTAAGTGATATGTCAAATTAACATCACAATTATCACACATAATATTATGACCACAAGAACCACATTGCCATTGAGGGGAGTAACCTCTCCTATTTCTAAATAGAATAACTTGTTTTCCCAGATCTACTGCTTTATTTATTTCATCAACCAATTTTTTAGAAAATATAGAATTGAATTCATGTTTAGGTTCAACTTTCATATCAATTGTATGGATAAAAGGCATTTCTATATTTCCATATCTTTCTTTTATTTCAACATAACCATATTTCTCATTTCTAGCGTTGTAAGTTGATTCAATTGAAGGAGTAGCTGAGCCTAAAATAATTTTAGTTTTGAAAATTTTGGATAAATATATAGCTGAGTCTCTTGCATTGTATCTAGGAGAAGGATCTTGTTGTTTATATGAAACTTCATGTTCCTCATCAACAATAATAAGACCTAGATCGTCAAATGGAAGAAAAACAGATGATCTTGCGCCAATAACTAACTGTGAACTCTCTTTATTGTTAGATACACTTTCCCAAACTTCTGTTCTTTCATTTAGAGAGTATCTAGAATGGTAAACAGATATTTTATCAGCAAAATGATTTCTTAATTTTTGAATTATCTGTGTTGTTAAGGAAATCTCAGGCAATAAATAAAGTACTTGCTTGCCAAGTTTCAAATATTTCTCAATAAGCTTTATATATATTTCTGTTTTTCCGGATGAAGTAACACCGTGAAGAAGAACAATATCTTTTTCCTTAAGTTGTTTATTCAATTTAGATAGAACATCTTTTTGGAGTTTGGTTAATGAATTGGAAGAATCAATTTTTAGTTGTGTGATATGATTTCTATCAATCTTTATTTTTTTTATAGTTATAAAACCCTTTTTTTCAAGACTTTTAAGAGTAGTGTCTGAGAATTTAATGGTTTTTTTCAAATCCTTAATAACTAAATATTCTTTAGATTGAATCATACTAATAATTGACAATAAAAGCTCTTTTTGCTTAGGTGTACTCTTTAATAGATCTAAAGAATCCTTTATGTTTATTTCATCAATTAATCTACTCTCAAGAAATAATACATTTAAAAGTTTTGGTTTGTACTTTTCCTTTAGCTCATAATTTAATTCAACATACCCACTTGATATCATTTTTTGAATAATACGGTATGGATTTTTCTTATTTAAAATTTCAGATATATCATTTAGCTTGAGATTTTGGAAATCAAGTGCATCATATATCAAACATTCTTCATCTGACATCTTATGAAACATATCATCAGATATCTCTTTTTTTATAATTAAACTATCACTCTCAAGAAGGAAGGTAGAAGGAACGGCAGCTTTCATAACATCACCAATAGGGACGAAATAGTATCTTGAAAGCCAATTCCAAAAATCTATTTGATTTTGTGATATCAGGCTCTTATCATCATATATAAATTCTATTGGCTTAGTTTCATATGATTTGGGTTTACTGTTATGTAATTCATTTACTATGCCGGTGTAAACTTTTCTTTTTCCAAAACTTACAGCAACCCTAAAGCCAATTTCTAATTTATTAAATTCATCTCGCGATAATTCATATGTAAAAGTACCCTTAAGTGGAAGAGGGAGTATAACATCTACATAGTAATTCATGCTTAATTATAATTTATTCTTTCTAATTTAGCAATTAGCCAGATGAAAAAGTTTTTTTTAATTATAATTCTTTTAATTTCTTCTTTAGCTTACTCTCAAGATCAAACTGATATTGTCAAGGGAAGAGTTCAAAGTGAAACTTCTGAATCAATTCTTCAAAACGTTCATGTTCTAAATCTAACCAAGGTTAAAGGAACTATTACAAACTCTTCAGGAGAATTTGAAATTCAAGCAAAGGTCAACGATACTCTTTATTTTTCCTATATAGGTTATAAACCTTTAAAAATAGTTGTTACAAATGATCTAATAAGGTTTGAGGATAATACTATCGAATTAACAGAACTTGCTTTTGCATTAGAAGAAGTAATAATAAAACCTTATCAACTAACAGGTTATTTAGAAATAGATGTAAAGAACGCACCTGTAAACACATCTACTAGATACAGGATAGTTGGACTAAACTTAGGATATGAGGCAGGAAGGAGATCAAGATCTGGTATTTCAAAAGTGATAGGTGCAATATTTAATCCAGCTGATTTTTTAAATAATTTATTCAAAAAAAAATCCTCTCAAATGGATAAGTTGAGATTAATGAGGGAAGATCAAGAAATAAAAAATTTGTTATCTACAAAGTTTGATAGAGAAGTACTTGTTCAATTACTTGGAGTTGATAAAGATGATATTGATGATATTCTAAGAAATTGTAATTTTTCAGATACTTTTATTCAACAAGCAAATGATCTTCAAATAATGGAAGCTATTAATGAGTGTTATGATGAATACAAGCTTCTTGAATTTTAATATACTATTCAGTTAGCTTATCTTTGCCAAATGAATGAAAAAAATTTGGAGGCTATATCTCCTGTTGATGGAAGATATTTTGATAAGACTGGGGAATT
>CACEJV010000018.1:0-9789 GCA_902559905.1 uncultured Bacteroidota bacterium | reverse complement strand
TACAGAGAAATCGCTTGTTAAAATGGTTGGTAAAAGAAGAAATTTACTTGAGTACTTAAAAAAAACAGATATTGAAAGATACCGTGATATAATCAAAAAACTTGGTATCAGAAAATAAGATTTAGTTTGGTTGTCTAGATATTCACACAACAATTAATTTTAACCAAAACTAGATTATGAACCCAAAACCTTTATCAAAAAAAATTGTTTTAAATGATGGACGTGAGATTATCATTGAAACAGGTAAACTTGCAAAACAAGCTCATGGATCAGTAGTAATAAAGATGGGCAACTGTATGCTTTTATCAACTGTTGTCTCAAACTATGGAGAATCTTCATTAGACTTTCTTCCTTTAACAGTTGACTACAGAGAGAAATTTGCTTCTGCTGGTAGATTTCCAGGTGGTTTTTTCAAAAGAGAAGCAAGACCAAGTAATGAAGAAATTTTAACAATGAGGATTGTTGACAGAGTACTAAGACCATTATTTCCTAAGGATTATTATAATGAAACACAAGTGATGATACAATTAATGTCTCATGATGAAAACGTAATGCCAGATGCATTAGTTGGTTTAGCTGCTTCTGCTGCATTATCACTGTCTGACATTCCATTTGATGGACCTATTTCTGAAGTAAGAGTTGCAAGAATTGATGGAGATTTTTTAATAAATCCCTCAAAAGCCCAGCTTGAAGAATCGGATATAGATATGATGGTTGGTGCTAGTGAAGATTCAGTAGTTATGGTTGAGGGAGAATTTAATGAGATTTCTGAAGAGGAAATGACAGAGGCAATAAGATATGCACATGAGGAAATTAAAGCTCAAATTAAGGCTCAAAAAGAGCTTATTGAACTTGTTGGAGTCAGTTCTGAAAAAAGAGAATATGATTCTGCAGAGGAAGACTTAGAATTAGAGAATCAAATTATTGAAAAAACTTATCAAAAATGTTATGATATTGCAAAAAAAGGTCTTTCAAAAAATGAAAGAAGTGAACTTTTTTCAACCTTAAAGCAAGAATTAGTAGAATCGTATGACGAAGAAACGTTTGAAGAAAAGAAAGATCTGATTCTAAATTACTTTAGTAAATCACAGAAAAAGGCAGTTAGGGATTTAGTTCTTAATGAAGGTGTAAGACTTGATGGAAGAAAACCTGATAACATTAGAAATATTTGGACTGAAATCGATTACTTACCATCTACTCATGGATCTGCAGTATTTACAAGAGGTGAAACGCAAGCACTTGCATCAGTTACTCTTGGAACAAGTAGAGAAGCTAACGTAATTGATATGCCAACTGATCAATCTGAAGAGACCTTTTATTTACATTATAATTTTCCGCCATTTTCAACAGGAGAGGCAAGACCATTGAGAGGAACTTCAAGAAGAGAAGTTGGTCATGGAAATCTTGCTCAAAGAGCTCTAAAAAAAGTTATGCCATCTGATTGTCCATATACAGTTAGAATTGTATCTGAAATTTTAGAATCTAATGGATCATCCTCTATGGCTTCAGTCTGTGCAGGATCTCTTGCATTAATGGATGCTGGAATTAATATTAAAAGTAATGTTTCTGGAATAGCAATGGGTTTAATAACTGAGGGTGATAAATATGCTGTATTATCTGATATTTTAGGTGATGAAGATCATCTTGGAGATATGGATTTTAAAGTAACAGGTACTAAGGATGGAATCACTGCATGTCAAATGGACATCAAAATTAAAGGATTAAAATACGAGATTTTAGTTGAAGCACTTGGTCAAGCTAAAAATGGAAGATTGGATATATTGAATAAACTAGATGAAACAATAAATAATCCAAACGATTCTGTAAAAGCTCATGCACCAAAAATGGTTAATCTTGAAATCAGCAAGGACTTTATCGGATTAGTAATAGGGCCAGGAGGTAAAAATATTCAAGAACTTCAAAAAGATACTGAAACTACTATAGTTATAAATGAAAAAGATGAAATTGGTGTTATTGAAATCTTAGGGGTTGATCAAGAAAAGATTAACTATGCTATCGACAGAATTAAAAATCTAGTTTTTGAGCCTGTAATCAATGAAGTATATAATGTCAAAGTAATCAAGATTCTTGATTTTGGGGCGGTAGTTGAATTTGTTCCTGGTAAAGAAGCTCTCTTACATGTATCTGAAATTGCATGGGAGAGAGTTAATAATGTAACTGATTATTTAAACATTGGTGATCAAATCGAAATAAAATATCTGGGAATTGATCCTAGAACAAAAAAATCTAAAATTTCCAGAAAAGTTTTACTTGAAAAAAATTCTTAAATTTTTTCAATTTGGAACAATTTTTGTGGCATTAATTAGTCTATGAGACAATTAAAAATTACAAAACAGGTAACCAATAGAGAAACTGCTTCTTTAGATAAATATCTTCAGGAGATTGGTAAGGTTGACCTTATTACTGCGGAGGAAGAAGTAGAATTAGCTCAAAGGATTAAAGCCGGAGATCAATTTGCGCTAGAAAAACTTACGAAAGCCAATTTAAGGTTTGTAGTATCTGTAGCTAAGCAATACCAAAATCAAGGACTAACACTTCCTGACCTTATTAATGAAGGTAATCTTGGTCTAATTAAGGCTGCCCAAAGATTTGATGAAACTAGAGGTTTTAAATTTATCTCATATGCTGTGTGGTGGATTAGGCAATCAATTCTGCAAGCTTTGGCTGAACAATCAAGAATTGTTAGATTACCATTAAATAAGATTGGTTCGATTAATAAAATAAATAAAACTTATGCCTTTCTAGAGCAAGCTCATGAGAGAGCACCTTCAGCAGAAGAAATTGCTAAAGAGCTTGATATGACTGTTAATGACGTAAAAGAATCTTTGAAAAATTCTGGAAGACATGTATCAATGGACGCACCATTAGTTGAAGGTGAAGACTCTAACTTATACGACGTACTAAATAGTGGAGAATCACCAAACCCAGACAGACAGCTTCTTCATGAATCACTTAGAACTGAAATTGAAAGAGCTCTTGATACATTAACCCCCAGAGAGGCTGATGTAGTTAGATTGTATTTTGGTCTTGGCAACCAACATGCTATGACCTTAGAAGAAATAGGTGAAACATTTGATTTGACTAGGGAAAGAGTTAGGCAAATCAAAGAAAAAGCCATCAGAAGGTTAAAGCATACTTCCAGGAGCAAGATATTGAAAACTTATCTTGGATAACTAGCTCACTTGTTTATATCTTTTTAAATTTGATATTCTGTATTTATATTTAAAACTTTATATTGAATTGTATGTCAGTTAAAGTATCTCCCTCTATTCTTGCAGCTGATTTTGCTAATTTATCTCTAGAGTGTTCTAAGATCGATAAAAGTAATGCTGATTGGTTTCATCTAGATGTTATGGATGGATTGTTTGTTCCAAATATATCTTTTGGAATGCCTATTGTAAAAACGATAAGACAATTGACTAAAAAGCCTTTAGATGTTCATCTTATGATTGTTGAACCTGAAAAATATATTGATGAATTTATAAATATTGGATCTGACATAATTACGGTTCATATAGAGGCTACAAATAATTTAAATCAAATCATTAATATGATTCAAGAATCTTCATTAAAGGCAGGAATTGCTATAAATCCTGAAACTCCTATATCTGATTTAAAAGAATATATTGAAAAAGTTGATTTAATTTGCTTAATGGGTGTTAATCCTGGGTTTGCCGGTCAAAAATTTATTGAATCTACACATAAAAGACTTGTAGAGTTAAAAAAATTAATTACTTCATCTGGATCAAAAACACTAATAGAAGTAGATGGAGGAGTAAATTATGAGAACTTTCAAAATCTTAAATCTAATGGAGCAGATGTTTTAGTTGCTGGAAGTTACATATTTAATTCAAATGACTATGATACAGCTATAAATACACTAAAATTATAGAATCTTATACCAGATGATTAATTCAGTTAAAATCTTTTTATACTCATTTCTTCTGATTTTATTTGCAAGATGTGATAATTCAATGATTTATAATAATGAAATATCCGACCAGAGTTCAACAGAGATAAAAGATGACAACAATAATAAAAATTTTATCTCACCAAATAACAAATCTTATTCTTTTTTAGCACTTGGGGATAGTTATACTGTTGGTGAAGGAGTTTCATATGAGGAAAGCTGGCCAAGTCAGTTTGTAGATTATGCATTGGAAAGAGGTATAGATTTTAAAAATCCTGAATTAATAGCTCAAACTGGTTGGAAGACTTATGACCTTCTAAATGCTATTAAATCTAGTAACTTATCCGTTAAATATGATTTTATATCTCTATTAATTGGTGTAAATAACCAATTTAACTCTAGACCATTAAGTGAGTTTGAAGATGATTTAAACGAAATACTTACTGAAATAAATTATTTAAAAAAAGGAAATTCAAAAGTTATTATCATTTCAATTCCTGATTGGGGATATTCTCCATATGGATCAAATTTCGATAGAGAGAGAATATCAGATGAGATAGATCAGTTTAACAAAATATTAAAAAAATTTTCAGAACAAAATAATTTAAATTTTGTGGATGTTACTCTAATATCCAGGTTAGCAATCAAAGAGCCTAATTTAATTGCAGAAGATAAACTACACCCAAGTGAATTGATGTACTCAGAATGGGTAAAAAAAATATATGAATCTTGGATAAACTAAAAGAATTAGCAAAAAAATTAGATTCGAAAGATAAACTAAATAAATTCAAAAGTGAGTTCATCTATCCAGATGATAAATTATATTTTGATGGTAACTCTCTTGGTCTACTTTCAAAACAGACTAAAAAAGCTTTGAAAAAAGTCATAAATAATGAATGGGGACAAAATCTTATTTCAAGCTGGAATAATTCATGGATAAACCTACCTAATAATATTTCCAAGAAAATTTCAACAATCTTAAATTCAAATGAAGGTGAAGTATATGTTGGAGGGTCTACTTCTTTAAATTTATATAAGTTGCTATTAAGTCTAATTAAAAGTAAAAAAAGTATTATAAATATCTCTACTGACAATCTTAATTTTCCCTCAGATAAATATATCTGCGAGGGTATTTGTGATGACTACAATTTAAAATTTAATTTTTTAGAGTATGATAATTATATACCAGATGTTGATTTGCTTGAGCAATTTATTAAAAACAATAAAGGCATAATTGTTCTATCACTAGTTACTTACAAATCTTCATACAGATATCCAGTAAAAAAAATTAATAGAATTTGTCAAGAAAATGATAGTATCGCTATTTGGGATTTAAGTCACGCAATTGGAGCTATAGATATTGATATGAAAATAAATGAGATTGATTATGCGATAGGTTGTACATATAAATATTTAAATGGAGGTCCAGGTTCACCAGCTTTTTTATATGCTAGAAATGAAAAACAGATAGGCCTTAAATCCCCTATAAAAGGGTGGTTTAGTCATTCTGATCCGTTTAATTTTTCAAAGACATATATTCAGTCAGAGTCAATGAATAAATTCTCTAGTGGAACACCTCATATAATTTCAATGTCTACTCTAGTCTCTTCACTAGACATAACTATAAATGCAACAACTAAAAAACTAGAGAATAAGGCTGTAGATTTATTTAACTTTTTTACTGAAATTTTTAATGACAGGTTAATGAATTTAGGATTTAAAATTATCACTCCTAAAAATAAAAGTGATAGAGGTTCTCATATATCAATAGTCCATGAAGAATCTTGGAGAATAACAAAGTGCCTCACAGATCCAGAATATCATGGGGAGAAAAAGATTATTGTAGATTTTAGACCTCCTAATATGATTCGAATTGCATTAACACCGCTTTATATCTCGTTTAACGATATCTATATAATTTGTAACAGACTTATTAATATAATTGAGTCTAAAGAGTATGAAAGTAAAGATGAGTCTAAAAATATAGTTACTTAGAAGTTCTAAAAATCATTAATTTGATAATTTATTTTTAACTATCTCAGCTATAATTCTTCCCTCGGCTCTTCCTGATACTTTTTTATTAACTTCAGAAATTACAGTTCCCATATCTTTCATCGAGGAAGCATTTAACTCAGTTATTGAAGTGTTGATTATTTCCGTTAATTCTGAATTATTTAGTTGTTCTGGAAGAAACTCTGAAATAATTTTTGATTGGGCAACCTCAATATTTGCTAAATCCTCTCTACTTTGTTCATTATAGATTTTTGCACTATCATTTCTTTGCTTAACAAGCCTTTGAAGAATTTTTATAATTTCATTCTCATCTAAAGTCTTATCTGAAGAAAACTTAGTCCTCTCCAGTAGAATTGCAGATTTAATCGATCTTAAGGACTCTAGTCTAAGACTATCTTTTTTTTTCATTGAGTCTTTAATAGACTCATTTATTTGATTTTCTATATTCATTTTTAATTAATCTACGTTATCATGTAAATATGTGTTAACATCTGGATATTCTAATTTATTCTCTTCATTAAGAATAGTCTTTGAAAATATTTCATCACCCTCGGTCTTTGAATTATTTATTTCAATGCCCATTCTTTTATATGCTGGTATTTTTTCTAAATCTTCAATTGAAGAGTTATTACTTTTAAAAACATGATTATATTTTTTTAAATTTTCCCTCCTAATTATATTTTCATTATCGGAATCCACCTCTATTGGTTTTTCAAATAAATAATTATCCTCTTGGTAATCTATGGTTTCATTATTAGATTTTTCTTCACCTGTTTTAATTTCTTGTATTTGATTTACATTATCGTTAAGATCTAATTTTATAAACTCTACACCTTCCTCCTCTTCATTATCCAGATAAGAATTTATTTCATCAAATTCCGAAGTTTGTTCATCAACATTATTTTCTTCAAAGTCATTTTTGTTAATTACTTCTTTCTCCAAATTATCTGAAAATAGACCAAAGGATATTTCATCATAATTTTCTTGATTATCTATGACACCTGCATCATCAGGTAGAACATGTTCAAAATCTATTATTTCAATTTCATTTATATCTATTAATTTTTCATCTGCTTCAACTACTTCATAGCTAATTTCTATGTTTCTCAAAATTTCATTTATTTCACTCTCAATCTTCGTTTGTTGAAAATAGTAAGGGCTTTCATCATTTGATTTATCTTCTGTTATTTCGGTTTCCTCATTTAGATCTTCTTCAATTAATTTCTTTTCAAATGGATGATCTTCATCAAGTGTGTAAATAACTTTCTTAGTATCTGAGTTGACTAAACTCTGTTGTTTTTCATCACCAAAACCAGTAGCTATAACAGTAACAGATATATTGTTTCCAAGCTCAAGATCTTCTCCAACTCCCATTATTATATTTGCACTATTACCTGTTTCATTCTGAATATGCTCATTAATCTCTCCTATTTCATCTATAGTAATCTCATCAGATCCAGAAATAATTAATAGGAGAACATTTTTACTACCTTCGATTTTGTTATCATTAAGCAATGGAGAGTCCAAAGCTTTAATAACCGCTTCATTTGCTCTGTTAGATCCACTTGCAGTTGAAGAGCCCATTATAGCTGTACCACTATTTGAAAGCACTGTTTTGGCGTCTTTTAAATCAATATTTTGAGTATAATGATGGGTTATTACTTGAGCTACTCCCTTTGCAGCTGTAGCAAGTACCTCATCAGCTTTTGAGAATCCTTCTTTAAATCCAAGGTTACCATATACTTCTCTTAATTTGTTGTTATTTATTATAATTAATGAATCTACAGACCTTTTTAATTTTTCTAAACCCTTAATAGCTTGTAACTCTCTATTTTTTCCTTCAAAATTGAATGGTATTGTAACTATTCCTACAGTCAAGATATCAAATTCCTTTGCCATTTCAGCTATTATCGGAGCAGCACCAGTTCCTGTACCCCCACCCATTCCAGCAGTTATAAATAACATTTTAGTTTGTGTTTCTAATAAATTTTTTAACTCCTCATAGCTCTCTAAAGCAGCTAATTTTCCAATTTCTGGATTTGCTCCAGCTCCTAAACCTTCAGTAAGATTAACTCCTAGCTGAATTTTATTGGGTACAGGGCTCTCTTCAAGAGCTTGAGAGTCAGTATTACAAACAATGAAATCAACACCTTTGATTCCTTGTTTATACATGTAATTAACTGCATTACTTCCTCCACCTCCTACTCCCATTACTTTCATAACATTACTTTTATTTTTTGGTAAATCGAAACTAAAATTTGTATCCATATCTATTTTATTTTTTAATTTTTGTTAATTGTCGTATGTATTATCTACATTATCTATAAATTTTTTAAAACCTTCTCCCCACTTAGCTAAAATTGTCTTTCTTTCTTGATTTACTAAATCATTTCCAGACGAACTAGAAATATCATTAGTTAAGTTTTCAGAATTATTCTCTATTGCTTTCATTAATAGTCCAACAGCTGTAGAATAAATTGGATTGAACTCATTTGAGTCTCCAGAGAGGTGTTCTCCTGGATAACCAATTCTTGTATCCATACCTGTTATATATTCAACCAGTTGTTTTAGGTGTCTTAATTGACTACCTCCTCCAGTTAAGACAATTCCTGCGATAAGTTTCTTTTTTGAATCTTCATGACCATAATTTTTAATCTCTAAATAAGCCTGCTCAATTATCTCTACAACTCTTGCATTGATAATTTTAGATAATGTTTTAAGTGATATTTCCTTTGGATCTCTCCCCCTTATCCCAGGAATTGATACTATATCTGAATCTTTATTTTCTCCAGGCCATGCTGATCCAAACTTTATTTTCAATTGTTCTGCTTGATTGCCAATTATTGAGCATCCTTCCTTGATATCCTCAGTAATTACATTTCCACCAAAAGGTATAACTGCAGTATGTTTTATTATACCATCTTTAAAAATTGCTACATCTGTAGTTCCACCACCAATATCTATTAAAGCAACTCCTGCATCTTTTTCTTCAAACGAGAGAACAGCATCAGAAGAAGCTAATGGTTCAAGGGTTATATCTCCCATCTCTAATCCTGAACTTTTAATACACTTACCAATATTTCTTATTGATGAGACTTGTCCAACTACAATATGAAAATTAGCCTCTAGCCTACTTCCATACATACCTATAGGCTCTTTAATTTCAGATTGACCATCAACCTTAAAATCCTGAGGAAGAACATGAATAATTTCTTCACCAGGCAACATAACTAATTTGTATACTTGATCAATTAATTTATCTATATCGTCGTTATTAATTACCTCATCCGGATTTTCTCTAGTTATATAATCACTATGTTGAAGACTTCTAATATGTTGACCCGCAATACCTACTGCGACATCTTTTATTTCTACACCTGATTTCGATTGAGCTTCATCTACAGCAATTTTTATTGATTGAATAGATTGTGTAATATTATTAACAACTCCCCTGTGGACACCCAGACTTTGAGATTTACCTACACCAAGAACCTTAATTTTATTAAACTGATTTTTTTCTCCAACCATTGCTACAATTTTTGTTGTACCGATATCAAGACCTACTGAAAATTTATTATTCATTAATTTATTTTTTTATTGCTATTAATTGGTTATCATATACTAAATCGATCTGTTTATAAGTTTCATTTCCTTTATTCTCGATATTATATATGCAGAATCCTTTTAACATTTCTAATTTTTTATTCATTTTGTTGTTATCTCCAAACCTTACATCAAATTGAAAGCTATTTAACTTCAGAAAAAGTTCATCTTCATTAAACCATATCTTCTTTAATTCTTTGTTTAAGAATACATCTTCATTAAAAGCCTTGATAACATCTACT
>CACEJV010000017.1:0-12227 GCA_902559905.1 uncultured Bacteroidota bacterium | reverse complement strand
TTGGAGATTTTTCAATTAGTGACGCTTTAAGATTTAAATAAATTTGAAACATTATAATTATATTTGCTTAATTCCTAAATGATGAAATACAATAGAATTTTACTAAAGTTAAGTGGAGAAGCCCTGTTAGGAAAAAATTCTTACGGAATAGATAATGATAGGCTTGTTGTATATGCAGAAGAAATCAAAGAAATTCATAAGCAAGGAGTTGAAATTGCTATTGTAATTGGTGGTGGTAATATTTTTAGAGGGTTAACTGGCTCAAAAGATGGAATAGATAGAGTTCAAGCAGATTACATGGGAATGCTTGCAACAGTTATTAATGGATTAGCTCTTCAAAATGCTTTAGAGAATATAGATATTCCTACAAGACTTCAATCTGCAATAAAAATGGAATCTATAGCAGAGCCTTTTATAAAAAGAAAAGCAACTAGACATTTGGAGAAAGGTAGAGTTGTAATTTTTGCATCTGGAACAGGTAATCCATATTTTACAACTGACTCTGCAGCAGTTCTTAGAGCAATTGAAATTAATGCTGATGTTATATTAAAAGGGACTAGAGTTGATGGTATTTATAATGAAGATCCTGAAAAGAATAAAGAAGCAATTAAATTTGATGATATTTCTTTTGAAGATACTATAAGTAAAGGATTAGAAATCATGGATACTACTGCTTTTACATTAAGCAAAGAGAATAAACTTCCAATAATAGTTTTTGATATGAACACAAAAGGTAACTTGACCAAAGTTATTATGGGAGAAAAAATAGGCACAAAAGTTTCTAGTTAAATTAGGTATTATGGAAAACAACCAAGAAATAATAGAAAATGCAGAATTAAATATGATGGCTGCTATTGGTCATTTAGAAACCGAACTAGCAAAAATCAGA
Organism: uncultured Bacteroidota bacterium; assembly: GCA_902559905.1. Lineage (GTDB taxonomy): Bacteria > Bacteroidota > Bacteroidia > Flavobacteriales > Flavobacteriaceae > Marisimplicoccus. The sequence continues at coordinate 11,338 of CACEJV010000017.1, read as the reverse complement.
GCCGGTAAGGCAAATCCTGTAATGTTAAAAGGTATTTCAGTTGAGTATTATGGTAATTTAACTCCTTTAAATCAGGTTGCCTCTGTTAGTACACCAAATGCTCAAACTATAAGTATTCAGCCATGGGAAAAGTCAATAATTGATGACATCGAAAAAAGTATAATTGATTCTAATCTTGGATTTAACCCTGTTAATAATGGGGAATCTATTCTAATTAATATTCCTCCTTTGACGGAAGAAAGAAGAATTGAACTAACAAGATTTGCAAAATCTGAATCTGAATCTGCAAAAGTGAGCATTCGAAATGCAAGAAAAGATGCAAATAATAAAATCAAAGCTCTAGAAATTTCTGATGACATGAAATCTAATCTAGAAGTAGATTCTCAAGAACTTACTGATAAATATATAAACAAGGTAGAGGAAATGTTCACATCAAAAGAAAAAGATATTCTAACTGTCTAGTAATGAATTTATCAAAAGTCAAAGAAATTTATGATTCTCCAGTAATTGACAGCGAGATTAATTTAGGTGGTTGGGTTAGAGCATTTAGAGCCAATAAATTTATCGAATTAAATGATGGATCTACAATCAAAAATATTCAATGTGTGATTGATAATGGTATCATTGGTGAAGATATTATCAAAAGAATTAGTGTTGGATGTTCATTAATAATTACTGGTATATTAGTTAACAGCATTGGTAAAGGTCAAAGTTTTGAGATTAATGTCTCAAATATTAAGCTATTGGGTGATTCAGATCCTGAAGAATATCCTATTCAACCTAAGAAACATAGTTTTGAGTTTTTAAGGGACCAAGCTCATCTTAGAATAAGAACTTCAACATTTAGTTCTGTGATGAGAATAAGATCAAAATTGGCTTTTAGTATTCATGATTATTTTAATAAAAATGGCTTCAATTATATTCATACTCCAATTATAACATCAAGTGATGCTGAGGGAGCTGGAGAAATGTTTAAAGTGACTACATTGGGAAAAGAAGATCTGGCAAAAAAAGATATTGACTATTCAGATGATTTTTTTGGTAAAAAAACTAGCCTTACTGTATCAGGTCAGCTTGAAGCAGAAACCTATGCTCTTGGCTTAGGAAATGTTTATACATTTGGCCCAACTTTTAGAGCAGAAAATTCAAATACTTCAAGACATGCTTCAGAATTTTGGATGATTGAGCCAGAAATGGCCTTTTATGACCTAAATGATAATATGGATTTAGCTGAATCATTTGTAAAGCATATTTTAAAATATATATTAACAGAGTGTGAGGAAGATTTAAGATTCCTCGAAGAGAGACTTCTAAAAGAGGAAAGTCAAAAGCCACAAAATGAGAGGAGTAATTTGAGTCTAATTGAAAAGATTAAGTTTACTGTAAATAATGAATTTACTCGTGTTTCATATACAGAGGCATTTGAAATACTAAAAAACTCCAATTATAATAAAAAGAAAAAGTTTAAATACCTATTAGATAATTGGGGTTCCGATCTTCAAAGTGAGCATGAGAGGTTTCTAGTTGAAAGGCATTTTAAATCTCCTGTAATTATTTATGATTATCCTTCAAAAATTAAAGCATTTTATATGAGGTTAAATGAAGATGGTAAAACAGTTAGAGCGATGGACGTTTTATTCCCAGGTATTGGTGAGATAATAGGAGGCTCTCAAAGAGAGGAAAGACTAGATATACTCAAAAAAAGAATGTCTGACATGGGTATTGACGATAAGGAATTGTGGTGGTACATAGATCTTAGAAAATATGGGACTGTTCCTCACAGTGGATTTGGACTAGGTTTCGAAAGAATGGTAATGTTTTGTACCGGTATGTCAAACATAAGAGATGTGATTCCTTATCCAAGGACACCAAAAAATGCATCTTTTTAATTTAAATTAATTCTTTTCTTAATTTTGTTTAAGTATCATTAAATATGCTTAATCAGAAATTACAGTTAAAGCTTTCTCAAAAGCTATCACCACAACAGATTCAGTTAATGAAACTAATTCAGCTTACTACAGCAGAATTAGAACAAAAAATTAAAAATGAAATTGAGGAGAATCCTGCCTTAGAGATGGGTAGTGAGAAAACAGATCTAGATACTGAAAAAGATGAATTTGAAGTTGATAAAAATGATGATGTCAATGTAGATGATTTCTTAACAGATATGTCTGACGATTATGACCATAGTCAAAATTATTATTCAGGCGATGAGGAAAATACTAGCTTTCAAACAAAAGCTTCATATAGCTTTCATCAATATCTAGATAATCAATCAAAAAATTTAATTCTTGATGAAAAATATAAGCCTATTTGTGATTTTTTAATTGGAAGTATTGATGAAAGTGGTTATTTAAGAAGAGAGATAGAAGATATAATTGATGATTTAGCATTTACTCAGAACATAGTAACTTCAAAAGAAGAAATACTATCAGTATTAATGAAAATTCAAGAGTTGGATCCTCCAGGAGTTGGTGCAAGATCTCTAAAAGAATGTCTATTAATTCAATTAAGAAGAAAAAACTCAAAAGAGTCAATTGACAATTCTATTAAAATCATTGAAAATGATTTTGATTCGTTTTCTAAAAAAAAGTTCTCTAAATTATCAGAGAAACTAAACTTAAACGAACAAAAATTAAAAGAAGCTATTGAGGAAATTTCAAAACTAAATCCTAAACCAGGAGGTTCAATAACTAGTGAATTTGCTAATAATTCAATTACTCCAGATTTTATATTAACAATTGAGGATGGAGATTTAATTGTAGAATTAAATAAAAGAAATTCTCCAGAATTAAGACTTTCTAATTCCTACAAAAATATATTAGAAGGATATAAAAAAGATCCAAATAAAACAAAATCACAAAATCAAGCAATTCAATTTTTAAAGCAAAAACTTGATTCAGCAAAATGGTTTATTGAAGCAATAGAACAAAGACATCAAACTCTTTTTCAAACAGTAAATGCGATTGTTAACTTTCAGAAAGATTATTTTTTAACGGGAGAAGAAAGTAATCTTAAACCTATGATTTTAAAAGACATTGCTGAAAAAATTAATTTAGATATTTCTACTATTTCAAGAGTTGCAAATAGCAAATATATAGATTCACCCTATGGAATTAGGCTTTTAAAAAGCTACTTCTCTGAGGGAATGAAAAATAGTGATGGAGATGATATATCAACAATTGAGATAAAAAGAATCTTAAAAGAGATTGTAGAATCTGAAGATAAAATAAAGCCATTATCTGATTTAGATTTATCCAGTAAATTATCTAAGAAGGGGTTTAAAGTTGCTAGAAGAACAGTTGCCAAATATAGAGAGCAATTAGATATTCCTGTTGCCAGACTGAGAAAACAATTATAACAGATAAAAAATAAGTCCTAATCTAAAGAAACCAACATTTAGAATATTTCCATCTAATGTGTTTTGATTTTTTATTAAGGGGTTTAAGTCATACTCTAAGGAGATATTCCATGTATTATATCCTACATTAAAATATATTGATGAAGTCCATTCTTGAATATCTTTGATTTTTAATTCTTTTCCATAGGATGGATTTGAAAATAACGAAAAATTCTTTTTAATCTTAAGGCCAGAATATATTCTCCAAAACCTATAAACATCAACAGAAGACTTTCGCCACCTAAATTCGATAGGAATTGCTATTGATGAAAATGATATTTTATTCTTGGATTCAAGAAATCTACTAACTATAATATCATATTCTATTTCTCCATCAACTTCTAAAGGTTGAATATTAGATGTAAATAAGTTTCTCTCAAACCCTACACCAATTCCTAAGGCATTTGTAGAAGTTTTATTTAAGGGGATATCTCTTATAAAGCCAAATTGAAAATTACCAGAGAATCCATTTTGTTTGAAATCAGTTACTTGCTCAGTCTGGATAAAATAGCTTGAGCCAAAGTAAAGTTGATCTTCTCTGTAGAAATCTTTACCATTAATATCTTGAGCAGTTAAGCTAGAGATTGTACTTATAAGAAAGAGTAAAACTGCTAACTTTTTACTAGTTGAAATTTTGAGTATAATCTCCAACTCTAGTAGTATAATTTAGTTTTAGTGCGTTAACCTTACGCAACTCTTGTTTGATGTCACTTATGATTCCCATTTTTGTGTCACTATCAACTTTTAATGCAGTTGTTAGTACATTTTGAAGCTCTTGACGTTTTGCAGCTCTTTCAGCAAGAACAAAGGCCCCAACTTCCTCAACAGTACCAAACTTGTCATTAAGTTGAATTTTAGCTGATGTACCATAAGTATCAATATATCTACTAGAGGGTTTACCAGCGTAAATATAAATTACTCTATCCTTTTTATCTAGCTTCTGAACTTGATCAGCAGCAGGCAAAGTATTTTGTACCATAAGAGTACTATCTCTCATAACAGTTGCAACCATAAAAAAGAATAACAACATAAAAACTATATCTGGAAGAGATGCAGTAGATATTGCAGGTAAATCTCCACTTTTATTTTTTTTGAATTTAGCCATATTAATTTACTTTACTTGGTTCAGCCTCAGATAACTTTTGCGGGTACAATGCTTTTATGACATCTAATTTTTCTTTTAAACTTGACTTATCATCAGCAGAAGTTCTAGGATCACTATACCTGAGATCAGCTTCAACATATGTTAAGGCCTCATTAGGATATAATCTAGAAAACTCTCTATTTCTTAGAACATTGTATGCAGCAACTAATTCGTTTTGAACTGCTATATAAACTTTATATTCAGTCTCTCTATCATTTTTTAAAGATATAATAGCTTTGTCAGGGTTATCTGATGACCTTGGGTCCCTATTACCTTGACAATAATCACAAGCTTCTTCTCCAGATCCTCCTCCATTATCAAGAAAGTCTACAGCAAGATTTCTTAGATCTTTGATATCAGTTAGTTCTTCTTCAACTAATAACTGATTATTTTTATTTACTACAACTGTAAAAATATTTTTTTGTCTGATTATTGGTGGATCAATTTGCTCCTCCATAGGAGGTAACTTTCTATTAATACCACTATCAGTCTCAATTGTTGTAGTAACAAGAAAGAAAATCAAAAGCAGAAAGGCAATATCTGCCATAGACCCTGCGTTAACTTCTGGTGACTTTCTTTTAGCCATGGTTTACTTTTTAATAAATTTTTTACCTCCTGAGAATATCATTAGTCCAACTGCAATAATAACTAAAATGTAGAATACTCTAATCCCAGTACCAACAAGTCTTGAACCAATAGCTGATAATACTTTACCATCTCTCATAGGGGTTTCAACGCCACTTGATAAAACAAATGCAATAACTACTACACCTAGAAACAATCCAGCAGAAGTTAACGCACTTTTCATTTTAGCCTTATCTTTTGCCAAGCCTCTTAAGGAAAATGTTAGAGTTACAATTACAGCAATAAAAAGTATTAATTGACTTAAAAGTATAATTGGAGTAATAACTCCAAAGTTTCCTGATGCAGCAGACATTTTGATAGTATCATCTCCTGTTCCAAAAACTAAAAAAAGAAATATAATACCTAAAACACCTAGAGCTATACACCCTATTTTTGTAATTTTTTGAAGATTCATATCAAATTATTTTTTTTGAGCTGAAAGAATATCAATTAAAGTAATTGATGCATCTTCCATATCATTTACAATTGAATCAATTTTTGCAACAATATAGTTATAGAATACTTGGAGTATAATAGCAACTATAAGACCAAATACAGTCGTTAGAAGTGCAACTTTAATACCACCTGCAACAAGTGATGGTTGCATATCTCCAGCAGCTTCAATTCTATCAAATGCAGTAATCATACCAATTACAGTACCCATAAATCCAAGCATAGGTGCAAGTGCAATAAATAATGATATCCATGAAACATTTTTTTCTAGCTGTCCCATTTGTACACCACCATAAGAAATTACAGCTTTCTCTGCAGAATCAACTCCATCCTTTGCTCTATCTAAACCTTGATAAAAGATTGATGCCACAGGTCCTTTTGTATTTCTACATACTTCCTTAGCAGCCTCAACACCACCTGATTTGAGAGCATCTTCAACATCACCAGTTAACTTTTCTGTATTAGTAGTTGATAAATTAAGATATATAATTCTTTCAATTGAGATAGCTAAACCAAGTATAAGACATATAAGTACAATTCCCATAAAGCTTGGGCCACCTTCAATAAAACGCTTTTTTAATTCTTGAGTAAAACCAGCCGAAGCTTCATCCGAAGTAGCTTCCATCATAGGCTCATCTTGTGAATCCTGAATAATGATTACACTATTTACTGTTGTAGTTGCATAAACATTGTTTGTGAACGAAGTACCAACAAAAACAGATAGGATTAATGCAAATAATATTTTTTTCATTTTTGTAATATTTTCAATAATTGAGAGTCGAAAGATATAAAAATTATTATATGATTCAAATTTTTTTTGAGAGTGATTAATTAGGTTTTTTTGGCTTGTATTTTTGAAATGGATATGTTTCTGGAACAACATAAGGTCCAGTTGAAATAATTAACGGAAATTCAGAATTTGGATCAACAATGAATTCAAGCATAACAGCTTTGTATTTATTTTCTTCTGCTTTAATTTCAATTCTGTAATTACCATCTTTAGATTTTTTGATTGGTGATTGTATCCATAATTCACCTTCCATCCATAATCTAAAATCTCTTCCATCAGAATTTTCAGCAACCCATAATGATACACTATAGTCACCATCATAATCAATTGTAGCTTCGAGATAATCTTCATTAAGTTTCCAAATAAGCTCGGGCATTTCAACATCATTAACTATTCTATTAAAGTATGAAACAAGATCATCATTCAAATATCTACCATCTAGAGAATGATTTCTATTAGGTACATATCTTAATAATTTATCTCCTGGAAGTTCATCATAATAATACTGCCAGGAATCAGTTGAAAAAAACTCATCAGATCCAGCGTTTATAATGTATTTAGGCATTGTGAAGCTTTCTTTAAATGAATATGGCTCTACATATTCTAATAAGGTTTTAAATTCATCAGTTTGCATCCAATCTGGTATTTCATAATTTACATATTCTTGAACTGCTAAAGAAAATTCTCCATAACTTCTGTAATGATTTTCAAAAGAAGGGATAACATTTAACAAATCTATTACCATAGGCACAACACCTACTACTCTTTTATCTACTGCAGCTGTTGTCCATGCAGTCCAGCCTCTTTTAGAAGCTCCTGAAACAACAAAATTATCAAGCTGAATATTATTTTGGATAGCTATTTCCTGAGCTAAATCCATTGATCTTACAACTGCTCTTGTCATTGGTAGTCTTGGTAGCCATTCTAAGTCTTTCTTTGAGCCTCCAGATTTTAAAAATTTATTCCAAGCGAAAGCAATTAAATCATCTTCAAAGAAAGACTCTTGATTAGACTCTAAAAAATTAACTGGTTGGAATGGTATGTTACTAACATTTACAATAATAGCACCTAGTTTATTAGAATAATTAATCACTTCATCATCCAATCTAAAATAGTTTTCAGAACTCACTCCGTTATCAATAAACATTATACCTGAAGAAGTCTTAACTTCTTTAGGTATAATAATATCTACATTATGCCACCAATTAACTTCACTAACTTTTTTATTATCAAGCCATTCCCCTGAAATCATTTTAATATGATAACCAGTCCATTCTTCTTTGTATATTATTTCTTCAATTTCATAGCTAAATTCATCTTTTGTTGATTCAATATAGTCTTCCATAGATGTATAACCTTCATTAGATAAAAATGCAAAATTGAGCGTGAAGTATATTCCTGCAACTGTTAAGACAATGAATATTTTTTTAATTGACATTGTTTGTAATTTAAATTTTTACCATTTAATAATTGTACTTCCCCATGTAAAACCACTTCCAAAAGCTGCAAGAACAATTATATCTCCTGATTTTATTTTTCCTTCCTGCCATGCCTCTGTTAATGCAATAGGGATTGATCCAGCAGTAGTGTTACCATATTTTTGAATATTATTATAAACTTGATCATCTGATAAACCAAACTTTTTTTGAACAAATTGAGATATTCTTAAGTTTGCCTGATGAGGAATTAGCATGTCTATTTGATTAGGCTTAAGATCATTATGATTTAATCCCTCCATTATGACCTCTGAAAATCTAACCACTGCATTTTTAAAAACTAACTGACCATTCATATATGGGTAGTAAGATATATCGTCAGGATCATTTGCTTCTAAAATTTCTGGAACCCACCTATTTGTACTAGGACCTATTAATGACAGTTCTTCTGCATGCTTTCCTTCTGAATGAAGGTGAGATGAAAGAATCCCTTTTGAAAGATCTTCTTCCCTTGTAACAACAGCAGCACCTGCCCCATCACCAAAAATCACACTTACACCTCTTCCTCTTGTTGTAAAATCTAGTCCTCCTGAATGATTTTCTGAACCAATTACAAGGATGTTTTTATACATACCAGATTTGATAAATTGATCAGCAGTTGAAATGGCATATATGAATCCTGAACACTGATTTCTTATATCCATGGCAGGACAAGTAGGGATATCAAGCTCTTCTTGAGCAAGAACTCCGCTTCCAGGAAAATAATAGTCTGGACTTAAAGTAGCAAATAGTATTAAGTCAATATCATCTTTATCAATGCCTGCTCTTTCTATTGCAATTTTAGCAGCTTTAACCCCCATAACGACAGTTGAATTACCATCACCTTTTTTAATATGTCTTCTTTCTTTTATTCCTGTTCTTTCAATTATCCATTCATTGGAGGTATCCATAATTTTAGAAAGATCATCATTGGTAACAATATTTTCTGGAACATACATTCCAAGCCCCGAAATTCTTGAGTTATACATTTGTAAGGTTTTTTGTCAAGTTAATAAATTTTATTTTGGAAAATTTAAATTCTAATTATTCAAGACGTATATTGCTTATTCCTATTTCAACCCCAAGTTGAGCTTTAATTAAAATTGAAGATGTTATACTAGACATGTCAATACCAAGATTTTCAAAATCTTTTAGGCTAATCATGTATTCTGTCCATTCATTATTAATTTCAATTTCAAGTGTTTGATTGCAATCTAAGTTAATGTCACATTGTCCAATTTGAATTTTTTCATTAGAAGCTGAAAACGATTTTGCATTGAAAGCAAGCTTCATCGCTCCATTGGATTGGCGTGTCATATTATCTGGTTTATCTGTAGAAATTCGAAAATAATCACCATCTTCAGCAGGTGAATATCTTGTCTCATCTCCTAATGTCCAATGAATTCTTAATGCATCTTCTTGAGCTAAGTGATCAGTCTTACTTATAATTAGGCCTCCAACAGATGTAGGAAAACTTGCAATTTGTTTTTCAAGGTCTCCTGAAATCAAAAATAATTTCCATGGAGCAACTACAGCACCTTTATTATAAAATTGTCCAGTTGATGCAAGATCTGAATTTTCAAGTCCGGAGTCTACTGCTAGCAAATCAATTTGAGATTTACTTTCATAACTTAATCCATACCCCAAATCAAACAGTTTTTTACTATTATTAGAAACTTTAGCTTTAGCAGGCCAGCTAAAAGATAGTCTACCTGTAAAATCATATGATGGGTCTACTCTAAATAGTAAATCTGAAATTCCGCCGCCTTCACTTCCTGGAAGCCACGCAGCTACAAATGCATCTGAACTATTAATTTCAGGGTTGGTCCACATTGGTCTTCCAGAGAGAAAAACTGAAACGACCGGAATTTCTCGATTTTTATAATTTTCTAAAATATTAGTATCGAATACATTGGAAATAAAATCAAGATTTTCTCTATCACCTTGAAACTCTGCATATGGGTCTTCTCCATATATAGCTATAACGATATCAACATCTTGATTAAAGTACCCATCTTCACTAAAGAATAACTTTCCACCTGATTTACTAATAACCTCTTCTATTCCTTCAAAAATTGATGTAGCATTGGGAAATTCTTCATTTGTATTATTATTACCTTGCCAAGATAGAGTCCAACCTCCAGTTGCCTTTGAAATTCTTTTAGCTCCATCTCCAATTACTAAAATAGTTTTTGAAGGATCTATTGGTAAGGTTTGATTATTATTTTTAAGAAGAACCATAGATTCTCTCACAGCTTGTCTAGCAATTTCTCTATTTTCAGGAAGAGCTAATTGAGTTTCATCACCTGCATTAACTCTTGAACTTGGTAGGCCTTTTTCAAAAATTCCTGATGCAAGTTTAACTCTTAAAATTCGCCTAACAGCATCATTCAATCTCTCCATGGATATAGTACCGTCTTTCACATGCTGTAAAGTACTTTCATATAATCCTTTCCAGCTATCTGGAGCCATATACATATCTAAACCAGCATTTAGAGACTGTGGACAATCTGTGTTTATACAACCTGGCACTTGCCCATGTCCATTCCAATCTCCAACTATAAAACCATTGAAACCCATCTTTCCTTTTAAAACATCAGTTAAAAGCTCTTTATCTCCATGTAATTTTCTGCCATTCCAACTAGAGAAAGAAGCCATTACAGTTTGAACTCCGGCTGGAATTGAACTGTAATATCCGGCAGCATGAATTTTACTTAATTCTTTTTCACTAATTATTGCATCACCTTGGTCAACACCATTAACAGTTGCTCCATCGGCAAGGAAATGTTTAGCACTAGAAATTACTTTGCCTTCTCCCATAAACTTATTTGAGCCAAAAAGACCTTGTAGACCAATTACGATTCTATCTCCATATGATCTAACAATTTCAGGATCTTCGGAAAAACCTTCATAGCTTCTACCCCACCTTATATCTTTTGGAACTGCAAGTGTTGGAGCAAATGTCCAATCATGTCCCGAAACAGTTAGTTCATGAGCAGTTATATTTGCTATTTTTTCTATGAGATCAGGATTATTAGTTGCACCTAGACCAATATTATGAGGAAAAATAATAGCCCCCTTTAAATTTGCATGTCCATGGACAGCATCTATTCCCCAAATAATTGGTATAGCTATTTCAACATCATCATCTTCAATTGATGCACTAAAATATTTATCAGCCATTTCAAGCCAAGATTTTGTTTCAGCATATGGCAAAGGCCCAGGAGCAGAATTTCCTCCACTAAGAACAGAACCAAGTCTGTACTTTTTGACATCTTCTGGTGTAACATGTTCACTGTCACCCTGAATTACTTGACCTACTTTTTGCTCTAAGGTTAGCTTAGGAAGTATTTCATCAATTTGTTTTTCAATATCTGTATCTAGAGGTAAAGGTTCAATACTAGTCCATATATAATTAGAATTTATATTATCACAGCCTAAAAAAAGTTTTG
>CACEJV010000016.1:0-16909 GCA_902559905.1 uncultured Bacteroidota bacterium | reverse complement strand
CAAGGTGAGATTTTGACAACTCCTATTCAAATGGCCAACTTTACATCTGCTATTGCAAATCGAGGATTTTTTTATAAACCTCACTTTGTAAAAAAAATTAATAATAAGGCAAATATTAGTTTCGAAAAAAATCTCACATCTATTGATAAAGAAAACTTTGAGCTAGTAATTAATGGTATGGTTGATGTTGTGGAGAGAGGTACGGCAAGAATTGCTAAAATTAAAAATATTAATGTAGCCGGAAAAACTGGAACTGTAGAAAACTTTATATTAATTGAAGGAGAAAAAAAACAACTAACTGATCATTCAACTTTTATTGCTTTTGCACCTGCAGAGGATCCAAAAATTGTTGTTTCAGTTTTTGTTGAAAATGGATATTGGGGAAGTAGATGGGCTGCTCCAATTGCCAGCCTTATTATAGAAAAATATTTAACTGGAAATGTTGAGAGAAAATGGCTAGAGACTAGAATGATAAATGGTAGCCTTTTAGCTGAGTATGAAAAGCCATATAAATTTCAAAATTTTACAATAAATGAATAGACTAAGTATATTAAAGTATGATATAGTTTCAATTGCTCTATATATTGGTCTGGTATCATTTGGTATAATTAATATCTATTCCTCTAGTTTTAATGGATCTTATATAAGTTTGTTAGATTTAAGCTCTATAGTTGGAAAGCAAGTCATATTTTTTTTTCTATCTATTGTTGTATTCATATTTATACTTTTTACAAGAAATAAGTTTTTTGATAATTCTGCATACATAGTTTATTTTTTGTCAATAATACTTTTGCTTGGTCTATTTGTTTTTGGTGTTGAAAGAGGGGGAGCAAGATCATGGTATGCGATTGGTCCAATAAGCTTTCAACCTAGTGAACTTGCAAAATTTGGGACAGCTTTATTTTTATCAAAATTTTTAAGTATTATTCAGACAGATTTAAAAAAAAACAGAGATATATTAATTGTATTGATAATTATACTAGTACCTCTAATTTTAACTACAATTCAACCTGATCCTGGCTCAGCATTAATTTTTTTAGCTTTCATCTTTCCAGTTATTCGAGAAGGATTAAATCTTAATTATTTTTATTTTGGATTATGTATTATTTCAACTCTATTGCTGACATTGAAATTCAATTTTCTTGTAAGCCTAGCTATACTAACAATAATTTTTTTAACGTATTTAATTTATTTAAGAAATAAAAAAAATACAGTTTCATTACTTAAATATATATTTTCATTTTTCATATTAATTTCTATTTCCTTCTCAACTAATTATTTATTTGAAAATGTCTTGGAGCAGAGGCATAGAGATAGAATAAATTTAGTTCTTGGAAAAGAGATAGATACTAGTGGAATTGGATATAATATCAATCAATCTAAAATTGCATTGAGTAATGGTGGGTTTTTTGGTACTGGTTTTTTAGAAGGAACTCAAACTAAAGGAAATTTTGTTCCAAGACAACATACTGATTTTATTTTTAGTACAATTGGAGAAGAATGGGGGTTTATTGGTACCGTCACTACTATTATAGTTTTTTCATTTCTAATAATTCGAATTATTACTAGGGCAGATAAGCAACCAAACCATTTTAGGCGTATTTATTCTTATTGTTTTGCAAGCCTGGTATTTTTTCACTTTTTTCTAAATGTCGGCATGTCAATTGGATTAATTCCATCCATTGGTATCCCACTTCCATTTATAAGTTATGGTGGATCAAGCTTATTAATATTTAGCCTAATGTTTTTTGTTTATTTAAATTTTGACTCGAGTAGATTAAAAGAAAGTTAGTCAAGATTTATTTGAGATAGAATTTCATTTGATTTTATAGAAGATAGATCCCTGAGTAGGTTCATAGCTTCATTTACATAAATATCTTTTTTCAGAGACTCAATCCATCTATCTCTTTTTTCTTTTAAATCATCATTGTATGAATTATCTTCTTTATCGTTAGTATTATTCCATTGAAATATATACGGTGATTTAAATTCTTCGATACGTTTTAATTTATTGTTCTGAGATTTTGAACTTTCTAAATCATCTTTATATGTAAGATAATCAAGAGAAACTATCTTATCATCTTGTTGAGATTTAATCCAGGATGCGTGTTCATCAATTACAGTAAAATATTCATTATTATTTATTCTCTCTTTACTATCAGAAATAAACTTTGAATAGTTAAATATCTTGCCTGAATTATTATACCTAGCAGGATCAATTTTATCCCAACTTAGTGGATTTTCTAAATCTTTTTCTCCTATATCTACGTAAGAATATCTGTTGGGAAATATTATATCACTCTTTACTCCTTCTAGCTGAGTAGATCCACCATTGACCCTATAAAATTTATCTGTTGTAATTTTAAGAGATCCTAAATCACCATAGGTATTTCCTGAGATAACGTTATTTAAATCAACAATATTTTGAACAGTTCCTTTTCCATAGGTTTGTTTACTGCCTAAAATAATAGCTCTGTTGTAATCTTGAAGAGCTGCAGCAAGAATTTCAGATGCAGAAGCAGAAAATTCATTAACTAATACAACAAGTGGACCGTCCCACAATATAGAAGGATCATTATCTCTTAAAACCTCTTTTCTACCACCAATGCTTTTAACTTGGACAACTGGACCTTTTTCAATAAAAAATCCTGTAATGTCAACTACAGTTTTAAGAGATCCACCTCCATTATTTCTAAGATCTAAAATCAATCCATTAATACCTTTGGATTTAAGATTTAATATTTCTTTTTTTAAATCAGTTGCAGCATTTCTCTCACCATAGTCATCAAAATCAACATAAAATCTAGGCAGATTTATTAGTCCATATTTTGATAGATCATCATTTATTATTGAGGATTTTGCATAGGTTTCTTCAAGTTCAACAACGTCTCTGGTAACAACTACCTGTTCTACTCCACCGTCAACTCTTTTAACAGTTAAATAAACTTTTGTTCCTTTTTCACCTTTTATAAGATCAGTTGCATCACTTAATTTCATCAATGATATTTCTGTTGGTTCTTCATCCTCTGACTGAGCTACAGATATTATTATATCCCCAACGTTTAATAGATTATCCCTCCATACTGGACCACCAATAATTATCTCTACGATTTCAACTTGTTGTTTAGTTTTTGATAATCTTGCACCAATTCCTTGAAACTTTCCAGAAATATTTTGATCAAAAACCTCCTTAGCCTCAGGTGCTAAATAAGTAGTATGAGGATCATATTGAGTAACAATAGAGTTGAGATAAATCGAGAACCAATCAGATCTTTCTAGTTCACTAGTAAATTGGAAAAAATCTTTAAGGTTATCTTCAATTGAAGACCTAGACTCATTTTCAATTTCTTCATCTGTTTTGGTTTGGCTTTTTTCTGAATCACTTTTGTCATCATTTATTTCTTTTTTTGCAGCATACGCATCAAGAGCAGATAACTTTAATCTTTTCCTCCAAAGATTTTTTAAATCATTAAGATTTGTTGCATAGTTTAAATTTTCATAGTCAAGACTAATCTCTTCATCAATATTGAAGTCAAAAGGTTCATCAAGGATTTCCTCATAAAATCCTTCAACCTCAGAAATTCTATTTATTAATGCATCGTAGGCAGTGTTAAAAAATGTTATATCTGAAGAGTTAATCTGGTCGTCAATAAGGAGTCTATAATTTGACAACATCTCAATATCAGACTCAAGAAAAAACCTTTTCTGAGAATCTATAGCTTCAATAAATTCATCATATACTTTTATCGAAAAATCATCATTTATGATTTTAGGATCATAATGCAACTTATCTAAAACATAAGAAACAAGATCAACTAATAATCTATCTTTATTTGGTTCGTCACTTGAAAATTTAAAGTTTGAGACTTCAAAATAAATTACAAGTGAAATTATACCTGATACAACAAACCCAAATATTCTTAAAATCATAGTGCTAAATTAATTTAAAAAAATTTAAGGGAACCCTTATAACAGCAAAGTTTATGTTAAAGTTAAAAGAGTAAAACGTTTTCATATATTTACATGAAATAATTATAAATGAAAAGGCCACTTATTTTAGTTACAAATGATGATGGAATAAATGCCCCTGGGATAAGAACTTTAATATCTGTAATTAAAGATTTAGGAGACGTTATTGTTGTAGCTCCGGATAGTCCACAATCTGGAATGGGACATGCCATAACAATAAATTCAACTTTACATTCTTCTAGAATCACCCCAAAAAATTCTGAAATTACTGAGTATAGTTGTTCTGGAACACCTGCTGATTGCGTAAAATTGGCCATTAATGAATTAATGCCTAGGAAACCTGATTTATGTGTATCTGGAATTAATCATGGCTCCAACTCTTCAATCAATGTAATATATTCCGGAACAATGAGCGCTGCTATTGAAGCTGGAATTGAAGGAGTTCCTGCTATAGGTTTTTCTCTTTTAGATTACAGTTGGAATGCAGATTTTAGTCAATCTAAAGATTTTATTAAAAAGATTACCTTAAATGCTTTAAACAATGGAATTCCTAAAGGAGTTGTTTTAAATGCTAACATTCCTGCAGTAAAGAAATCTGATATCAAAGGTGTTAAAATTTGTCGACAAGCAAATGCATATTGGGTTGAAGAGTTCGATAAGAGAAAAAATCCTCTAGGTCAAGAATACTATTGGTTAACTGGAAAGTTTGTTAACAAAGATCAAGGAGAAGATACAGATGAATGGGCTCTAAAGAATAATTATATTTCAATTGTACCAGTTGAATTTGATTTAACTGCTCACCATGCTATTCAAGATCTAAACGAGTGGGATTTTAAATGAAATATTATATAATTGCTGGAGAAGCGTCAGGAGATTTATATGGTTCTCGTTTAATTACTGAGATAAAATCACTAGACAAAAATGCTGAAATTAGATTTTGGGGTGGAGATAAGATGATTTTAAGCGGTGGAACTATTGTAAAGCATATTAGTGAACTTGCATTTATGGGATTTTATGAAGTAATTAAGAATCTTGATAAAATCTATAGTAATATAAGGTTCTGCAAAAAGGATATACTTGCATTTAATCCTGATAAAATAATTTATATCGATTATCCTGGCTTTAATCTAAGAATTTGTGATTGGGCAAAAAAAAAAGGATTCAATAACTACTTTTATATAAGTCCTCAAATATGGGCATGGAAGGAAGGAAGAATAAAAATGATAAAAAGAAGTGTGGATAAGCTATATGTTATTTTTCCATTTGAAAAGAAATACTATAATGAAAAGCATAATATGGATACATTTTATTTTGGGCATCCTTTAATAGAGGCTATTAGTTCACATAAGATAAATAATAGCTTTTTTAGTGAAAATAATATCCCTAAGAATAAACCAGTTATTGCATTTTTACCAGGTAGTAGAACTCAGGAAATTAAAACTATGCTGCCAATTTTTTTATCTATAATTAGTGATTATCCTAATTACAATTTTGTAATTGCGGGTGTCAATAATGTTGATCCTAAATTATATAATCTAGCAGCATATTCTAATTTATTTATCATATATAATAAAACATATGACCTATTAAGTAATTCTTTTGCAGCAATTGTAACAAGTGGTACAGCTTCATTAGAATGTTCTCTTTTTAAAGTACCTCAATTGGTTTGTTATAAGACTAGTAATCTTAGTTACTTTATTGGTAAATTATTTGTTAAGCTAAGGCATATATCTCTTGTAAATATTATTCTAGAAAAGGATATTGTTAAAGAACTTATTCAATATGGACTTAATAAGAAAAATCTTGCTTTTGAATTTAATAAGCTTTGTGAACTAGAAACAAGATCGAAAATTATAAAGGAATATTCTAAAATTTTTGATTTGTTGTCTGTTAAAGATACATCTAAGAAAATTGCTTCATCAATAATTAGTTGATTCCATGCATCATACTCACAATCTTCTTATTTGCAGCTATCATTAACAATCCAACAACTGCAGGTAAAATTGTAAAAATTAAGAAGAAAACCGACATTCCATAATCTTCAACTATTGGATCTATATAACTTCCTGTAAAACCTGCACTTAGATTTGCAATAAAGTTTGCTACAAACCAAACTCCAAACATTAAACCAACAAGTTTCTGTGGAGCTAATTTACTAACATAAGAAAGTCCAACAGGAGATACACATAGCTCTCCTAGTGTATGAAATAGATAGGCAAGAATAAGAAAGATCATACTTTGAGAGGCTGAAGAAGCTCCTAAAGGAATGCTTAAAGAACCATATGAAAGAATTGCAAATCCTATTGATAAAAGCATTAATCCAATTCCAAATTTTACAGGTCCTGATGGATTAAATTTTGATTGCCAAATTTTAGAAAGAACTGGTGCAAATACTATTATAAAGAAAGAGTTCAAAATAGCAAACCATGATGCGGGCACTTCAGTTGCATCTTTTACAAATTCTCTATTTAACATCCATATAATAATACCCCAAATTATAATAAAACTTAGTGATAGGAATATATTAGATATCGCATATTTCTGAAATGTATTATTAAATAAATAATATAGAATTATTGTCAAAATGATCATTGGAACTATAACTAGAAGTGAGTTTATAATCTTAAAAGATAGTGCTCCTGTTCCTACTAGATCTCTATTGGTATAGTCATTTGCAAAAATTGTCATACTTCCACCTGCTTGTTCAAATCCCCACCAAAAAAATATAGTTACAAAAGAAAAAATTCCAATAACAATTAATCTATCAACAATAGTTTTCCTTGGAGTTTGATTTTCCTTAACATCTATATTTTTATCATCTTTTTTTTCACCTGGTTTTAAACCAATTGATCCAAAAATATTCTGTCCATAATGGAATTGAAGCATTCCAAATAGCATGAAGATTCCTGCCAAACCAAAACCATAATGCCAATTTACAGTTTCGCCAATATACCCACATAGAAGAATTCCAAGAAAGGCACCTGAATTAATTCCCATATAAAATATTGTGTAAGCAGCATCTTTTATTTTTCCATCATCTTTATACATTTGGCCTACTATCGAGCTTATATTTGGCTTGAATAGCCCATTTCCTAAAATTAAAAGACTTAAACCAACATATAAATAGAAATCATAAAAGACCTCAAGGGCCATAGCTGCATGACCAAGTGTCATAAGAAGAGCTCCATAGACAATAGCTTTCCTATAGCCAATGAATCTGTCTGCAATTAGTCCACCAAAAATTGGAGTAATATATACAAGCCCAGTATACCAGCCATATAATACTAAAGCATCTGATCTTTCCCATCCCCATCCTTCATTGTCAATAGAGGAGATTAGAAATAAAACAAGTATTGCACGCATTCCATAATATGAAAACCTTTCCCACATTTCAGTAAAAAAAAGTGTAAAAAGTCCTGATGGGTGGCCAAGAATTGTTTTTTGATTTATTTCGTCTCCATTAAATAGATTAATATTATTCATTGTACGATACCTTAAATTATATTGAGTTTGTTTTCACTTATATTTACATAAAGAAAAGAAAATTATGCCAAAAAAAATAATTGGTTTTTCAAAACTTTCTAGGGAAGAAAAGATTGATTTGTTAAGTAAAAAAATATTTGATGATTCAAATAAAGTTAGATCAATACTTGATAGTTATTTAAATTCTGATAAAGATATCCAAGCTATACATGATTCATTTTCTGAAAACAGTATTTCAAACTTTTACCTTCCATATTCTTTATCACCAAATTTTTTAATAAATGATAAAAATTATACTATACCCCTTGTAACAGAGGAAAGCTCAGTTGTTGCTGCATTGTCTAATGCAGCTAAATTTTGGTTTGATAAAGGGGGGTTTAAATCTAAAGTTACAAGTTTTACAAAAAGAGGACACATATACCTTTCCTTTGATGGAGATAAAGAAGCTCTTAAAGAATTTATAAATAAAAATAAAGTAGACATACTTAAATCCACTGACAACATTACAAAGAATATGAAAAAAAGAGGTGGTGGTATATCTGCGATAAATATTATTGATAAAACAAGTGATCTAAAAAACTATTTCCAATTATCAATTGACTTTGATACTTCAGATTCAATGGGAGCTAATTTTATTAATTCATGTCTAGAAGCAATGTCAAAAAAAATAGACGAGTTATCTAAACAATATGATTATTTCATTAAAAGTGGTTATAGTATAAATATAATAATGTCAATATTATCAAATTATACACCAGATTGTATTGTTGAAGCCTATGCAGAATGTGATATTAAAGATCTAATTGATATTGATGGTATTGAATCAGATGAGTTTGCAAAAAAAATGAAATATGCTTTTGATATTGCTAAAATTGATATCAGCAGAGCAGTTACTCATAATAAAGGGATTATGAATGGAATAGATGCAATTTTAATTGCCACGGGAAATGATTTTAGAGCAGTAGAAGCTGGTATTCACTCATATGCATCATTAAACTCTAAATATGAGAGTTTATCAGAATGTACAATTTTGGATAATAAATTTAGATTAAGTATTAAAATTCCACTATCAGTTGGAACAGTTGGAGGGATTACCGATTTGCACCCACTTGTTAAGCTATCATTACAATTACTTGGTAAACCGTCTTCTAGAGATCTTATGAGTATTATTGCTTGTGTTGGACTTGCTCAAAATTTTGCTGCAGTTAAATCATTGATTACATCCGGCATTCAGCAAGGGCATATGAAAATGCATCTTATCAACCTACTGATTAAAAATAAGGCTAACAAAGATCAGATTAAAAGAGCCAAGAAATATTTTTTAGACAAAGAAATCAATAATAGCTCAGTTTCTAAGTTTATTAAATCCAATAAGTAAATATGAAATTTTATAGTAATGGTAAGCTTTTAATAACAGGAGAATATTTTGTTCTTAAAGGAGCATTATCTCTAGCATTACCTACAGTCTATGGGCAGTATTTAGAAATAAATTACAATGACTCTAATATTATCAACTGGACAAGCTATAATAATGATAAAGAGATTTGGTTTAAGTGTGAAATAGATAAAGATAATCTTGATATCTTATACTCTTCATCAAAAGAAATTTCAAGAATTATAAAAGAGTTAATAAGTTATATTAGAGAAAAAGAAATTAATTTTTTAAAATCAAATGGCTCAACAATAAATACTCGATTAACATTTAATAAGAATTGGGGTTTGGGCTCTTCATCAACATTGATCAATAATATCTCAAAACTTTCGGGAGTAGACCCATATGAGCTCAATGATAAATTCTTTAATGGAAGTGGTTATGATATTGCATGTGCTGACTCAAATAGCTCGCTACTATATAGATTATATGATGATAAAAAAGAAATTAAAAAAATTCATTTTAACCCATCTTTTAAAGATAAACTATATTTTGTCTATCTAAATAAAAAACAAAATTCCTTGGATGAAATAATTGATTTCAAAGAGAAGGTAAATTCAAAAATTGGTATTTCTGAGATTTCAGAAATTACAAAAAGGATTATTATATGCAAAGATCAATCAGAATTCAATAAACTAATAACAGAACACGAAAATATAATATCAAAATTAATCTCAAAAGAGAAAATTAAGGATAAACTATTTAATGATTTTAATGGTGAAATTAAAAGTTTAGGTGCGTGGGGTGGAGACTTTATCCTTGCATCATCCAATGAATCTGAAACTAAAAAATATTTTAATAATAAAGGATTTAACTTTATTTTTGAGTTTGATGAAGTAATATTAAATTAATAATAGAAACTTCTATTATCAACAATTTCTGAGTTGGATTCAAGAACCTCTGGGATTAATAAAGACATTCTTTCTAATTCACTTTCGATTGATGGATTAATTATATCTTGACTTAAATTGAACTCTTCAGCAGTTTGTTTTGATTTTAATCTAACTATATATATACCATTATTTCCCTTAAGCAATTCAGATATTTCATCTTCCATCAGAGAAAACGAAGAACCTATAATATATGGCTCAGGACCAGCTCCAACTAGGATAGGGTCACTTTGAGTAACAGCAGATGCATTTTCTATCTCAATATTATTTTCAATTGCTATAGATTCAATATCATTGGTAGATTTATATTTATTTTGTAAATAACTAAATTTTTTATCATTTAAAATAATTTCAGAAACTTCATCTCTAATATTATCAATATTAGTTAATCTTTTTTTATTAAACTGAATAATCTTTGCAACAAGATATCCATCAGCTAAATCGAACCTTCTTACATCACCTACCTTTGATCCGTTATCATATAACCATTTAATTACTTGTCTAGAATTATTTATTCCTGGAATACCTTCATCAAACTCCTCAAATGATTCAAAATTATTAATTGATAGAGAAACATCACTTTGATTAAGAGGAAAATCATTATTAGCATCAAATTCAACCTGTGATGCTTTCCTGTAATTATTATTTGAAGACTCGTTTGAAGGTATAATCTCTTTTACAACATTCGCTAATAAAATTTTGTTTAAGTTCCCTTCTCTTTTTTTACCAACCATTCTCGAAATCTTGTAAAAATTATCATCCTTGTAAGGTCCAAAAACCTGACCTATGTTTAATCCAAAAAGTATATCATCATAATCACTATTTATATCTTCTCTAGTAACATAGATTGAGTCCCAACTTATATCGGAGTATATGTCAATGAATTCTGATATTTCTTTTGTGTCTTTGAAGCCTTCAACATAATCAACATTATTTGTAACCCTGTTTAATTGATTAAATCCATCTCTAAGCTGTTCAAGATTAGATATGATATTATTTATATCAAGTTCTGAAGCTGTATCTTCAATATATATATATTCAATTTCTTTTGATTCACTTATTTCATATTCATCTTTGTTTTTCTTTATATAAGATAAAATTTCAGAATCTTTAATTTTAAAAAGAGAGTCAGGAATGTTTTCATATGGAATCCTTAAATATTGAAGATTGACCTTATCATTTTCTAGATGATATTGAATTTTTGATTCAATATTTGTTTGGATAATACTTGACCTAATTAAATCAAAATAAATTTTTTGTTTTGCAACAGTTATGAAATTTTCTTCCTGAAGCCTCCATGAATTATATAATGATGGATTGGTCGATTTGAGTTGTGAAATATAATTTGAGAAAAGGTTAAAATCAAAAAGGCCAATTTCATTTTGAAATATAGGATTTAAAGCAATAGATTGGTCTTGAGAAATAATTTGCTCTAATTGATTCTTTCCCGCATCTATACCTAATTTCTCAAGTTCTTGAGTTAAAATTTGATTTTGTAAACCTTGCTCCCAAGCTAAATTGACTGCTTTTATAGTATTTAAGCCATATACAGCTTGAGTTTGTTCAACCATAGAGTTAAACATTTCGAAGTCAATTTCTTCCCCATTAATTTCACCAATTGGTTTATTTGAACCAAACCCTCCATTTGATGTAAAAACTCCTGAAATAACAAATGCGAAAAGAGCCATCCCAATAACTAGGATTAAAAAAATTGATCTTTTTCTTATCTGTCCAAGTATAGCCATAGTTTCAAATAATTTTCGAAAATACAATTAAGTATTATAAAATACTATTTTGATTGAATTTTTTTTAAGAGTACTTTTTCAATTTTGGAAGATGTTGCTTCAGTTATTTTAATTGAGTATTTATCAATAATTATTTCATCATCAGTATTAGGAATTTCTTCTTTATTAAAAACAATTAGTCCTCCCAAAGTGTCATATGACTCACTCTCTGGAAGATCAAGATTATGCATTTTGTTTAAATATTCTATTTCTAACCTTGCCGAAAACTCAAATAAATTTTCTGAAATCTTTTTTTCATAATAATCATAATTATCATGTTCATCCTCAATTTCACCAAATAACTCTTCAATTATATCCTCTACCGTAATTATTCCAGATGTACCACCATATTCATCAATTACTACTGCAATGCTTTTTCTTTGTCTAGTTAATCTTTTTAAAACATCATTTACTATCATTGGTTCTGGAATAAACTCAATAGGTAAAATGAAATCTTGTAAATTATCAGGTTTTTTAAGGAAGTCAAAAGAATGAAGGTAACCAATAATGTTATCTATTGAATCTTTGTATACAGGAATTTTTGAAAGACCTGTTTGAATTAGAATCTCCTTAACCTTTTTTAAGTCCGTTAATTCGTCAATAGCGATTACTTCTGCTCTTGGGACCATAATATCCCTTGATTTGATTTCTGATAATTCAAGAGCATTTTGAAAAATTTCGATTTCAGTGTCAAGATTTTCATTAGAATTTTCTATTTCACTTTCTATATAATTTTCTAATTCTAATTTTGAAAATGAATTTTCTGATGATATGTCATTTACTTTAAAAAATCTTTTTAAAATAAAACTAGAGATAATTGTTACTAAACTAGTAATAGGATAAAATAACTGATAAAAAATATAAGCTGGGACAGCAAAAATTTTCATAAAAAGATTAGAATAAATCTGAAAAATTACTTTTGGAATGAATTCTGCTGCAATCAAAATCACAAAAGTAGATATAGTAGTTTGGATTAATAATGCTGATAATTCATTTAGCGATGCAAGGTTAATATAAGGCATATTATCAAAGATAAATTGCCCCATAAATATACCATAGATCACTAAAGCAAAATTATTTCCAATAAGCATTGTAGCAATGAATCTTGAAGGATTCTGTGTAATTATAGAAAGTATTTTTGGAATTAATCCTGATTGATTTTTTTCAATTTCAAGATTTACTCTATTAGATGAAACATAAGCAATTTCCATTCCTGAGAAAAATGCAGAAGAAAGAAGGCTAAATAAAATTATCATCTATCTTTTTTTTTAGAATACTTAATTCTAAAATATCGTCTGAACAAAGCCATAAAAACAGAGAGTATAGCGAATCCTAAAAAAATATATGCTCTATTTTTATCAATATTCCAATTTTCAAAAACGCTAAATATAGATATTATAGCTATCACCCAATAAATTATCTCAGATATTAAATAGTTTCTCATTAATCTAATATGTTTATTGAACCTCTTAACTCTCCTGTTATCAAATCAGTAAAGTCTCTGTTGGAGTCAAGTCTATTTCCAATAATTTTATTTGTATTATCAGCATACTCAAATTTTTGTTCAGTGAAAAGCCAATTATTTTCAGTATCATAAAATAATTGATCTGTAACTAATATCTCATTATCAGTTGTAGTAATCTTAACATTTCCATTAAACTCTATAAACTTATGTAAATTATAAATTATGGCATAATCTGATTTAATATTTGAAGTTTTATTATCATCATAAATTATTAGTTCTATGTTATCGTATAACTCTGAATAATTTAGTTCATCATTCGAAAAATCATAGTGCTTTTCTCCTGTAATCAAGGACTTTAATATCGTTGAATCTGAATAAATCAAAGAAAAATTTTGAGCAATACTTAAAGGCACTTTATTATATGAGGAATTGGATTCTAAAGCAAAGTCAACATCTGTATTACATGATAGTAATAAAGAAATAACAACAAGATTTTTATAGTTCATTGATCAAAGGTTTGGAACCTTTATACTCCTTCTTATCCAACAAGGAAATGTAATTGTTGATCCTTGATTACCTTCTGTAAATATATCTGTTTTGGTTGGTGCTCTTCCTTGAAATGCAGCAGCTGTTCTATCTGATAATTTCTTCAAAGATGCATCTACTCTACCAGCTTTTCTAGCTGTTTGAGCAGCTAGCCAAAAAACTGCTCTTTTGTTAAACTGAGAGTCACCACAACCGTTGGCACTGTCTGCGTATAAATTAGAAATTAACAAGTAAGCCTTACCCATTGATGGTTGATATGATAGTGCTTGCTCAGCATAATCTCTAGCAGATACTCTTCTACCAGCATTTCTAGACTTAACTGCAATTTTATACAAAATATTAGCCTTTTTATAATTATCTGATTCTAATGCAACCGATTCTTGATAATATTTTAATGCTTCTTCTGAATTACCTTTTTTATCATTTAAAATTCCAAGATAGTAGGCTGAGTCAGCAGATGGCTCAAGGCTATGAAGTTGTTCTACCAGAGTTACGAAAAGAGGGCTATCAGAACAATCTTTACCGTCTAATCTGCCAGCTGCTCTTCTAATCCAAAGTGAATTATTTTTATTTTCTTCAAAATTCTTGGTATATAATGGTATTAAAATATCACAAGTAGCTTCTTTTGCAATTGTCTGGTCTAATAATTTCAAATAAGATCCGACTGCATTTGTGTTAGTATTATAAATTTTTTTATTTCTAGCTTCAGATGAGGATAATGCAATACCAGATTCTTCTTTGTTAAGAATTTTATCTAAATTTCTTGAAATATTTATTTGCAAGAGTTGGAACTTTTCAGTAAGCTCTTCGTATTTCTCAAATAAATCTTCGAGGGAAATATTAGAACCTGATTTATATAAATTATATGCGGTTATAAAATAATATGCGAGGGATTTTGGATTTGTGAAACTTGAAGAGTCATTTTTATATGCATATTCAAAGGTTTCATATATAAGAGCTTGATCTTTAATACCATTATCTAACATTGCTTGGCCTTTGCTACTAAATATTTTACCTACTTGATTAATGCCTTTTCTAGTAGGAAAATTATCAGCCCATGCATCATAAAGGTTGATTAGTTCATTAACATATTTTTCTTTGCTTTCTTCATTAGAAGTTTTTGAAATAAAATCCTTCAAAATTCTTTCTCCAAATTGATAAGTGGCAACGTTTAGTTTAGGACAATTATCGAGGACAGACTTCCATGGTTCATAGGCTGCTTCATAATTTTTGATCTTTGCAGATTCTGCAAATATTGAAAGTTGCTCCATACATTCATTAGAGCTTAGCTGGGTGAAAGATTGGGAGGTAACAACTAGAAAAACTAAACTTTTAAAAAACTTTACGTAATTCATAATTTAAATTTAACTATATATAATCTTTTATATCTTAAAAAAGAGTTAATTAAACTTTCTTTTGATAAACCAAATATCATTCAACGACAAACCTAATCTTATACTAAAATAGTTTTCTTTTAATGATTTGTTCTCGTCTTCAACATTACCGTACTCAAGGCCAAGATTGGCTCTCGAAAACCCTGAAAGAGGTAAACCAAGTCCCAAATTTAAACTAAATTGATTTACAGGCAAATTATTTAATAAAATACTTTTTTCTTCATTTCTAATGCCGAACCTATATTTGACCCTTTTCCAATAACTAGTTAAAGATGAGGCATCTGGAATATAATGTGCTCCTATTGAAAACACTCTTGAGTCACGATAAGAAATATTATCTATACTTAAGAATTTATTTTCAAAACTTGAAGACAATTTATCTTCATATTGAATACCTAAAAACCATTTATTCTTCTTTTCCAAACCAAAAGAATAAATCGATCTGTCAGAAATAATAAGATCAGTATTTTCTAAGCCACTTGAACTAAGATCAACATCAATAAAGTCTCCAAGTGTTTCTAGGTTAATGGTAGAAGATGTCGAAGTATAATGAGATTCAACATTATAAGAGTTTAATTTAGAAGATGGATGGTAATTAAATGTAAAACTAGCTTTTAAATCATTTTTTAATGGAATTATTAAGCTTGATGAAATTATATAATTAAAACCTGTAATTTCTGAACTACTATTTGAATATAGACCATAGTTAATATTATCGTACTGATTATATTTTTCATAAGAAAATTTTCCAAAATTATAATTTAAGGATCCCCCTACAGAAAAGAATTTAAATAATGGTATCCCTAAGGAAAAAAATACTCTATTTAAATTGCCATCAGCAGCAAATAATCTTGAAATTAGTGTGTTATTAGAATTATAATCATCCGAAGTTTGTAAGTTAAATCCTACAGATGAATAAGGTAGAACCCCAAACCCAAAGCCAAATTTTTTTGTTGGTATACCAATAGCTATATAATTAATATTCGCAGAGTTAAATTTATCAGTATTTAAATTATTTGATATAGATGAAGATTTATAAAATGTTCCAACATGATAATTTGTAAGTTGAAGTTTTGCTAGGGACGAGGGATTATTTATATTGAATTCAATTGAATCAATTAATGAATCAACTCCACCCATTGAAATATTTGATACGTTTCCAAGAAAATTAATTTCTCCTAATTCATTTAAAGAATATGGTGAACCAGTATTTTGAGAAAAAGCATAGCAATTAAAAAAAATAATTATGAAGGTAAAAATATGGCTTCTATAAGTTCTCATTATAATTAATAATATAGTTTAGACCAATTGCAAGAAAATCTTGGTCAGCAAATATTGCATTTTTTATCCTATTTAACAAAAACTTTGAGGATCCACCAGTTATAACTACGTTTAGGTCAGTATAATTAGAACAAAGCTTTTCAATATGATCATTTATTTCCGCAATAACACCATTATATACACCAGAATGTATTGAATCTTCTGTATTTGTTCCAATAAATGTATCAATTTCTTTAAATTCCAATAGTGGAAGATTTGAAGTATGTTCATTTAAGCTTAAATACCTTAATTTAATGCCAGGAGATATAGCACCACCATAATATACGTTTTTGCAATCTACGAAATCATAGGTTATACACGTACCAACATCTATAATTAAAGTGTTAGAATTAGGGTAATTAAATACTGCAGATGAAACTAGAGCTAATCTATCTTGACCTAATGAATTTAATGTCTTGTAGTTATTTTGAAAAGGTAGTTTTAAATTTTTATTGGACAATTTGAAATAATTGGAATTTTTAAAATTTGACTCAATTATATCATCATAGTTTGTTGAAACAGTAGATGAGATAACGTTAATTATTTCTTCCTTGAATGGGAGAGTCTGAAGTGTTTTAATAAATTCATTATGATTACAAATGCTACGAAAAGTTATTTTATCATTT
>CACEJV010000015.1:0-17792 GCA_902559905.1 uncultured Bacteroidota bacterium | reverse complement strand
ACTTCTTCTACTTTCTCCTCTACTTTTTGCTGCTGAACTACTTCCTCTACTTTCTCCTCAACTACTTCCTGCTGAACTACTTCCTCTACTTTCTCCTCAATATTATCTTTTTGCTTTGCGACTTCACTCATCATTTTCTCTTCCATTTCCTTACCCTTTTTATATACAAATGTCTTTTCAAGATTTCTATTAAATAATTCAGAGTCAAACTCTTCATCTCCTTTTTTTAAACTAAGCCATTCTCCATTCTCATAAACTTCTATATCAAGATTATTAATACTCATAGGACTAAATGTAGCATACCATTGGCTTGGATCTGCACCTTTTGACCTACCTATTTCAGCCATCTTATCCCATAAAAGAGGGTTAACTTTTGATTTGTGTTTGTATTTAGCAAATGTTACGAATAGTGAGTTAAGATTTGTAATTAATCTGGCACAACCAATATACTTTTCAAAATCTTCAGGAGAATTCAGGTCAAACTCTTTTTTTCCATCATTAAATCTTTTGAAAGCAGAATATTCCCATTCAGAATTTGTAGAAAACCATAAACCAGGTTTTTTGACCTTTAGCATTTTTTCAGTTTGAGATGTAAGGACTTTGCCCACTTTGAATATTTCAATAAGATGTGAAAGAGATGTATAATGATAAAGTAAAGTTTTTTCCATATTTCAAAGATATGAATTGATTTACTCATTTTACGTATTTTTACATTATGAAATCTATATTTGATAGTGTCTCAAAAGAAACAAGTAAATTGGTAATTAAGAGATATAGTACTTCTTTTTACTTTTCAAGTAGTCTTTTATCAAAAAAAATTAGACAAGATATATTTAATATTTATGGCTTTGTTAGACTTGCAGATGAAATTGTAGACACATTTCATGATTATCCTAAAAAACAGCTATTAGATGATTTTGAGTCTGAACTTTGGAGAAGTATTGACAATAAAATAAGTTTAAATCCTATTTTGAACTCTTTTCAATTTACAGTAAACAAATACTCAATTCCAAAAAATTTAATTATTTCATTTCTTGATAGTATGAAAATGGACCTTGACAAAAAGGAATATAATTCTGTTGAAGAATATAAAAAATATATATATGGTTCTGCTGATGTAGTTGGATTGATGTGTTTAAAAGTTTTTGTCAACGGGTCAGATGATTTATACCGAGATCTGAGTGAATATGCAATATCACTTGGCTCAGCGTTTCAAAAAGTTAATTTTTTAAGAGATTTGAGAGATGATTCCAATATTTTAAAAAGAGTTTACTTTCCAAATATTGATATGGACAGATTTGATGAAAATTCAAAATTAGAGATTATCAAAGAAATAGAAGTAGATTTTAAGAATGCTATAAATGGAATTGCAAAACTTCCTAAAAACTCAAAATTTGCGGTTTACATTGCATATAGATACTATAATAAACTGCTAAAAAAATTAAAGAGAACTTCATCTGAAAATATTGTTAAAAATAGAGTAAGGATTCATAATTATCAAAAGTTTGCGGTTATTGTTAGATCTTACATTAAATATCAACTAAATTTGATACAATGGATATAGTAATTTGGATTTTTACTTTAATAGCAACCTTTTTAATAACAGAGTTTACCGCTTGGTTTAACCATAAGTACATTATGCATGGACCTTTATGGGTTCTTCACAAAGATCATCACAAAAAAGATCATAACTCATGGTTTGAGAGAAATGACCTTTTCTTCTTCTTTTATGCATTTTTAAGTGTTTCATTTGTGATTTTATGGGGTCAAGGCTTTTGGCTTGGTTTGCCAATTGCAATTGGAATTGGCCTTTATGGTCTAGCATATTTTATCGTACATGACATTTTTATTCATCAAAGATTTAAAATTTTTAGAAATATCGATAATAAATATGCAAGGGGTATAAGAAGGGCGCATAAAATTCATCATAAAAATATTAAAAAGGATGGTGGTGAATGTTTTGGAATGCTTATTGTCCCAATGAAATATTTTAAATAACTATTCTTTTTTCCAGTTATATACAAAATCACAATAATTTATATCAGAGTTAAGGTTTATGTAGGTATCCTTTATTTTGTCTTGCATCCACCTTTTAACAGCTCTAAGTTGTTTTTCAGTAAGAGCTAATTCCTTTATTTTGACATAATCTTTTGAGAAATCTGCAACATGCTCATCAAATCGATTTGTTACTTTCAAAATCTTATACTTTTGCACTGTATTATCTGAATTATCTAATAAAGGCATACTCATCTCATCATCCATTAAATCTTTTACTTGTGAATATAAAAGAGGATCCATTTTAGTTAATTCAAACCTGGTATCATTAGTGCTTGGATTAATTAAAACACCGCCATTTAATCTAGTTTCTCTTTCATCTGAGAACTGAAGAGCTGCATCTGAGAAAGTGATCTCTTCATTAGATATTCTTTCTCTTAATTTTTCAATTTTTTCTTTAGCACTTTTTAATTCATCTTGTGAGATATTTGGTATTAGCAGAATATGTCTGACGTCAATTTCTTGCCCTCTAATTTTATCTACAGTTACAATGTGCCAGCCAAAGTCTGATTTAAATGGTTGTGATATTTCACCCTCTTGAAGACTAAAAGCAACATCTCTAAATTCTTTTACCATTCTTGGCTTTTTTCTGTTTAAAGTATATTTCCCTCCCTTACTTCTTGAACCAGGATCTTGTGAATATAAAAGTGCTTTAGAGGCAAAACTCATTCCACCTTCTAAAATATCCTCTCTAAATAACTTTAACTGATCAATTATTCTTTGGTTCTCTTCCTCTGATACTTTTGGTTCGACAACAATTTGTGCAATTTCTAATTCTGTTCCGAATATTGGAAGATCTATTCTTGGAATTTCATTAAAAAATTGTCTAACTTCTTCAGGAGTAATTTCAACTTTTTCAACAATTTTTTGCTGCATCATCTCTGATAATCGTTGTGTCTTATTTATTTCAAACAACTCGTCTCTAAATGAAATCTCATCCCTTTTTTTATAAAACTCAAGGACTTTATCAATACCTCCTAGTTGTTCTGTAAAATATTCAATTTGTCTATCAACATAGTCGTATATCTCATTATCGGATAATTCTAAACTATCTTGAACAGCATGGTGAGCATACAATTTATCTTCCATTAGTTTACCCAATAATTGACACTTTGAAATACCAGCTGTGGATAAACCTTGAGACTGCATATCAATTATTACTCTATCTATATCTGAATCAAGAATAATAAAGTCACCAACAACTGAAGAGATTCCATCAACTTTTATTTTTTCTTGTGAATAAGAAAATTGAAATAAAAGAACTAAAAACAAACTATTTATATATCTCATATTTACTTGATTTAAGAGCATCATTTAGAATTTCTATATTAATATTTTGAATTAAATCAATTTTTCTTTGATTGATAATATTCAACTTAATTCTATCATAAAGATAAGATAATGGTGGAATATTTCCTGATTTTAGCAAATCCTTGACAATGAAGTAATTAATATATTGACCATCTTTAATTTCATAAAGTCTATTGACTCTCATAAAATTAGTTTTATTATTTTGATTTATAAATTCAATAGATGAAATAACATCTCTCTCAGTAAACCATAATGAATCATTTATTTTTAACTCTGCAAATTGAAAATTAAGTGAATCAAGAAAAATTCTATCATTGTTACTCAGCCTTTGAATATACCTTCTTATTCTATTTATGTTAATATTATCACTTGGAACTTTTAAATATCTATATTTTAGAAGAGTTTCATTTAGAGTAAAGTTATCAATGTTAGTATTATAAAAGGATTCAATTTCTTCATCAGTGACAATTGAGTCAATTCTGGAGTTGACAATTAAGTCCTTGTATGAATTTATATATAAATCAATTTTAAATTTTTCTATTAATAAATCAAGTTCATTCTTTTTTGATTGCGACAGATTTGTTAAAGATAAGTCATATAAAAGTTTTTCCTTAGCCCATAATTCAATAAAATTTTTATATCTAATAAGGCTATCTTGCTGAGATGAAAACGAAGGCAATTCGTTTTGATATAAAAAATTTTCACCTGCCCTTGCAATTAAGTCATTAGAATTATCATTATTAATATTTGAACAACTAAATATTAATAAAGATATAGATATAAATAAAGGGTGTTTTTTCAATTGTTATAGTTTAGGAGGACTATAATTAGGGGCCTCCTTAGTAATTGATACATTGTGAGGATGACTTTCCCTAATTCCAGATCCTGTAATTTTAACAAATTTAGATGATCCTTTGAGTGTTTCAATGTCCATAGACCCACAATAACCCATTCCAGATTTTAAACCTCCAACAAACTGATGAATACTTTCATTAAGCAGACCTTTGTAAGGGACTCTCCCTACAATTCCTTCAGGTACTAATTTTTTATTGTCAGACTGATCTGATTGGAAGTATCTATCCTTACTACCCTTTTGCATAGCCTCTACAGATCCCATCCCTCTATAAGTTTTAAACTTTCTACCCTCATAAATTAGAGTTTCACCAGGAGACTCTTCGGTACCAGCTAAAAGAGACCCTAACATTACAGTGTCTGCACCAGCAGCTATTGCTTTAACAATATCTCCTGTATACTTTACTCCACCATCTGCAATCAAAGGAATTGGTGAGTTTTTTAATGCTTCTGAGACGCTTATAATTGCTGATAACTGCGGATATCCAACTCCAGCTACAACTCTTGTAGTACATATTGAACCTGGTCCAATCCCAACTTTAATTGCATCAGCACCATTTTCTTTTAGATAGATAGCAGCCTCACCAGTGGCAATATTTCCAACAACAATATCAGTTTCAGGAAATAGATCCTTAAGATTTTTGAGAACATCCCCTACTCTACTTGAATGTGCATGAGCTGTATCAACTACAATAGCATCAACTCCGCTTTCAACTAGTTTTTTTGCTCTTTTTTTATAATCATTATCAGTACCAATTGCAGCAGCAACCATTAATCTTCCAAGTTTATCTTTATTTGAAATTGGTTTTTCTGAATGTTTATTTATGTCTCTAAAAGTAATAAGACCCATTAATTTTCCTTTTGAATCAACAACAGGTAATTTTTCAATTTTATGAGTTTGTAAAATTTCTTCAGCTTGCGATAATGAAGTGCCAATGCTAGCAGTAACTAATTTTTTACTAGTCATTACTTCAGACAATTTCTTAGACTCATCTTTTTCAAATCTTAAATCACGATTAGTTACTATTCCTAATAAAATACCGGAATTAGATACAATTGGAATTCCTCCAATTTTATATTTTTTCATATTATTCTTTGCATCTATAACCAGAGAATCTTTCGTAAGAGTGACTGGATCAATAATCATACCTGATTCAGCTCTTTTTACTAGTCTTACTTCGTTGCATTGATCATCGATAGAAAGATTTTTATGAATTACACCTATTCCGCCTTCACTAGCAATTGCAATAGCCATTTTACTTTCAGTAACTGTATCCATTGCAGCAGAAACTATCGGAATATTTATGTTAATATTTCTACTGAATTTTGTTTTTAGGGAAACTTCTGATGGAAGAATTTCTGAGTAAGCAGGGACAAGAAGTACATCATCGTATGTTAGACCTTCACCTACAAATTTTGATTTAGACATAAGCAATTAATTATAAACTAATTGCATGCAAATATACAAATTTAAATCAAGTAAGATTTATATAAGTATTAGCAGACCTATTATTATAAAAATCAAAGATTTAAAGTACTTAAGCGAAATATTTTTCGCATCCATACTTATATACTTTATCAGTTTATTAGATATTAATGAGACAGAAATAAAAACAAGTAGTGCTTGAAATATAAAAACAAACCCTAACAATAAAAATTGATTTGAAATTTTTAATGTATCTGAGAATAAAAAATTTGGAAAATAAGCAACAAAAAAGATTAAAACTTTAGGATTTATAAGATTCATATAGAGACCTCTTAGAAACAGTTTACTATTCAAGTTCGTATTAACTTTATTTTCTGACTTTATCTCTAAATAAGCTAGATAGAAGAGATACATAGTTCCAAAATATTTTAAAAAAGTAATTATATCATTGTTACTCTCAATTAATGCCGAAAGCCCAAAAACTAGAAACATTGTATGAAATATTAATCCTGTACATAAGCCTAAAGAGGTTATTATTCCATTTTTCTTCTTATCTAGGCTTTGATTAACCACAAATAAGATATCTGGACCTGGCATCAGGGTCAGAGCTAATGATGATATAAGAAACAATAATATTTCCTGCATTTTATGAATTTAATTATTATTTATATTTGAGCCCAAAATATTTATATGAATAATATTGCTGAAAATCTTGAACCACTAAAAAATAAATTAAGAAACCATTCCCTATATGATTCTATTGAAAGTGTTGATGATCTTAAAATTTTTACAAATGCTCATGTGTATGCTGTATGGGACTTTATGTCATTATTGAAATTTTTACAAATTAATTTAACCACTACTTCCATTCCATGGTATCCAAGCAAAAATACTTCTACTGCTAAGCTTATTAACGAAATTGTTGCTGGCGAGGAAACAGATGAAAATGAAGATGGTAAACCTATGTCACATTTTGAAATGTATTTAGATTCAATTGAATCATTTGGTGTTAAAACTGATATTATATTAAAGAACATTAACTCATTGAACTCATTAGATACAATCCATAATGATATAGAAAAACTTGAAATAAAGGACTATGTAAAAGATTTTTTAAAATTTACATTTTCAGTAATTAATAAAGGTAAAATTCATGAAGTGGCTGCTGTATTTACTTTTGGGAGAGAAGATCTTATTCCTGATATGTTTATGCCTCTTTTGGAGGGAATAAATTCAAAAAACAACGAATTGAATAAATTAATTTACTACTTTAAACGTCATATTGAAGTTGATGGTGATATGCATGGACCTATGTCTATGGAAATGCTCAGATATTTGTGCAATAATGATGAAGAAAAAATATCAGAAGCCAAATCAATTTCAGAGAAAGCCCTTCTTTCCAGAATATCCTTATGGGATGGCATAGAAAATGAAATAAAAACCAAAAAAAATTACTATGAAAAAGTTTAAGTTAATTGTTCTACTTATATCTATATCAAATGTATTCTCGCAAGATATTTCAAATAAATATGCTGAGACTATTACATCTGAAGAATTAAAATCCCTTATATATGTATATGCATCTGATAGTTTTGAGGGGAGAGAAGCTGGAACTAGAGGGGAAATATTAGCTGTGGAATTCATTAGAGACTTTTACTTAAAAAATGATATTAAGCCAGCAAAGGGTACTGAAAATTATTTTCAAAAAATGGTAGTAACAACACCTCAAAGGATTTCTTTGCCAGATAAAGTTCCTGATTCGATAAGAACTTTTATGCAGAACGGAGAGATGGAAAAAGTAAGAAGATATGCTAGAATTGCTGGAGTAAGGACTGGTGGAGATAAAATAAATTCAATAAATGTTGCGTCAATTATTGAGGGTTCTATTTACCCTAATGAATATATTGTTCTTACAGCTCACCTTGATCATGTTGGTGTAGAAGGTGAAGATATTTTTAATGGAGCGGATGATGATGGTTCTGGTTCTATGGCTCTTTTAGAGATTGCTCAAGCATTTAAGTTGGCAGCTTTAGACGGATATAGACCTAAAAGATCAATTGTTATTCTGCATGTTTCAGCGGAAGAAAAGGGTCTGCTTGGATCAGAATATTATACGAATAATCCTCTTTATCCACTCGAGGAAACAATAACTAATTTAAATATTGATATGATTGGAAGGACTGATCCAACAAGAGATTCAGATAATGATAATTATGTTTATTTAATTGGTACAGATAGATTGAGCTCTATGCTCCATGAAACATCAGAAAAAGTGAATAAGGAGACGGTTAACCTTGAATTAGATTATAGATTTAATGCGTGGGACGATCCAAATAGATTCTATTTTAGAAGTGATCATTATAATTTTGCTAAGAATAATATTCCTGTAATTTTTTATTTTAGTGGTACACATGAAGATTATCATATGCCTACTGATACTGCTGATAAAATTAGATATGATCTTTTAACAAAAAGAACTAAATTGATATTCCATACTGCTTGGGAGATAGCTAATATGGATGACAAAATTGTATTAGATTGAATTATTAAATATGGGAAGTAATTTTTTTGGAAATAAAAAATGATACTCATATTTACGGAGATGGACCACCAGGATAGATTAAATTTTTAATTAAATAAAAAACCCTTCATTAGAAGGGTAAAATTATTTACTATAAAAATTTATAAAAAAGGGTGGAAGACCGGATTCGAACCGGCGACCTCCTGAACCACAATCAGGCGTTCTAACCAACTGAACTACAACCACCATATTGAAGAGCAAAAATAGGTGATTTAAAAAATATAATAAAGAATTTTTTAAAAATTATATAAGATCAGACAGATTACTTACAGCTATATTTCTTCTTGACTGAAAGGCCTCCGCATACTCAACATCTATGAGCCTGCCATAATTTTTTGATCTATATGAAATACTCTCAATAAAGTTTTTAGAATTGATTTTAGTTGATGTTGTGCTTCCGTCTTTAATAACTTGACTCTTATATGCTAAAATTGAATTAATCTTTGAATCCATAAAATTTGAAATATCAATTAATACATCAGGCTTAAAGTCATTCCACTGCTGATAATTAAGATTAATTTTTGGCCTCCATGGGTCTTGACTATTCCCATCAAAAGATGTTTCAAGCTTTGAAAGACCACTTATAAAAGAAGCATCATATATTAAGTCAGATGCTTTACCATGGTCAGAGTGACGATCAATTTGAGTATTGGATAAAATGATATCTGGCTTGTAGTGCCTAATAATTTCTACTATTCGAATTTGACACTCTTTATTATTAAAAATAAATCCATCCTCAAATTCAAGATTCATACGAAAAGAAACACCTAATATTTTTGAAGCTTCACTCGCTTCTTTATCTCTTATTTCAACAGTTCCATTTGTACCAAGCTCACCTCTAGTTAAATCAATAATACCTACTTTTTTTCCTAGAGAAGTGGATTTTGCAATTGTACCACCACAACCCATTTCAACATCATCTGGGTGGGCACCGAATGCTAGAATATCTAGTTTCATTGTAAAGAGTTTTTAATTGCTTGGTCAAGATCATTATAAAGATCTTCGAAAGATTCAATACCAACAGACAACCTAATTAATTTATTTCCAATCCCTTGGTTATCTCTCTCATCCTGTGTAAGAAGACCGTGGGAAGTTTTCATAGGAAAATTAACAGTAGTCTCTACACCTGCTAAACTCATTCCTGGTTTAATAACCTTTAGATTTTTTAGAAATTTATACACATCAATATTTTTATTCAAATCGAAGGACATCATTGCTCCAAAGTCTTTCATTTGATTCTTTGCAATTTCATGTGAAGGATGTGATTCTAACCCTGGGTAATAGACCTTGGAAATATTAGAATTTTCATCTAACATTTTTGCTAGTAATTTTGCATTATTAGTTTGCTCTCTGACTCTTATAAATAAAGTTTTCATACTTCTTTCTAATAGCCAAACAGTATAATCACTTAGATTTCCACCAAAATTTTTAGCAGAATTCAAAATCAGATTAATATTTTCCTCAGTGCTTACCACTGCACCTGCAGAAATATCACTATGACCTCCAAGATATTTTGTAGCACTATGAATTACAATATCTATTCCATTATCAATAGGGTTCTGATTTACAGGACTTGCAAAAGTGTTATCTATCATAGTCCAAATTGAATTTTCTTTTGCAATTGAAGAAACAGATTTTAAATCAACAATCTTAAGGAGTGGATTACTAGGTGTTTCAATATATATTCCAACAGTATTATCCTTTATTTCATTTTTAAAATCTTCAGATTGAAGGCCCTTAGTGAAAGAATATTCAATGCCATATTTATCAAATTCTGTTTTAATGAAGTTTCTAGTACCTCCATAAAGATCCTCTTGAAAGATTACATGGTCTCCACTTCTGACATTAGCCATAATTGATGTGCTAATTGCAGCCATTCCTGAAGTAAATATCAGAGCCTTTTCACCATTCTCTAAAGATGCTATTTTTTTAGATAAAAATTCTTGATTTGGGGTATTAAAATATCGAGGGTAAGGTTTTTTTTCAGCATCACCTCCAAACCATGGGTATGTAGTTGACATAAACAATGGCGACACTATACCTTGGTACATAGTATCTTTAATTTCACCTTCGTGAACACATCTTGTAGGGAATTTTTTTCTAGTCGACATCAGTTATCCAAGATACAATTTCTTCAGAATCTGGTCTAGTCCTTGGAGAAATAATTTTTTCAATTATACCTTCTTTATTTATAAGGTACTTTTGAAAATTCCATGTGACCCTAGAGTCTCTAAAATTGTTCTTAGATTTTTGAGTTAAAAACTGATAAATGGGATGTTTTTTTGTTCCTTTAACTGTTATTTTACTCATCATTGGAAAGGTTACACCGTAATTCTGCTCACAGAAATCAATAATTTCATCATTAGAACCTGGTTCTTGCCATAAAAAGTCATTAGAAGGAAAACCAATAATAACGAAGTTTAGATCCTTGTATTGAGAGTAAAGTTTTTGTAAAGCTTCATACTGATATGTTAATCCACATTTTGAAGCAGTATTTACAATCATAACTTTTTTTCCCTTTAATTGAGAAAAATCATAAATATTGCCGTAAATATCAGCAACTTTAAATTGGTGTATAGAATTATCTGTAGAAGTCTGAGAATTCAGTGTTAGAGTCATAATTGATAATAAAGTTATAAATGTTCTTTTCAACATCACATTGCAAATATAAGTTTATAAGAAAAGGCTGATTCACAAATTAATGTTAAATAGAATTAAGAATTCCCACTAACTGATCTATTTTAGTTGATGCTCCTCCGACTAAAACTCCATCTACAAATTCAGAATCTAAAATGTCTTTTGAGTTAGATGGGTTTACACTACCACCGTATAAAACAGGTGCGTTAAGTTCTAATTCTGTAAGTTTTGA
The DNA here is from genome assembly GCA_902559905.1 of uncultured Bacteroidota bacterium. GTDB lineage: Bacteria > Bacteroidota > Bacteroidia > Flavobacteriales > Flavobacteriaceae > Marisimplicoccus. The sequence goes on along the minus strand of CACEJV010000015.1, from coordinate 6,698 downwards.
TTTTACCTGTTCATGAATTTCATTAATGTGATCAATTGATGCAGTTTCACCAGTTCCTATTGCCCAGACAGGCTCATAAGCAAGTATTATTTCAAAATCATTACTTAATAAATCAAATGGTATTTGATCTATTTTTTCAAAACATAATACAAATTGAAAGCCCATTGGAATAATTTCATTTAGAACATCCTGAGGGTTTTTCTGTCTAATTCTTGCTTCTGAATGAGCAATTATAGATCTATTAACATTTAAATTTCTAAGATTTACCGCTGTTATCCCACCTGTATCTGAGGTTGATTTTGAGGACGTTAAATTTTGAGCTATTACTTCAATATTAGTTTTTAAAAGAATTTCATTAACTTCTTTTAGATATAGGTGATTAGGAGAAATCATTAACCTTATTTTATTAGAGACATCAATATTAGATATTGCTTTTGAAAGAGAAATTGATTCTTCATAATTCAAATAATTTTTCCAATTACCAATAACTATTTTTTGATTCATAAAGTTTATTCTTTTAGTAAAATTTGAGCAAACACTGAATAATTCAAAATATCTTGAAAATTAGCATCTATTCCTTCACTTACAGATGTTTTACCATCATTTTTTAAAATACTTTTCATTCTAAATATTTTTTGAATAATAAGATCTGTCAAGCTTATTACTTCCATGTCTCTCCATGCTTCTCCATAATCATGATTTTTAGCAATCATTAGTTCAAAAGTTTCAGAGACTTTTTTATCATACAATTCAAAAATATCATGAAGTTTTAAATCTGGCTCATCAACAACTCCAATGTCAAGCTGTATAAGTCCCATTATTGAATAATTAATAATACCATAAAATTCTGATGTTTGACCTTCATCAATTTTATTTGATATATTGTTTTGAAGGTTTCTAATTCTTTGTGCCTTAATGTGTATTTGATCTACTAATGAGATTACTCTTAAAATTCTCCAAGAAGATCCATAGTCACTATTTTTATCTTCAAATATCTTTCTTGATTTATTTATTATTTTTTGATATTGCAACTTTGTATCTCCCATATTAGATTTTAATATAATTTTGGAAAAGAAGCTTAAAAATATGACTTTAAATTGTAACGGGAAAATAATAAATTTTAATACTCAAAAAATTATGGGTATCCTCAATATTTCCGATGATTCTTTTTATGATGGTGGGAGATATAATTCTTTAGATAAGGCTGTTTCTCGAGTTTCTGAGATGATTAATCAAGGTGTTGATATAATTGATGTAGGAGCTGTGAGCTCTAAACCTGGCTCTAAGATTATTAAAGGAGAAGATGAATTAAAGTTAACATCAAAATATATAATTGAGTTTTCTAAAAACTTTAATGATGTACTATTTTCTATAGACACCTATAATTCAGAAGTTGCCGAATTTGCACTAAATAATGGCTTTGCAATAATAAATGATATAAGCTCAGGAAAATACGATTCTAAATTAATTGATGTTGTGAAAGATTATAATGCAGGTTATGTAATTATGCATATGAAAGGAGATCCTTTTAATATGCAAAAAAAACCTACTTATAATAGTGTAGTAGATTCAATCTCTAATTATTTGGATTCAAAGATTGAAGAACTCGAGAGTATCAACATCAAAAATATAATTATTGATCCTGGATTTGGTTTTGGAAAGACCATTGATCATAATTTTGAGATTTTAAGCAACTTAGGGAAATTTAAAGAATTTAAAAAACCTTTATTAGCTGGTATATCTAGAAAATCTATGATATATAAATTTCTGAATATAGGACCTGACAAAGCACTTAATGGCACATCTGTATTGAATACTATAGCTTTAAATAAAGGCGCAGATGTCCTAAGAGTACATGATATTATAGAGGCAAAGGAGTGTTTAGCTTTATTTAATAAGTTAAATTAATTCTTCCTCTAAAAGTTGTTCTTGATAAAGCTTCTTAAAATTACCATTTTCAATGTTTAGTAGCTCTTTATGATTTCCTTGTTCTAATATTTTACCATTTTCCATGTATATGATTTTATCTGCAGATTCGATGGTTGAAAGTCTATGAGCAATAATTATTGATGTTTTTCCTTCTGTAATTTTTTTGGTTGCATTTTTTATTAAGTCTTCAGAATAAGAATCAATCGATGAAGTAGCTTCATCTAAAATTAAAATATCTGGATTATTAACTAATACTCTCAGGAAAGCTATGAGTTGTTTTTGACCGGATGACAAACTACTACCTCTTTCACTTACTTTGAAATCATACCCATTTGGTAGAGAATTTATAAAGTCATGTATTTCTAGCTCTTTAGCTGCATTCTGAACATCCTCTAATGATATTTTATCATTGTATAAGGCGATGTTATTAAATATTGTATCTGCAAAAAGAAATACATCTTGAAGTATAATTCCAACCTGATCTCTAATATTTTTTAGTTCAAAATCATTTATATTATATCCATCGAGTAAGACCTTACCCTCTTCATGCTCATAAAATCTAGTAATTAAATTAGTTATAGTTGTTTTTCCAGCACCAGTTGGTCCAACTATTGCAAAAGTCTCTCCAGGATTTATTTTAAATGAAATATTATTAATTACTACCTCATTTTTAACGTAAGAAAAGGTTACATCTTTAAATTCTATCATTCCCTTAAATTTCTTTTTGTATATAACCCCCTCATCTTTAATATGTGAATTATCCTCTAAAATTTTAAAAATTCTCTCTGTAGAAACCATTCCCATTTGAAGAGTATTAAATCTATCTGCAATTTGTCTAAGTGGTCTAAAAAGTAGACCTGACATTGAAATAAACAGGAATAATGTTCCAAGAGAAATATTATTTCCATTTATATTGTTAAAACCACCATACCATACCAAAAGACCAATACATATTGAAGTAGAAATTTCAGCAATAGGAAAAAAAATGGAATTGATCCATACTGTTCTTAACCATGCATCTCTGTGTCTGATATTTATTTTTTGAAAATTATTTATTTCAACTTCTTCTCTGCTGAAAATTTGAACAATTTTAATTCCACTAATTCTCTCTTGTACAAAAGAATTTAAGTTTGCTACCTCTTTTCTAACTTTTTCAAATGCAACTTTCATTGTTTTTTGAAAGACTCTAGTAGCATAAATAAGTAATGGAAAAATAGATATAACGACAAGCGTTAACTCCCAACTTATTATAACCATTACAATTAATACCGTAAGCATTTTAAGAATATCTGCAATGATCATAAATAATCCCTGTGAAAAAATACTTGCAATAGTCTCTATATCATTAACAGTTCTTGTTACAAGCCTTCCAACAGCGTTTTTATCGAAGAAAGACATTTTAAATTTTATAATTTTTTCAAAAACATTTACCCGTAAATCCTTGATGACTTTTTGACCTAGCCAATTAGCATAGTAAGCAAATAGATACATAAAAATGACTTCGAGAAATAACACTCCTACCATAATCATTATTATAGTTTGCATTCCATCATAATTTTTTGGAAGAATATAATCATCAACTACTATTTTAAGCAGGTAAGGAGTTAGAGTTGAAAGAAGAGAAATTATAATTGCGGATAACAATACTCCATAGAATGATATATTGTAGGGTTTTACAAAAATCAATAATTTATTAAAAAGATTTATGTCAAAAATTTTACCCTTTACTTTTTCCAACTCTTTATAAAAATATTATTATACTTAATCTTTAATAAGCTCAAACCAGAAGCTGGAACAGAAAAACCTGCCTCACTCCTACTTCTAGATTTAAGAATTTTTTTAAAACTTTCTTGAGAAATTCTTGATCTTCCAACGTCAATCATAGTACCTACAATTGAACGAACCATATTTCTCAAGAATCTATCTGCAGTAATATTGAACCTAAATTCATTATTTACCTCTTTCCATTGAGCAGATGTAATATCACAAATATATGTTTTAACATCTGTATTTGATTTAGAAAAACACTTAAAATCTTTATGATTTAATAAATCATGACAACATTCATTCATTTTCTCCAGATCAAGATGATCTTTAAAGTAATAAGTAAACTTATTTTTAAAAGGATTTTTTTCATTAGATATAACATACTCATAAGATCTTGATACTGCATCAAACCTAGCATGAGCTTCTTTAGAGACAAGATTAATTGATTCTATACATATATCTTTTGGCAACATAGTGTTTAATCTTTTACAAAAGATATCTTTTTGAAAATCCTTTTCAACATCAAAGTGAGCATACATTTGCTTTGCGTGAACTCCTGCATCAGTTCTTCCAGCAAGAACAAGGTTTATTTCACAACCAATAAACTTTTCAAAATTATCTTCAATAACCTCTTGAATGGTAACAGAATTGGGCTGTTTTTGAAGACCATGGTAGTCTGAACCATCATACGAAAACTCAACAAAATACCTTGACATTATTAGCAATTAAAGATATTTTATCAAATTAAAAATAAATTTGTAAATTTGTTGCACTATTTCTTACCAAGAAGTATTTTTCTATTAACATTTCAAATCAAAACCAAACATAAATATGTACGATATTAAGATGCTTAAGGCTAAAAAGATAGCCGAGCTTATTGAAATTGCTGAACAGATTGGCATTAAAGAACTAAAAGGTCTAAAAAAACAAGATATCATTGACAAAATTATTGGCAATGCAAGTGAAGAAAAATCAAATGATATAAAACCCGAATCAAAGGTTGCCAAAAATAATTATAGAGAGAATAGGTACAAAAATGGTGGTAATAAAAATCATCAAAACAAAAACTTCAACAAAGACAACAGAAATAGATATAAAGAGCCTGACTTTGAATTTGATGGTATAATTGAGTCTGAAGGAGTTTTAGAGATAATGCAAGATGGATATGGTTTTTTAAGATCATCGGATTATAACTATCTATCATCGCCTGATGATATTTATGTTTCTCAATCTCAAATTAAACTTTTCGGATTGAAAACTGGAGATACTGTTCATGGAACAGTTAGACCTCCAAAGGATGGAGAGAAATATTTCCCTCTTATCAAGGTCAACAAAATAAATGGCTTAGACCCAAAGGTTGTCAGGGATAGAGTCTCTTTTGAACATTTAACTCCTCTTTTTCCTGAAGAGAAGTTTAATATTTCGTCTAAAGAAAGTACAATATCTACTAGAATTATTGATCTTTTTTCTCCAATTGGGAAAGGACAAAGAGGAATGATTGTTTCACAACCAAAAACTGGTAAAACAATGCTTCTTAAAGATGTTGCAAATGCTATTGCAGCAAATCATCCAGAAGTTTTTCAAATAATCCTTTTAATAGACGAAAGACCTGAAGAAGTTACCGACATGCAGAGAAATGTAAAAGGGGAAGTGGTCGCTTCAACATTTGATGAACCAGCTGATAGACATGTTAAAGTTGCAAATATAGTTTTAGAAAAAGCTAAAAGACTTGTAGAATGTGGTCATGACGTTGTAATACTTCTAGATTCAATTACTAGACTTGCAAGAGCTTATAATACAGTTCAACCTGCATCTGGTAAAATTCTAAGTGGTGGTGTTGATGCAAACGCACTTCATAAACCAAAGAGATTCTTTGGAGCAGCTAGAAATATTGAGAATGGTGGTTCATTATCTATAATATCTACAGCCCTTACAGAAACTGGATCAAAAATGGATGAAGTAATCTTTGAGGAATTTAAAGGTACCGGTAATATGGAACTGCAACTAGATAGAAGAATATCTAACAGAAGAATATTCCCAGCAATTGATTTGGTTTCTTCAAGTACAAGGAGAGACGACTTACTTTTAGACGAAAACACAATTCAAAGAATGTGGATAATGAGAAAGTATTTAGCTGATATGAATCCTGTTGAAGCAATGGAATTCATTAATGATAGGTTTAAGAAAACAAAAGACAATGAAGAGTTTCTTATATCTATGAACTCCTAATCTACTGAAGCTTGCTTAGCTTTGACTTTAAATTAGATGCCTTGTTCTTATGAATAATATTTTTCTTAGCTAATTTATCAAGTAATGAAACAACACCAGGATAAAGCTTTTGAGCTTCTTTCTTAGTCTTAGCATCCTTTAACTTTTTAATAGCATTTCTAGTAGTCTTATGCTGAAGTTTATTCAGAGACTTCTTAGTTTCACTAGAACGAATTCTTTTTAAAGCAGATTTATGATTTGCCATAATTTTTAATTTGTAGCCCGTAGGGGAATCGAACCCCTCTTTCCAGGATGAAAACCTGAGGTCCTAACCGATAGACGAACGGGCCAATCAGGTTGCAAATTTAATTGAAATTTTAATATTTCAATAAGATTTTGAAAATATTACTTTATGAGCAGCAGGTTTACCTGAGTATATACATGTAACACCTTTAGAATCAATGTTTTCAGGAATACACCTTATTGTAGCTTTAGTTTCATTTTTTATGGCTTCTTCAGTTTCTTTTGTACCATCCCATCCAGCAATAACAAAACCACTTTGAGATTCAATTAATTTTTTAAAATCATCATAGCTATCTACCTCATGCGTATTATTTTTTAGCTTTTCATTTGAAAGATTAAACATGTTATCTTGAATTGAATCAATTGACTTAAATATTTTATCAACAATTTTATCAAAAGACACATGAACTTTAGACATGTCATGTCTATAAAAAATATCAGCTGAATTATTTTCTATTTCTTTGAGTCCAATCACAATCCTCATAGGAATT
>CACEJV010000014.1:0-19815 GCA_902559905.1 uncultured Bacteroidota bacterium | reverse complement strand
TTTTGGATCATTATTTGGTAGAACTAATTTAAAAATTGAAGCTTCACCAAATAAAACGTGGGAGGGTTTTTTTGGTGGATTATTTTGTTCAGTTTTATTCAGTTATGTTTCATTTAATTTTATTCAAGAAATATTCCCTTTCTGGAAAACTATAGTGCTTGGATTCACTATACCAATTTTTGGACTTTTTGGAGATATTGTTCAATCTAAAATTAAGAGAAAAGCTGGTGTAAAAGATAGCGGAAATATAATACCTGGACACGGAGGCTTATTTGATAGATTAGATAGTGCAATTGGTAATTCCTTTGTTATTCTAATAATAACCATTTTATAATGTTTCATAAGGAAGGCTTTAATATTATAATTCTTTTTTTCATAGTTGTATCTATGGACGTTATCATTCTAGAAGTTCTTTTTGAAGAACCATCAACTATAAAGAGTCTTCTTCAAACTAGTGCATTAATTCTTTTACTATTTATATTATGGTTTTTTAGAAACCCAAAAAGAAACATAAATAAAAAGACTGATTATATAATAAGTCCTGCTGATGGCAGGGTAGTAAATATTCAGAAGACATTTGAAAATGAGTATTTTAAAGAAAATAAAATACAAATATCTATTTTTCTATCACCATTTGATGTTCATGTCAACAGATATCCAGTATCTGGCGAAGTATTATACTCAAAACATCATCATGGTAAATATTTAGTAGCGTGGCATCCAAAATCTTCTGATAAAAATGAAAGAACAACTATAGTAATTAAAAATAAAAATCTTGGAAATATTATGTATAGACAGATTGCTGGAATGGTTGCAAGGAGAATAGTTAATTATGCAAATGAAGGCTCAACGGTAGCTCAAGGTGAAGACTCAGGGTTTATAAAGTTTGGATCAAGAGTTGACCTATTTCTTCCATTGAATTCTCAAATTCTTGTTAAGGAAGGAGATAGGGTTATTGGAGGAGTTTCTGAGATGGCTAAGTTAGGAAAGTTCTGAAATTGACTTTTTTAAGGATTTTATCTTTTGTTCTGTATCGATAATTTTTTGTTTTTCTTTATCTATAATTTCTTTAGGTGCATTACTTATGAAATTTTTGTTTTTTAATTTACTATCTACAGACTTAAGAAAACCAATATTATATTCAAGCTCTTTATTTAATTTCTTGATTTCAGAATCTTTATCAAAACCTTCATCCAGTGGAATAAAAAACTCATAATTTTTAATAATAAAAGATTTAACTAAAGCAAAGTCATCTTTTTCAGATTCAATTATATCTTCAACAAATCCAATTTTTTTAATAACATCAATATTATCAATTGGTTTATTAGATGGAATGCAGTATAATTTAATTGATGTTTTAAAAGGAATATTTTTTTCCTTTCTATAATTTCTTAATTGTGAAATAATTTCTTTTGTAATTTCAAAATTATTAATCAGCTTTATATCATATTCTTCGCTATTTGGCCATGAGCTTATTGTTATTGGTTTAGAGACTTTACCCTTAATATTATGATATATTTCTTCTGAAATAAAAGGCATAAATGGATGAATAATTTTCAAATTTTTAATAAATAATTCAATTAACTCAGACTTTGACTTCTGATCAATTTTCTTACCATATTCAGGCTTTAATATTTCTAATAACCATGAACAAAAGTCATCCCATATCAATTTATATGAAGACATTAAAACATCTGAAATCCTGTAACTTCCAAAGTTACTATCAATAGACTCTAAAGTATTGTTGAATTTATTTCTATACCAGTTTATTGCTAGTTCATTAACTTTAGGCTGTTTAATTTGTAGGTCAATATCCCAACCATCAACAAGTCTCAATGCATTCCAGAGTTTATTTGTAAAATTTTTACCTTGCTGACACAATGATTCATCAAACAAAAGATCATTACCAGCAGCTGAGCTTAGCATTAAACCAACTCTTACAGAATCTGCACCATATTGTTCAATCAATTTAATAGCATCAGGTGAGTTACCAAGTTGTTTAGACATTTTTCTTCTAAGTTTATCTCTAACAATTCCAGTAAAATATACATTAGAAAATGGTTTTTCATCTCTAAATTCATAACCTGATATTATCATTCTTGCAACCCAAAAAAAGATTATATCTGGGCCTGTAACTAAATCTTGTGTAGGATAATAATATTTGATTTCATCATTATCAGGATTTCTAATTCCATCAAATACAGAGATTGGCCATAACCAAGAAGAGAACCAAGTATCAAGTACATCTTGATCCTGACTCAGATCCGAATCTTTTAAATTTAATTTTAAGTCTTCATTTGCTTTTTTAAGAGCTTCTTCTTTTGAATTAGCAACTATATACTCATCATTGTTACCATAATAAAAAACAGGGATTTGATGACCCCAAGATAGCTGTCTTGATATGTTCCAGTCTTTTATATTTTCAAGCCAGTACTTATATGTTGATTTGAATTTATTAGGGAAGAACTTTATGCTTTCGTTTTCTAATACATTTATAATAGCTGGCTTACTTATTTCATCCATCTTTAAAAACCATTGTTTTGAAACTTTGGGCTCAATCACAGAATTTGTTCTTTCTGATCTACCAACATTATGGACATAATTTTCTTTTTTTATTAATAATTTATTTTTAATAAGCTCATCTTCAATCTCATTTCTGACAACAAATCTATTTTTGCCTTCATAATGAAGACCATGTTTGTTAAGATTAGCATTTGTATCAAAAATATCTATAGTAGCAAGGCTATGTTTTTTTCCTAGGCTATAATCATTCATATCATGTGCAGGGGTTACCTTAAGACATCCTGTTCCAAACTCAACATCAACATAAGGATCAGCAATTATTGGTACTTTTCTGTCACAAATTGGAACAATAGCTTGTTTACCGATCAAGGATTTATATCTTTTATCTTTAGGATTAACACATACTGCAGTATCACCAAATATAGTTTCAGGTCTTGTCGTTGCAATAATCACCTCTTGATCTGAGTCAGCAATTTTATATTTTAGATAGTATAAATTTGATTGCTCTTCAACATAATTTACTTCCTCATCAGAAACAGTAGTTTTAGCCTCTGGATCCCAGTTAATCATTCTGTATCCCCTATAAATTAATCCTTTATCATGAAGAATTTTAAATGCAATTAAAACAGATTCATACATCTCATCATCCAATGTAAACTTAGTTCTGTCCCAATCACATGAACATCCTAACATTTTTAATTGTTCAAGTATTCCACCACCATATTTTTCCGTCCAATCCCATGCGTATTTTAAAAATTCATCCCTAGAAATATCTAATTTATCTATTCCTTTTTCCTTTAGATTCTCTACAACTTTTGCTTCAGTTGCAATCGATGCATGATCAGTACCAGGAACCCAACATGCATTTTTACCTAACATTCTAGCCCTCCTAACTAATATATCTTGGATAGTATTGTTAAGCATGTGACCCATATGAAGAAGTCCAGTAACATTTGGTGGAGGTATTACAATTGTAAATGGTTCTTTATCATTTGGAATAGATTTAAAAAGATTGTTTTTCATCCAATATGAATACCATTTCTTTTCAATTTCAATATGTTCATATTTGGCAGGAATTGGCATCAGATGATAAATATTTTAAAGTAAAACAAAAATAACATACCTTGAAGTATATTTACAAAATTAAGTTAAATAAATGCCATCAATATCAAAAAAAGGTAATAAGATTCCTCCTTCACCAATTAGAAAACTTGTACCATATGCTGATGAAGCAAAACAAAGAGGAATTGAAATTCTTCATTTAAATATTGGTCAGCCTGATATAAAATCTCCAGTTGAATCACTTAATGCAGTTAAGGAAACCGATTTAGATTTATTAAAATATGAATATTCTCAGGGATCACTTGAATTTAGAAAAAATGTTTGCAATTATTATAAAAAACATAGTATATATGTTTCTCCTGATGATATTATAACTACTGTTGGTGCTAGCGAAGCCCTTTCATTTACAATGAATTCTATTTGTGATCCAGGTGATGAGGTAATTATTCCTGAGCCTTTTTATGCAAATTATAATGGATTCGCATTAGCTTCTGATATTAATGTTATTTCAATTACATCAAAAATTGAAGATAATTTTGCTTTACCATCAATTCATGAATTTGAAAAGAAAATTAATAGTAAAACAAAAGCAATTTTATTATGTAATCCATGTAATCCAACTGGATATGTCTACTCTCAAGAGGAAATAATAAGCATTGCTAATCTTGCTAAAAAAAATGATTTATTTATAGTTGTTGATGAAGTTTATAGAGAGTTTATTTATACAGATATTAGGCACTTTTCAATTCTTGAAGATGAAAAATTTTCGGAGAATGCTATTTTAATTGATTCAACTTCTAAAAGATATAGTCTATGTGGTGCTAGAGTTGGATTTATTGTATCTAAAAACTCTGAATTCATTCAGACTTGTTTAAAGTTTGCTCTAACTAGATTATCTCCTCCTACTTTAGCATTAATTGCTGCGAATCACGCTCTAGGTTCATCAGAAGATTACATAAAAAATGTAATAAAGGAATACTATAAAAGAAGAGAAGTTGTCATTAATGAACTAAGTCAAATTAATAATATTAAATTTTCTAATCCAATGGGTGCATTTTATTCTATTATAAAGTTACCGATTGAAAATGCAGAAGATTTTGCAAAGTTTCTTTTGACAGATTTTTCATATAAAAATCAAAGTGTAATGTTGTCTCCAGCTTCAGGTTTTTATAGTTCAGAAACTTACGGAAAAGATGAGGTAAGAATTGCATTTGTTCTAAATTCAGAAAAATTAAAAAATGCAATAAAGATTATTAAACTAGGTCTTAAAGAGTTTATTGGATAACTTATGATTGTAAATAAAAATGCTTCATTAAAAAAGCTTAATACATTTAATGTAGATGCTAGTTGTGATTTATTAGTTGAGTCAAGTAACACTAATGATCTCTTAGAGGTATTAAACAACAAAGAGTTAAATAATAATCTATTTATTCTTGGAGGCGGAAGTAATATATTATTTACAAAGCATTATCAAGGAACTATTATTAATCTAAAAGAAGAAAGTATAAAGATCTTAGAAGAAGGTGCTGACAAAGTTCTAGTTGAAGTATCTGCTGGCATGAACTGGCATAGATTTGTTGAGTGGGCAGTGGATAAAAATTTCGGTGGTATTGAAAATTTGTCATTAATTCCTGGAAATGTTGGTGCTTCTCCAATTCAAAACATAGGAGCTTATGGTGTAGAGTTAGAAGATGTCTTCGATAGTTGCTCAGGTATAATGATTGACTCTCTTGATAAAGTTAACTTAAGTAAGTTAGATTGTGAATTTACTTACAGATCATCCATTTTTAAAAAAAAACTTAAGAATAAATTCATAATAACTTCTGTCAGATTCAATCTAACAAAATCAAATCATTTATATAATATTGATTATCCAGATTTAAATAATCTTTCAGAATCTGGCCTAGATTTAAAAAAGATTTCAAATGAGGTAATTAAAATTAGGAACTCAAAACTTCCAAATCCAAAACAATATGGAAATTGTGGAAGTTTTTTTAAGAACCCTATTATAGGCTATTCTAAATTTCAAAAACTTAAAGAAAAATTTACTGAAATTCCTTTCTTTAAAACTGATTCAAATTATTTTAAAGTTCCAGCTGCATGGTTAATTGATAAATGTGGCTTTAAAAAAATTAATGATGAAAATGTAGGAGTTTATAAGAATCAGCCTTTAGTAGTAATTAATCTAGGTAATGCATCAGGGAATGAAATTATAAATTTTGCTAAAAGAATTAAGGACTCAGTATTTAATGAATTTGATATTGAGCTTGAAGAAGAAGTAATCATAATGTAATATTACTCTTTACTTTTTGAATCAATTATTATTGTTACTGGTCCATCATTAACAAGTGAAACTTTCATATCAGCACCAAAAGTTCCAGTTTTTACCTTATCATCAATCTGATCTTTACAAGTCTTAATAAAATGCTCATAGAGAGGAATCGCAATTTGATGATTAGCAGACTTTATATAAGATGGCCTATTTCCTTTCTTAGTTAATGCTAACAGCGTAAATTGAGATATTAGAAGTAATTCACCATTTATATCCAATACGGATTTATTCATAACTCCTTCTGAATCATTAAATACTCTAAGGTTTAGTACTTTATTTGCTAACCATTCTGCATCTTTTTTATCATCATCTAAACCAATTCCTATTAAGACAAGTAATCCTTTTTGAATTTCAGATTTAATCTTATTATTTATCTCAACTGAAGACTTATTAACTCTCTGAATTACTACTTTCATCGGATTTTCTATAAATATTATGGTCTTTCAACATATCTAAATAAGTGTTATATCTTGATTCAAAAATTTCACCATTTATTATTTCACTTTTTATATTACAATTTGGTTCATCTAGATGAAGACAATCTTTAAATTTACATTTGTCTTTTGCTTTAAAAAATTCTGGAAAAAAATCCCCAAGTTCATTTTTTGAAATATCTACAAGACCAAACCCTCTTATTCCAGGAGTATCTATTACCCTTATATTTGAATCTAGATCAAACATTTCCGCATGTGTGGTTGTGTGTTGACCCTGATTATGTGAAGATGATATTTCTTTTGTCCTCAGGCTTAAATCAGGTGATATGTAATTGATTAAAGTTGATTTACCTACTCCACTATGACCAGAGATTATACAGGTTTTGTTTTTCATTTTTGCAATTAAATTATCTACTCCATCGCCATATTTGGCCGAGATTAAATCACAATTATATCCTATATGATTATACATGTTAATCATTTCTTTAATTTGATCATCGTCATTTTCTTGGAAGGTATCAATTTTGTTAAAGGCCAAAATAACAGGAATGTCATAAGCCTTGCAGGTAACTAAAAATCTATCAATAAAATTATTTGTTGTTACAGGATTATCAAGGGTAACAACTAGTATTGATAAATCGATATTAGAGGCAATTATATGATACTGTTTAGAAAGTTTTACTGATTTTCTAATTATATAATTTGATCTAGGTAAAATATCTGAAATAATACCGGTATTTTGATCTTCTATTTCAAATATTACATCATCACCTACTGATATTGGATTTGTAGTAGAGATATCCTTAAGTCTAATTTTTCCCTTTATTCTACATTCAAAAAATTTGTTTTTTGATTTTACTAGGTACCAACTACCTGTTGATTTATATACTTTACCCTCTAACATATTATATAACAATATATTTTTTCCTAATCATATTAACAAATCTACTTAATGATATTTGTATCTTTAAATAAAAAATTGAACAAGAAAGTCTTACTATTAATTCTTGATGGATGGGGAATTGCAGATAGCAAAGATGCATCTGCACCTGACAAGGCAAATACTCCAAATTTTAATTCGTTAATTGAGAATTACCCAAATAATTTTTTAATAACTCATGGTGAAAAAGTTGGTTTGCCAAAAGGTCAAATGGGTAACAGTGAAGTTGGTCATATGAATATTGGTTCGGGTAGGATAGTTCTGCAAGATCTTCTTAAAATTAATAACAGTATTAAAGAAGGTGAGTTTAGAAAACAAAGTCATTTTAATGATATAATTAACTATACTAAAAAAAATTCTTCAAATGTTCATTTAATGGGTCTTGTTTCAGACGGAGGTGTTCACTCTCATATAGACCATTTAAAAGAGATTATTTTATCGTTATCCGAGATTAAAGATAAAATCTACATACATGCATTTACTGATGGTAGAGACGTTGATCCAAAATCTGGAATTGATTTTATAAAATCTATTGAAACTTTTAGTAAAAAAAATGGAGGTAAACTTGCAACTATAATTGGTAGATACTATTCAATGGATAGGGATAATAGATGGGAGAGAGTTAAGAAAGCTTATGATCTAATTTCAAATTCTCTCGGAACCAAGTCAACTAATTTGACAAATGATATAAACAATTCATATTCAAGAGGAGTAACAGATGAATTTATAGAGCCACTCTTGAAGGTAGATTCAGATGGCATTCCAATTCATGAACTAAATTCTGATGATACGGTAATATTTTTTAATTATAGGACTGATAGAGGTAGACAGCTAACATCCGCCTTATGTGAAAAGGATTATCTAGATTATGAAATGACTAAATCTGTGAGTAATTTATATACACTTACTAATTATGATGAAAATTTTAAAATTGCAAAACCAATTTTTGAGAATAAGGTTCTTAAGAATACTCTTGGAGAGGTAATTTCTAAAAATAATTTTAATCAACTAAGAATTTCTGAAACTGAAAAATATCCACACGTGACATTCTTTTTTAATGGTGGTAACGAGAAAAAATTCAAAAATGAGGAAAGAATTTTATGTCCATCACCAAAAGTAGCTACCTATGATCTTAAACCTGAGATGAGCTCTGATGAAGTAACTAAAAATGTAATAAGAGAAATCAAAAATGGTAAATTTGAGTTTATATGCTTAAACTTTGCTAATCCTGATATGGTAGGACATACAGGAAATTTTACTGCTGCAGTTAAAGCTTGCGAAGCAGTAGACAATCATCTTGGAAGTATTATAAATGAAGCAATCAAAGAAGACTATGCTTCAATTGTTATATCTGATCACGGCAACTGCGAGAGAATGATTAATAATGATGGCTCAGTAAACACTTCACATACTATCAATCCAGTCCCTATAATTCTAGTTAATTGTGAAAACAAAGAAATTAATAATGGAGTGCTCGCAGATATTGCTCCAACTATACTTGATATTCTTGGTATAGAAACTCCTATAGAGATGGAAGGTGAATCATTACTAATATGAAAAAGATCTATTTATTATTTATAGCTATTTTATTTACGAGCTGCTCTCAGAATCAAAATTATCTTTTAGAAGAGGGATTAGTAGATATTGATTATTTAAAAAACTCACCTAAAACATTTTGGTTTAATGAAAATTTTGAAAACTATACAGTTGAAAAAATAAATAGAGATAATTTCTCTGAGTTATATAATTATGATATTGAAATATTCATGAATACATTATGCCATGACTCTCAGCGAGAAATACCTAGATTAATTAAAATTCTAAAGGAGCTTAATTTTCCCGAAAATAAACTAAAAATTATATTACTTAATCCAAATAAAAAGTCTGAAATGGGTTATGAAGTAAACAAAAATATAACCAATACACCAACGATTATTTTTAATTTAGATAATATTGAGGTTAATAGAATAGTTGAATTTCCAAAGGAGAGTCTAGAGAGTGATATTCTCAAAATTTTAAATGATGAAGACTATAAACATGTATATTTTATAGAATGATACTAAAAGATATAAATGAAATTAAAAAAATTAGGGAAAGTGCCCAATTAGTCTCAAAGACCTTAGGTTTATTGGCAGAGGAAATTAAACCTGGAATAACTTCTTTATATCTTGACAAGATTGCAGAAGAATTTATACATGATAATGAAGCAAAGCCAGGGTTTAAGGGATATGATAATTTTCCAAACACACTATGTGTAAGTATAAATAATGAAGTTGTACATGGTATTCCATGTGATACACCGTTAAAAAATGGTGATATAATTTCAATAGATTGTGGAGTTCTAAAAGATGGGTTCTATGGTGATCATGCTTATACTTTTTCTGTAGGTGAGGTATCCAAAGAAGTTCAAGAATTATTAGATGTAACAAAAAAATCACTTTATATAGGAATTGAATCAATGAAAGAGAGTAATAGAATTGGTGATATAGGTGATGCAATAGAAAGCTATATCAAAATTCATGGTTATGGAATTGTAAGAGAGCTTGTGGGACATGGATTAGGTCAAAGTCTTCATGAATTACCGGAAGTTCCAAACTATGGAAAAAAAGGAACCGGAAAACTTATCAAAAATGGTTTAGTGTTGGCAATAGAACCAATGATAAATCTTGGAACTGAAAAAATTAAAATAAATGATGATGGTTGGACATTTGTGACTCTCGACGGACTTCAGAGTGCTCATTTTGAACATAATATTGCAGTTATTGATAGTAAGCCAGAGTTATTATCAACATTCAGATATATTTACCAAGCTCTTGGCATTGAATCTAACGAAGAAGATAAATTCAATAATTTCTTTTAAAAGATGAAATATATATTAAAATTCTTACCAAGAGAGTTACTAATAAAATATAGCTTCTACTTTATACCAATTTTAAAAATTATATTCAAAGGAAAAAGATTTTATGATCCAATTGACGGAAATGGATACTCAAAATTTTTTACATATGGTTATAAAAAAATAAGAAGAAATGCATTATCCCCTGGAACACTATCTTTGGAAAGACATAGACTTCTTTGGTTATACCTTGTTAACGAAACAAATTTTCTTGACTCAAAACTAAAAGTTTTGCACGTTGCACCAGAACAAATATTTTATAAAAAATTTAAAAAAAATCAAAACTGGAACTACTTAACTTTTGATTTAAAATCACCATTAGCAGATATAAAAGGAGATATTAAATCAATGAATTTTAAGAATAAATCTTTTGATTTAATAATATGTAATCATGTTCTTGAACATATTGATGATGATATAAAAGCTTTAAATGAAATTTTTAGAGTTTTAAAGTCTGGTGGAGTTGCAATCCTTCAAGTACCTATTAACTTTAATAGAAATGAAACTTTTGAAGATCAATCAATAATTTCTAAGAAAGATAGAGAGAAATATTTTGGACAGTATGATCATGTAAGAGAATATGGCTTGGACTTTAAAAAGAGAGTTGAAAAAGCTGGATTTGAAGTAGAGATGGTTTACTATACTGAAAATTTTTCTGAAGAAATGAAATTAAAATATGGATTACAGAAAAATGATGTAATTCCTATTGCTAGAAAATCATTTAGTAATTAAATCCCACCCATTAGATTTGATAGGTATAATTTCATCATTTATTGAAGTCAATATTAAAACTTCTATATCTACAATATTATTTATTATTTCTATGGCCTCCATTGGGTCCATTAACATTAAACTGGTTGCCCATGCATCAGCTTCAATACAAGAACTAGTGATTACTGAGGTACTTAATATATTATTTGACATTGACTCACCATTAATTGGGTTAACAATATGAGCATATCTTGCACCAGATTCTGAATCAATCCTGAATTTTCTATAGTTTCCAGAAGTAGCTAATGACATTCCATCAAGAGTAATTTCAGAATAATAACTATTCAAATCAACAGGATTTTGGATTGCAACTTTCCATTTCTTGTTTTTTTCATTCACACCCATAGTGATCAATTCTCCCCCTACCTCAATTAGAAAATTATTTGAGTTTATACTAATTAATAAATCTTTAATTAAATCAACAGAATAACCTTTAGCAATTGCATTAAAATCAATGTAAACATTTTCATTTGCTTTATCTATATAATTTTGTTGGTTGAGGTATACTTTATCTAAACCTACATATTGCATAACACTATCAATTTTATAGTTATTAATTGACTGAATATTATTATTTGGTCCCATTCCATATAAATTGACAATAGAACCGGCTGTAGGATCAAAATATCCATTTGAAAGATTCCAAATCTCTTGTGATTTTTTAAAAACTTCAATAAAATGGCTGTCAACCTTAACTGGATTTTGAGATTGATTAACTCTGGATATTATTGAATTAGATCTATACGTTGACATTGAGTTATTTATAACCTCAAAAATCGAATCAATACTTTGTTTAATTAAACTTGAATTAGACTCAGATTGAACTATCACTTGATAGGTAGTTCCAAGTGCATCACCCTGAATCCTTTTATAATTTGTTGAATCAAGATTACAACTAATAAGTAAAAATGATAGAAAAGAAATTATTTTAACTGAAATATTCATTAACCACCGAAGTCATCAAACCTTACATTCTCAGGTGGGACACCAAAATCTTCAGCCATTTTATCAACCGCTTGATTCATTAAGGGAGGGCCACAGAAATAAACCTCGATATCTTCTGGTGAATCATGCATAGACAGATAGTTATCAATTACTACTTGATGAATAAATCCTACAAAACCATCACCATCTCCCTCAAGGGAATCTTTAACTTTCCAATTATCCTCCTCAAGAGGTTCTGATAAAGCTATATAAAATTTAAAATTTGGAAAATCCTTTTCTAGAGCTCTAAAATGATCAACGTAGAAAAGCTCTCTTTTAGATCTACCTCCATACCAAAAGGTTACTTTTCTACCTGTCTTGATAGTTCGAAATAGTTCATATAAGTGAGATCTCATTGGTGCCATTCCAGCACCTCCACCTACATAAAGCATTTCTGAATCTGAATCATTAATAAAGAATTCACCATAAGGCCCTGAAATTGTAACAGTGTCTCCTGGTTTTTTTGAAAAAATATAAGAAGATGCAATACCAGGATTAACAGACATCCAATCATTTTTTTTAGCATCCCATGGTGGGGTTGCAATTCTAACGTTTAACATTATTTCCTTTCCTTCAGCTGGATAAGATGCCATGGAATAAGCTCTTTCAACAGTTTCATCATTCTTCATATTTAGTGGCCATAAATTAAAGTTATCCCATTCATGTTTAAACTTTTGTGGATCATCTGGATGTTCTTCAGGGTGAGAAGTAATATCTATATCCTGATAATTAATATCACACTCTGGGATTTCAATTTGAATATATCCTCCAGCTTTATAATCCATTTCTTCAGGAATTTCAATAACAAACTCTTTGATAAACGAGGCAACATTATAATTACTTTTGACCTTAGCTTGCCATTTTTTTATACCAAAGACTTCCTCAGGCACTTCAATCTTCATATCCTGTTTAACTTTAACTTGACATCCAAGTCTCCAACCCTCAGATATTTCTTTTCTTGTAAAATGAGGTTCTTCAGTTGGAAGTATTTCACCTCCTCCTTCTAATACCTGGCATTTACATTGTACACATGTTCCTCCTCCTCCACATGCAGATGGAAGAAAAATTTTATTATTCCCCAGAGTAGTTAATAAAGTGTCACCCGAGCTAACCTCAACATCTTTTTCACCATTTATTACAAGTTTTACAGGACCAGATGGTAAAAGTTTATCTTTTGCAACAAGTAACATTGTAACTAAAAGAAGAGTAATTACAAAAAGACCAACTGTACTTGCAATGATTACATTTATATCCATTTTTTTAAATTTTAATACCCATAAAACTCATAAAACCAAGAGCCATTAAGCCAGTAATTATAAATGTTATTCCAAGACCTCTTAATGGATCTGGAATATTAGAATACTTTATTTTTTCCCTAATTGCAGCTATTGCAACAATTGCCAAATACCAACCAATTCCAGAACCAAAACCATAAACAGCAGATTCAAAAGTATTTACAAAATCTTTTTGTTGCATGAAAAGAGAGCCACCAAGTATTGCACAATTTACAGCTATAAGTGGAAGGAATATTCCTAAACTTCCATATAGCGTAGGGGATACTTTTTCAACAATCATTTCAACTAATTGAACCATTGATGCAATAACAGCAATAAACATTATGAATGTTAAAAAAGATAAATTTACATCTTGAAATTGAGGACCTATCCACGTAAGAGCACCAGGAGCTAATAAATACTGGTCAATTAAATAATTAATAGGAACAGAGATTGTCAAAACAAATATTACTGCTTTACCTAATCCATCAGCTGTTTTTACTGTTTTTGAAACTGCAAGATAAGAGCACATACCAAGGAAATATGCAAATACCATATTCTCAATGAATATACTCTTAACGAATAAGTTTACTAAATCTTCCATTTAATCGTTCTCTATTAGTTTTCTATTATAATACCTCTGAATCCATATATATATACCAACAACAATTAATGCCATAGGCGATAGAAGCATAAGACCATTATCTTGATAACCTAAGTCATAAATGAATTGAGGAATAACAGGGAATCCCCATAGCTCTCCTGAGCCAAATAGTTCTCTTACAAAAGCAACTACAATTAAAATCCATCCATATCCAGCAGCATTTCCTACTCCATCCAGAAAAGATTTCCATACTCCGTTACCAAGTGCAAAAGCCTCAAATCTTCCCATTATTATACAATTAGTAATTATTAGTCCAATGAAAATTGCTAACTGCTTACTCACATCATATGCATATGCTTTTAAAAACTGATCAACAAGAGCAACTAATGTTGCTACAACTAGAAGCTGAACAATAATTCTTATTCTTGTTGGTATAACATTTCTCAAAATAGAAACAATGACATTTCCAGCTGCCATCACAAAAATTACTGAAAGTGTCATAACAACAGCAGGCTCTAGCTTAACAGTAATAGCTAAAGCAGAACATATACCTAAAACCTGAACTGTAATAGGGTTATCATCATCCAGGGGATCAGTAAGTAATGCTCTGTTCTTTTTTGAAAATAAAGGTTCTTTCTCTTTATTCATTATTTAAGCTGTTAAAATATGGTAAGTAATTTTCTATTCTTTCAATGATCATGTCAGATACACCATCCCCAGTAATTGTTGCTCCTGATATTGCATCAATTTCGTTATCCATTTTGTCAGAGTTACCAGGGTCATTATTTGTTTTTGTAAGATATACTCCTACAAAGTTTCCATCTGAGTCTTTAATTTTTTCATCATTAAAACTATCTATAAACCAATCCTCAGTTATTTCTGCACCAAGTCCAGCAGTTTCTGACTTATGATCGAATGATACTCCTTTTATAGTGTTGATATCTTCCTTCAGAGCAATGTAGCCCCATATTTCTGCCCATAAACCTGCTCCTCTAAGCGGAATTACATAAAATTTTTGATTTTCTACATTAGCTATATATAAGGGAAATCTTTGAATATCTTTATCTTTTTTTACCTCAAGGGCAAGATTAATATTAAACGCATTTACTTGATCATCAACTGATCCATCAGACTTTAAAGACAGCTCTTCTCTTATGTAGTCACCATATAGTGATTCTGATTCGTCTCTACTAACATTAATTCCAACAGAGGAGAGAATATTTTGCATCTTCTCTTTTTTTATGTTTGAGTTCTGAAGATCCTTTAACGACTCGGATGTAAATGATAATACTGAAGCAACAGAGACTACCATAATAGCGGCGAAAATGTATGTATGTTTGTTTGACTCTCTATTCATTATGTAGTTTCTAATTTAACATCTCGCCATCTTTTTCTTCTCATGCTTACGTTAGTTTCTATTACGTAGTGGTCTATCAATGGAGCAAAAACATTCATTAATAAAATTGCAAGCATAACTCCTTCTGGATAGGCAGGATTAAATACTCTAATAAGTATACAGAATACTCCAACTAGAAATCCATATATCCATTTTCCTTTTGTAGTTTGAGCTGCAGAAACAGGGTCAGTAGCCATAAAAACAATACCAAAAGCAAAACCTCCAACTAATAGGTGATTATACCATTCAAAACTCATCAAGGAATTTGCCCCCCAGAGATTAAATAAAATTCCAACTACAGAAGCTCCAATTACTCCACTTAACATAATTCTCCAACTACCAACTCCAGTTATAATTAGAAGCAGGGCTCCAATTAAAACAAAGAAAACAGACGTCTCAGCAACAGATCCAGGTATTGAACCCATGAACATACTAGCGGATGAATATGCAACCTCTCCATTCGCAGCTAATGTCCCTAAAATAGTTTCACCAGAAATTCCATCAACATTAGATGCCTCAGAGACCCATACTTTATCACCAGACATAAATGTGGGATAAGCAAAAAATGCAAAAGCTCTTGCAGTCAATGCAGGATTTAAAATATTCATTCCTGTACCACCAAAAGCTTCCTTGGCAATTAATACTGCAAAAATAACTGATATTGCAAGCATCCAAAGAGGCATGTCAATAGGCATTATCATTGGTATAAGAAGTCCTGTAACTAAATACCCTTCATTAACCGGGTGATTTCTATAAACTGCAAATGCAAATTCAATTGCTAAACCAACAGCGTAAGAAACAGCAATCATTGGAAAAATTTTATAGGCACCATGCAAGACAGCATCAATAAAAGTAAACTGAATATCAGTTTGAACATAATATTGATAACCTGTATTGTACATACCATAGAACAAAGCAGGAACAAGAGCTATTATGACTGTTATCATTGTTCTTTTTAAATCAACACCATCTCTAATATGTGATCCTTTGGAAGTGGTATGATTTGGTACAAAAAGCATTGTCTCAAATGCATTAAATGCTGGATACAGTTTCTCTAGTTTACCTCCCTTTGTGAAAGGTTTTTTTAAAGTATCAACTTGTTTTCTAATAAAATCCATTAACCTACTTCTTTTAACATTAGTTCAATTCCGTTTTTTACAATTTCTTGTGCCTCAATTTTTGAAGTGCAAGAAAAATCAACTAAACCAAAATCTTCTGGGACAACTTCGTAAATACCTAGAGATTCCATTTTTTCAATATCACCCGTCATACATGCTTTAATTAATTGCATTGGAAAAATATCCATAGGAAAATATTTTTCCATTTCTCCCGTTACAACTATTGCTCTTTCTTCACCATTAAGGTTTGTATTAACTTTTTTTTGACCTCCTAGTAGCCAAGACAATGAAGTTTTAGATAAACTAGGAACTGAATTATAAATAAATGGGAGCCATCCTAACATTCTATATTGATTACCTTCCTTTATAACGCTCAGAGCATTATTATAATATCCTAAGAAATCTGAATATTCAACTTTAGATCCTGAGAGAGGGTCACCATTTATAAATCTGTAATCCTCTATGCTTGATAGTTCCTTTGAGTCAACTAGAGAAGAAATAGAGGATCCAATAATGGTATCATAGTACTTCGGTGATCTCAAACATTCACCAGACACGGCAACAGTTCTTCTGGGGTTAAAAATTCCTGTAATAAAAAAAGATCCAATATTTGCAAGATCCTCTGGTTTAATTACCCAAATTATTTCACCAGAGTTTAATGGATCGATTCGATTTATCTGAAAGCTTTCATTTCCAGAAGGATGTGCTCCTTTAATTTTATATAATTCTACATTATTTAGAATAGAAAAATCACTTTCACAATTGTAAGAAATTGAAAGGTTAATTGGTTTACCAATCAATTTGCTCATTACATCAACACCATTTTGAAATTCATCCATTCTATTTTTCAAAACAAAATCATAATCAGCTGCATATGGTGCAGTAGAGTGGATTGAAACAAAGATAGATTTTGGAAGTCTGTCTGGTTTAGCGATTATATTGTAGGGTCTCTGTCTTATGTAAGCTAGGGATCCCGATTCGACAAGAAGTTCCATGATATTATCCTTGCTAATACTCGAAAGGCTTGGTATTTTATAATTGATAGAGGTATCACCTTCTTTCCGAATTATAACATTTAAGATTTTTCTTTTGGCACCTCTTACTATCTCAAGAATTTTTCCACTAACCGGAGAAACTATTTTTATAGATTCATTATTCTTATCATGAAAAATTGGTTGACCAAGAGAGACTTCATCTCCCTCTTTAACAAGCATACGAGGAATTAAACCGAAGAAGTCATCTGGATTAAGAGCATAATCTAAACTCATTTTTGCAACCTCAAGTTCAGTTGAAGCAATTCCTTTAAGATTTAGGTTAGCACCAGCTTTGATGCTTATGTCTTTAGACATCAATTACTAATAATTTTATGTCGCAAATTTAATAATAACAGGTTGAGAAAAAAAAGTATTTTTATTAAAATTATTATCAATTTAAATTAATTTAGATAACCAAAAATTATGTTATGAATAACTCTATAGTTAATGTCCCGGAACCGATAAATGAACCTATTAAAGATTACAAGCCAAATAGCACTGAGAAAGATTCAGTTCTAGCAACATACAAAAATCTCAAGGATTCAACTACTGATGTTAAAATGTGGATTGGAGGGAAGTTTGTTGAAAGTTCAAAAACATCAAACATGTCTCCTCCACATGATCATAAACATATACTTGGTAAATACTATTTAGCAGAGAAAAAACATGTAGAGATGGCTATAAAATCTGCTTTAGATGCCAAAGCAAAATGGGCTGGAATGAGATGGGAAGAGAGAGCAGCAATATTTCTCAAAGCTGCAGAACTTGTTTCTGGTCCTTACAGAGATAGAATTAATGCAGCAACTATGTTAGCTCAATCAAAGACAATATTTCAAGCTGAGATTGATGCTGCATGTGAATTAGTTGACTTTTTAAAATTTAATGTTTATAGTATGCAACACATATATAGTCAACAACCAAAATCTGACATTGGTGTATGGAATAGATTAGGATATAGACCACTTGAGGGATTTGTGTATGCAGTGACACCTTTTAATTTTACTGCTATCTCAGGTAACCTTCCAGGCAGTGCTGCAATGATGGGGAATACAGTCGTTTGGAAACCTAGTGATCACCAAATATTTTCAGCTAAGATTGTTATAGATATATTTAGAGAAGCTGGACTTCCAGATGGAGTGATCAACGCTGTTTACGGTGATCCAGAAATGATAACTAACACGATTCTTGAGTCAAAACATTTTGCAGGTATCCATTTTACCGGATCTACATCAGTTTTTAAAGGTTTATGGAAAAAGATAGGTGGCAATATTGAAAATTATAATTCTTATCCTAGAATTGTTGGAGAAACTGGAGGTAAAGATTTTATTATTGGTCATAAATCTGCAGATATTGATGAGTTTGTTACTGCAGTGATTAGAGGAGCTTTCGAATTTCAAGGCCAAAAGTGTTCAGCTGCATCAAGAGTATATGTACCCTCATCAATATCAAAAAAATTTTTTAGCAAATTAGAATCTGAAATTGCAAAAATTAAAATGGGAAGTCCAGAGGATTTTAATAATTTTATGACTGCTGTAATCCATGAGGCATCTTTTGATAAACTTGTCAATGCAATTGAAGGTGCAAAATCTGATAAGGATGCAGAGGTAGTTATTGGTGGTGGTTATAACAAATCAAAAGGATATTTTATTGAACCTACAGTAATTAAAACATCAAATCCAAAGTACTATTCTATGGAGACAGAATTATTTGGCCCAGTAGTTACAATCTATGTATATGATGATGATAAATGGAATGAAACATTAAAGATTGTTGATGAAACTTCTGAATATGCTTTAACTGGTGCAGTTTTTTGTGAAGACAGATACATTCTTAGTAAAGCTGTTGACATGCTAAAAAATTGTGCAGGTAACTTTTACATTAATGATAAATGTACTGGAGCTGTGGTTGGTCAGCAACCATTTGGAGGAGCTAGGGGATCTGGAACAAATGATAAGGCTGGCTCCTATTTAAATTTACTGAGATGGGTTTCACCCAGACTAATTAAAGAAGTTTTTGTTCCACCAAAAGATTTCAAATATCCATTTATGGGATAATTTTTAGTCAATTATTTCAACTTTATTAATATAAACATTGTTTATTGGCCAATCAATTTCATCTGTTGGAATAGATGCTATTTTATCAACTGTATCCATTCCCTTTATAACTTCTCCAAAAACAGTATAGTTCCCGTCTAAATGATTTGCTCCATCTTTTTTTTGGACAATAAAAAATTCAAAAGGTGAAGCCATTTTATAAGGGTTGTCTAAAGAGCTACTTGGCATACTTATAGCTCCTCTTTTGTGAAAGTGTCCTTTATTGAAATCATTTGGAAGTAGATATTTTCCAATATTTTTTCTCTTCTTAGAAACAGAAATATTATCACTATTTCCGGCTTGAATAACAAAATTATTTATAACTCTATAAAATTGAGTTCCCTCAAAATACTT
>CACEJV010000013.1:0-30492 GCA_902559905.1 uncultured Bacteroidota bacterium | reverse complement strand
AAACGTAAATTTGAAAAAAAAATAAGTCAATGGGTGTAGGAGGAATATTTATAGGAACACTAGCATTAATATTTGCTATCGTTATTATAATGGAAATTAAGCAAAGGTTATTTTAATCTAGGAAAACAGTATTTGATTTTTTTACCGCTTCATCACATGCAAGAGCTATTTGCAAACTTTTATATGCATCTTCCATATGTGATTTTAGATCTTCATCATTAATTATAGAATTATAGAAGAACTCTTGTTCGTTGTCACATAAATCTTGATGAGATGGATCTTCATCATATATAATCTTTTTATTTGGGGACACAAATTTATGATTTTCATCTAATTCAGAACTGTGAATTTTTAAACAATTATTTTTTGTATGATTTTCTAAATTATCAGAATCTTTTTCAAAAACATCATCATCAGACACAATAGAAACTGAGCCTTTAGGACCAATTACATCTTTGACAAAAAAAGCTGTCTCACTTATCATTGGACCCCAACCAGCTTCATACCATCCTACTGATCCATCTTCAAATCTAATTTGAAGTTGCCCATAGTTATAATTATCATTTGGTACTTCATCAGATAATCTTACTCCAATAGCAGAAACACTTAAAGGTTTTGATTCCGTCATTTGGCACATAACATCCAGGTAGTGAACACCACAATCAACAATAGGACTTAATGAAGAGAGAAGACTTTTATGAACATCCCAAGTATCTCCTGAACTTTGCTGGTTTAAATTCATCCTCATTGCAAGGGGTTTACCGAGCTTTTTTGATTCTTTAATAAACTCTTTCCATATAGGATGATGCCTTAATATATAACCAACAACTAACTTCTTGTTTTTTTCTTCTGCTTTATCAATAATTTTTCTTGAACCAATTAAATCAGCTGCAATTGGTTTTTCTAAAAAAATATGGCAATTATTTTCAAGTGCAAATAATGAAATTTCTTCATGTGTATCTGGATATGTAGATATACAGACTGCATCAGGATTAGTATTTAAAATTGCTTCTTTAAAGTCAGAAAACAAAGGATAATTAGAGCCTAATAATCTATTTAAGTCTTCTTTACTTTTTCCTCTGGAAACTAATCCACTTATTTCAAAATCGTTGTGATTGTGGTAAGCAGTTGCATGAGAGGCCCCCATATTTCCACATCCAATAACTAAAACTGAAATTTTACTTCCCATATTTTAAATTTTCATAATTATAATTCAAACTTATGTATTAACAAAATTTTTTCATAATTTAATATGAATGAAAAACCAATTAATTACCATTGCAATTTTTCTGTTCTTTTCCTCTAATATATATAGTCAATCAGAGGAAAATCCATGGTTATTTGGTGTTGGTTTAAATTCAATAAATCCTGAGAATTCTAAAAGTTCAAATTATAGACTTCCTTCATTAAGTTTATCAAGATATATTTTCGATAATTTCTCTATAGGATTGAGCTTTACAGAAAATGAAGTTTCTATATCTAACGAAGAACTTTATTATTACTCAATTGACGGTATAATTAAATATAACATACCTAATGAGTCAAGAATCCTTGGTTTAGATTCGGATCCTTATCTTTTTGCTGGATATGGACTATCTAACTTTGGTGAGAGTGATGTTAATCTTGGATCTTTAAATACATCCTATGGACCAACCTTTGGAGCAGGTATTAATTTCCAACTTTCAAAAAATATTGCGTTAAATACAGGTGTTAGCTATAAATCTTTGGATGAGAAAAATGCTTACAGTAATCTTCAACATATTGTTGGTATTAAATTTAATTTTGGAAAAGGAGATTTAGATGGCGATGGAGTTCCAGATAAAAAAGATCACTGTCCAGATCTTCCAGGATTAATTGAATTAAATGGGTGTCCAGATATTGATGGAGACGGGATAAAAGATAAAGATGACCAGTGCCCAAATCTACCTGGATCTTTATCTTTGGGTGGATGTCCTGATAGTGATGGAGATGGGGTTTCTGACCCTAATGATCCATGCCCTAAAAGTAGTGGGCTTAATGGTCAGCCATGTCCTGATAGTGATGGAGACGGACTTACAGATGATTTAGATAATTGCCCTAATGAGTTTGGACCAAAATCAAACGGAGGGTGTAAATTACCTGATCTTGACGATGATGGTGTCCCAAATAAAATTGACAAGTGTCCTAACGAAGCTGGCTCAAAAGAGCTAAATGGATGTCCTATTATTCCACAGTCATTATCATCTTATTTAAATAATTACGGTGAAATATTTTTTGGTTTTGACAGCTTTATACTTAGTTCAGAGCAAAAAATGAATTTATTAAACCTTAGTGATTTGCTTAAAAAATATCAATACATTAATCTTCATATTGATGGTCATACCTCAAATGAGGGAGAGTCAGACTACAATATGTTACTTTCTGAAAAAAGATCTAACAGTGTAAAAGAGACACTAATTCTAGATGGTATTCAAGATGAAAGATTAAATAAAAGGTCATATGGTGAGGATGACCCAATCTATCCAAATATTCCACTTAGTGAAAGGAAAAAGAATAGAAGAGTAAGAATATCAGTAAATAAAAATCTTTAGATTAGATATTTAGATTCCAGCCTTCTCTATAATCTCTAGTTAAAAACTGATTTGCTTGATCAAGATTAGTAATCTGCATTTTATTACTATCATACATAAGCTTCTTTTTTCCAATAAAAACATTACTTCTTGGAGACCTTTTAAGAAGACTACTCCTAATAGCAGCATTACCAAGGAGAACAATCTCAGATAAAGGACCTGCAAAGTCAAAATTAGAAGTAAGATTCTTATGTTCTTCGCTTCCATAACCTGCTCTTATTGCATCAACCCAATATTTTTGGTGACCAAACTCCACTGAGTTAATCTCAGAGATTTTTCCTTTTTCAACAACACCTTTTTGTCCTTTAATATATAATCTAGCATTAATTCCATAGTTGTCACTCCAAATAATTCCATTTTCACCAATCATTAACACTCCATTATCACCAATATCATCTTTATCTGAAATTAATTCAGGGTGAGAAGGACGAATTCCTCCATCCATCCAGATCATTTTTACTTCTGAATCATTTAATTCAGAAGCTCTAAACTTATATGTTACATATGAACTTGGCGGGCAAGACTCGTCATAAATTGGAGCTGGTGTATAGTCTGCTACATATGGTATCCTTGGAACACTTGCTTCTATACTAAAAGGCTCAAAAATGCCTAATGCCTTAATTGGTACATCCATAATGTGACAACCCATATCACCTAGTGAACCTGTTCCATATTCCCAATATCCTCTCCAACTAAAAGCGTGAAGACCTGGAGTATATCCATTATTTTTTGCAGGACCGATCCATAAATCCCAGTCCATTCCTTCAGGTTTTTCAGAAGGATCAGGCTTTGGCATTGGAGAACCTTGAGCCCAAACAGGCCTATTAGTCCATGTGTAAACAGTATCAACTTTACCAATTCTTCCATCTTTAATCCATTTTTGGATCATTTTTTGCTCTGGATTTGAAGCCCCTTGATTCCCCATTTGAGTTACAATCTTATGTTTTCTTGCAAGTTCCGTTAACATTCTTGCTTCTTTTACATTGTGAGTTAATGGTTTTTGTACGTATACATGAATACCTTTTTCCATAGCAAACTTTGAAATATTAGCATGCGTATGGTCAGGTGTAGAAATTGTAACACCATCTAGATCTTCTTTATCAAGCATTTCCCTGTAATCAGTATAAAATTTTGCATTTGGAAAGTTTTTTACAGCTTCTTGTGCACCATATGCACCTTGATGTACATCACATAATGCAACAACATTTTCCCTACCTCCTACACTTGAGTGAAGTATATCTGATTGACCTTTTCCATGAAGCCCAATACCTGCAAGATTTAACTTATCACTTGGCGAAGTATAACCCTGACCACCAAGAACATGTCTTGGAACTATGAATAAAGATGAGGCTAATGCTGAATTTTTTATGAATTTTCTTCTAGATTTATTTGTTGAGGACATAATTGTAGATTTTTTGATATTAGAAATTTAATAATTATTTTTTAAAAACCATTGTTCAACTCTAAGTTTTGCATTTTCACTTATATCAAGCCAAAATAAATTAATGTCAGCAAAGTGATAGCTTCTAACAGGTTTTAAAAAAAGTTTACCAGGAACATTAGGCAAAGATGCCCAAACAATTCCATCTATTAGTTTAATTTTTATGTTATTAGGGAATATTTTCATGTTTCGATAAAGTAGTCCTTTGTGAGATTCTTTACCTGCATCCTTTGAATCATCCCAAGTAATTGGATTAGATGTAACACCTCCTCTAAACCAATCCTCATAAGAATCCTTTTTAGGGTATTTATTGAACTTATATGAATTCCATGAGACAAAGCCTCCTGTTTCATCAGGACTATTCATAGGTTTTATATCATTAAATTCATTTTCCTTTACTTTAAACCCTATAAGATAAGCTGCGATAAGCTTGTTTTGCAACTCCTTTCCATCAATAAATTCTGAAATTAACCTTTTTGCATGAACTGTTCCTTGGCTATGAGAAGCGATAATAAATGGCTTATTATCATTAAAATTTTTCAAATAATATATAAATGCATTTCTTATATCTTCATAGGCAAAATTTAGTGCCTTTAGTCCTTCCTCCCTATATTTTTCATTAAAAACTCTAATATGAGCTTGTCTGTAAAACGGGACATAAAGATTTGCAGCATCCAACCATGCAGATGCTTGATATTTCACAGGCCTGTTAATTACATCGTATCTTATTTCACTATCCCAAATATTTGAATTCCATTCTTTTTGATTTTTACCATCAATTAGAGTTGGATAAATAAAAAATACATCTGCATTCTTTTTTTCTTCTGTTTTGTTTAAATAAGCAATTTCATCAGGAAGATTGTCTGGTAGAACAGCCCAACTGTCACTCTTACTGTAATCAGGAGTTTCGATATTTGGACTATCTTCAAAGTTATATGTTTTATATGAAATTTTACATCCTGTAATAAACCATAGTAGTATATAAACTTTAATTAGATTTCTTTTAAACATTTTATATTTTAAATTTGTGTCATGAAAAATTTCAAAACTAAATTAATTATATTTTCAGTATTAATCTCTTCCGTTTCATGTAATACAGAAAATAATACTATTATAATGAAGAAAACTATTAAGCCAGTAAACAACTCCTCAATTTCAGGAACTATTACATTCACCCAAGAAAATGATTCTGTTTCTCTTGAAGCACACGTATTTGGTCTAGAGCCTGGTACAAAGGCTATCCATATTCATGAATTTGGTGATTGCTCATCAGAAGATGGACTTAGTACAGGAGGTCATTGGAATCCATATGATACTAAACATAGTAAATGGGGTGATCCAAGTGGATTTCATCTTGGTGCAATTGGAAACTTTGAAGTTGATAGTATAGGACACGGAATGTTGAAGTTTAAAACAGATTTATGGTGTATCGGTTGTAAAGAAGAAAATGATATTCTAGATAAAGCTGTAATAATACATAATGGAGCAGACGACTATTTATCTCAACCTTCTGGAGCATCAGGTATGAGAATAGGATGTATGGAAATTAAAATTCCTGAAGAAGTTAGTCTATAATTTTTTCTAATTCCAAAGTAATATCATCTATTGGTTTAGAATAAACATCATTTGAAATAGGTTCACATATTTCAATTGAGAAAGGTAGCTTTCTGTTGATTACTTTTAAGCCATTTCTTTGAAATACTTCATTAAACCCATATATTTTTACGGGTATTACTATAGGATTATTCTCTTTAATTATATGAGCAGTACCTTTTCTAATAGGTTTGCTACTATCAGTTGTTCCTCTTGGAAAAGTAATAACCCATCCGTCTTTTAAAGCAAGTCTAATATTATTTGGATCCTCAGCTCTAATTTCTCTATTAAGATCCACACCTGACTCCCTCCAACTTCTCTGAACTAAAACAGCTCCTGCATATGTCAAGAGCTTTGTTATAAATGATTTTTTCATAGTCTCAAAAGAAGCAATATAATATAGGTTAGTTTTAGGACTTAACAGATATTTTGGTTTTTTTACGGTATCAATTTTTCCTTTTGCAGACGAATTAAAGACATGCAACATAGCAATAACGTCATAAAAGTAAGTTTGATGATTACTTACAAACAAGACATTTTTTTCAGGTATATTTTTTAAATGCTGAGAACCAATAATCTGAAATCTTTTACTTCGAAAGGTTCTATGAGTGATTAAACCAACAATTGCTATAATCATCCTCTTAATGAGAATGGTTTGACCAAAAATATTTTTTTTCAATCGAAAAATTTAGTGCTCAAATATAAAAAGTAAAAAGATATAAGTATTTAACATTTTTTTAAAAATTAATAATAATATTTTATTTAGTTTTGAAATCTAATAAGATATATTTATAATGACTATAACACAATTAAAATATACGTTAGCAGTTGCTGAGTATGGAAATTTTACAACCGCTTCAGAAAAATGTTTTGTTACTCAACCTACGCTCAGTATGCAAGTTCAAAAACTTGAGGAAGAGTTAGGTGTAACTATTTTTAATAGATCAACTAAACCTCTCCAAGTAACAGATATTGGAGAAAAAGTATTATTTCAGGCGAGAAAAATAGTAG
Organism: uncultured Bacteroidota bacterium; assembly: GCA_902559905.1. Lineage (GTDB taxonomy): Bacteria > Bacteroidota > Bacteroidia > Flavobacteriales > Flavobacteriaceae > Marisimplicoccus. Next base: position 23,838 of record CACEJV010000013.1, on the reverse strand, counting down.
AGGAATCATCAAGGATGAATGATGTTATATCTGAGGAGAAAGGTATTATCGGTGGAACATTGAAAGTCGGGATAATACCAACAGTAAGTTCCACACTTCTTCCACTTTTTTTAAATATTTTTATCAAAAAGCATAAAAATGTAGAACTTAAGATTGAAGAGTACAACACTGATACCTTAAGTAAGAAGCTTGATGATAATACTATTGATTGTGCTATAGCTGCTACCCCTCTGAATAATTCAAAAATTATTGAAAGACCAATATATTATGAACCTTTTGTTGCATATGTTCCAGAGCATCATTTTCTTTCAGGCAATAAATCTCTTGGACTTGATGATTTGTCAAACAGTGATTTATTAATACTTCAGGATGGACATTGCTTTAGAAATCAAGTTTTAAACTTGTGTAGCATAGATGATATAAATAAACAGTATGAACTAAAAAGTGGAAGCTTTGAAACATTAATTAATTTATCTAATAATGGTCCATGGATGACAATAATTCCATATTTACACTCAAATAATTTATCCTCTAATAATTTTCAAAATATAATTCCATTTGAGGATCCTGCACCTGCTAGAGAGATAAGTATGATATATTCGAAAAGTCAACTTAAACTGCCAGTTATTAACGCTCTAATGGATACTATATCATCAGTAATTAGAGGTCAGATTAAGTATAACGACATTAAAATTATGTCTCCAGCTTCAGTATAGTTTTACCTCAGAAAATTGTTTGGCTAGAAATATTTTAAGCTTATATTTGCAACTTATTTTCGGGGTGTAGCGTAGCCCGGTTATCGCGCCGCGTTTGGGACGCGGAGGTCGCAGGTTCGAATCCTGCCACCCCGACTTTATTAACCAATTAAATGTTATCACTTAATTGGTTTTTTTATTTATACTTTTGAATTTCGGGATGTGGCGCAGCTCGGTAGCGCACACGCATGGGGTGCGTGGGGTCGCAGGTTCAAATCCTGTCATCCCGACTTTTCAGGTTTATTGTATATTTATTTAATGGGAATTAGTAAAAAATTAATATCTAAGAAAAAACCATTCTATCCTATTTCCGAAGAGCTTAAACTTTTTTTAAAAGATCATGATAGATGGATGGAAGATGTTATTTCATATGATGATTTATTAAGGTATTCTGATTCAATAAATCTTTATGATAAAAAAAATAAAGACACTTTGTGGGTTAGACTTGTTTTTAATGAAAGTGAAAGACAAGAGATAGATGAAAATTTAAAAATTATTTATACACTCCTTCACTCCGATGGAAATCCTTCATCTATCCCATACCTAAATATTGATTCAGTTGACTATTGCACATTTGGAAATTCAAAACCATTTAGAATAAAAATCAGGAACATAGTTAATGATAATTTTACATATTTCTATGTTAAAAAGACTGATGCTTCCAGAGTATATGGAATAGAATTTGAGCATATGTTATCACCAAGAAATCTCAACTTTTTAGTTAATGATTCCTCTTTAATTGAAGAGCATATAGCTGGAATTCCAGGAGATATTTTTATTGAAGAATATTTACCAAAATGTACAGAGCTTCAAAAATCTCAAATCGCAAAGGAGTATGTAAAATTTAATGAAAGATGTATGATAAGATTGCTTGGAGATATGAGATCATATAATTACGTGGTAATACCCATTCATGATTTTGATCAAGTAATTTATAAAATTAGAGCTATTGATTTTGATCAACAGTGCTTTGAAGGTAAGTTTTCAGTTTACAGACCACAGTTTTTTAAAGAGAACAAACCACTGATGGATATAGTTAGAAATAAATTAAAGTCAGACTCAATTATTCAGTATAAAATTGAAGAAAGATCAACTATTTCAAGAAGACTAATTATTTCAGATGAAAGGATGAAACATTTAATTAATATTATGAAAAAAGATACAGTGAGTAAAAAAGAAAATGTTAAAAATTTAAAAAATGAGATATATAAATTCACTAATGAAGAAAACTTTAAAAAAAGCAAATCTATGGGTGAACTTATGGAGAAGACATTAGATTATTTAAAAAGAAATTATCAAAATGTAAGTTTAATTGACTTGATTTAAAAAAAACTTTATTGAGTGATTAAATTATTTTAAATTCGAATTATGAAAAAGACTGGTCAAATATTATTAATTATATTTTTAGGTATATCTTCAGCTTGCTCTCAAAAAGAAAATTACCCACCTATTCAAGATTTTGATGAAAACTCATTCGAATTAGTTAAAATTGTTGATGGAATTGATATTCCATGGGGTCTTGCATTCACTGATAATACTTCATTTTTAGTTACTGATAAGAAAGGGATTTTATACCACGTTGCAGATGGTAAGAAAAAAATAATACAGGGTGTTCCTGATATTGTGTTTTCAAGACAAGGTGGTTTGCTAGATGTAGCAGTAGACGAAAACTTTGTTTCTAATCAGATAATTTATTTGACAGCAAGTGTTTCTGAATCTGAAAAAGGTTCAAATACTTCTTTATATTCTGCTAAACTTGATGGAGATAGTTTAGTTGATCTGAAGCAACTTTACAAAGCTTCACCTGATTCTGAGGAGGAAAGACACTTTGGCGGAAGTATATTACTAAAAAACCAACATATCTATTTTACTATAGGTGATAGAGGTAATAGAGATGTTAACCCACAAAACTTAGACTTAGATGGAGGAAAAATATACAGATTGAATCTTGATGGTTCTATTCCAGATGATAATCCATTTTTTAATTCAGACATCTCAAAGAAGGCAATATGGAGCTACGGACATAGAAATCCTCAAGGTATTGTTAATGGATTTTATGATGATGAGATATGGATTCATGAGCATGGCCCTAGAGGTGGCGATGAAATTAATATTATTAAAGATGCTAAAATAAACGGAAACCCTCCAGGAAAAAGGAATTATGGCTGGCCAAAGACAACATATGGAATTAACTACAGCGGCAGTGAAATAACTAAAGACAAGACCTTAGATGGAGTCACTGACCCATACTATTATTGGACTCCATCTATTGCTCCTTCAGGAATGGTAATGATTAAAAGTTCAAAAATATATAGCGATTGGAATAATACATTGTTAATTGGGTCATTAAGCTTTAGATATCTTGAAAGATTAAAATTTGATGATTCTGGCATAACAATGAGAGAAAAACTTTTCCCTAGAATTGGAAGAGTTAGAGATGTTAATCTTAGTCCTGAGGGGTTTGTCTACATAAGTGTTGAAGGTGAGGGGATCTTTAAAATTTTACCAAATTAGATTTGATGGCTGAATTTTTTAAGAAACTAAAATCTTTAATAGGTAAAACCTACTTTAAGTATTTAATTATATCATTTGCATTTATATTCTGGATGACTTTTTTGGATACAAATTCACTTCTTATTCACACTGAGTTAAATAGAGAAATAAAGAAGCTTAAAAAGAGAAAAGATGCACTATCGGATGAAATAATCAAAGATCAGGATTTAATAAATAAACTTGAAAATACAGACAGTTTAGAACACTATGGTAGAGAAAAATATAATTTAAAAAAACAAAATGAGGATATATTTCTTATTGAGTTTAAATCAGAAAATGAATAATTAATGGCAAAAATAATTTCAATAGCTAATCAAAAAGGTGGAGTTGGTAAAACAACTACATCAGTTAACCTTGCTGCTTCATTGGGTGTTCTTGAAATGAAAGTTTTAATAATTGATGCAGATCCTCAAGCAAATGCTTCTTCCGGACTTGGATTTGATCAAAGTGATAAGGATTATTCTCTATATCAAATTTTTTCTGAATCAATAAAAATTAGTGATGTTATAAAAAAAACTGAATCTCCCAATCTTGATATAATTCAATCAAGTATTGATCTTGTTGGTGTTGAAATAGAATTGGTTGATGTTGAAAATAGGGAATATAAACTAAAAGAACAGATTGAAAGCATTAAGGCTGATTATGACTATATTCTAATTGATTGTGCTCCTTCACTTGGATTAATTACACTTAACGCGTTAACATGTTCAGACTCAGTATTAATTCCAATTCAATGTGAATATTTCGCCCTTGAAGGATTAGGTAAACTTCTCAATACAATTAAAAGTGTACAAAAAATACACAATAAAGAACTAGATATTGAAGGAATTCTATTAACTATGTATGATTCACGTTTAAGACTTTCCAATCAAGTTGTTGATGAAGTAAAAAAACATTTTGGAGATATAGTATTTAAGACAATTATCCAGAGAAATATTAAGCTAGGAGAAGCACCTGGTTTTGGAAAAGATATTATAACTTACGATGTAACATCAAAGGGAACTAAAAACTATCTTTCTCTTGCTGATGAGATAATTAAAAAAAATGTGAATGTCTGATAAAAAACAGAAGAGAGTTTTAGGTCGAGGATTAGATGCTCTTTTAGGTAATTCAAATGATAATGATAATAAATTAAAGCCCCAGAGCAATGTTAACTCATTTGAAATTGACATAAATAGTATTTATGTTAATCCAAATCAACCAAGATCAAATTTTGATAGTGTTGAAATAGATAGTCTCTCAGACTCTATAAAAGATCTTGGAATTATTCAGCCTATAACTGTAAGAAAGATAAACCAATCTAAATATGAGATAATATCTGGAGAGAGGAGGTTTAGAGCTTCCAAAAAAGCAGGTTTAACTTCAATTCCTTGTTACATAAGAGAGGTTGAAATTGAATCTGATATTCTTAAGATGTCTTTAGTTGAGAATGTCCAAAGAGTTGATTTAGATCCAATTGAGATTGGTTTAAGTTATGAGAGATTGATAGATGAGCATAAGCTGGATATTGAGTCTATATCAAGAATAGTTGGTAAAGACAGATCAACAATTTCTAATTATATACGATTACTAAAACTTGATCCAATCATTCAATCAGGAATCAGAGACAAATTCTTAACAATGGGACATGGAAGGGCTCTTGTTAATGTTGATGATAAAAAAATTCAATTAGAAATTTATGAGCTCATAATATCAAAAAATTTATCTGTAAGACAAACTGAGAAAATCGTAGGGGGGTTGAAAATAAAAAAAGCCAATTCAAATATCAGTTCTGATGTCTCTAGAATATATATTGATGTAACTAATCAATTTGAAAAATTATTTGGCTCAAAAGTGAGACTAAAAGAAGATTCAAATGGAAAAGTATCCTTATCAACTTCATTCAAAAGTATTAATGATTTATATTCTATTTTAAAAAAATTATCAAATTGAGAAATTTTTTTTTATCAATATTAATTTTAATTTCTTTCAATTCTTATTGCCAATCTGAATTAGACTCAATATATGTTAGCCCTAGAAAACAAAGATTAATTAATGATCCTCTAACCCCATCTAAAGCTGCATTTTATTCTTCAGTTATACCTGGGTTAGGTCAGGTTTACACAAGAAGATATTGGATGGTTCCTATAATATATGGTGGTTTGGGAACTTCAGCTTACTATTTCAATTATAATCAAAAAGAAATGAATAAATATAGAAATGCATACAAAAGAAGGCTGGCTGGATATTTTGATGATGAATATATTGATATAATTCCTGAAAACGAGAAATTATTAGAGGGTATGAAGTTTCATAGGAGATATAAAGACTTTGCGTTTATGTTTTTAGTAGGTACCTATGTTCTAAATATCATTGATGCAAATGTAGGAGCTCATTTACTTCAATTCAATGTAAGTGAAGATCTATCTATTAGACCATTTATTGAAAGTAATTATTTTGATTTTTCTCAAAATGCAGGAATTAAACTAAAAATTAATTTAGACTAGAATGAGTTTTATTGAGTGGATTTATTTTTTCTTGATTTACAATGTGTTAATCTTCGCTGGGTCTCAAAAACTATTTAGACTAGCTGGATTTCATGGCTGGCTCGCAATTATTCCACTTTATAATATTATTAAACATTTAGACATAATCCAAAGACCAAGATGGTGGATAATACTTGTTTTTATACCAGTAATTAATCTTCTTATGATACCTGTGATTTGGGTAGAATTTATTAAAAAATTTAATCATAACTCTAAGATTGATAGAATATTAGTTATTCTAACTCTTGGGTTTTATTTTTTCTATGTAAGCTATTTTAGTAGTAAGACAAAATTAGTTGATGATATTTCTTTCTCTGGATTTGAAAGATCCATTGGATCATTCATATTTGCAATAGTTATAGCAACAATAGTACATAATTATTTTCTTCAACCTTTTGTAATACCAACTGGATCATTAGAGAAGACATTGAGAGTTGGTGATTTTTTATTAGTAAGTAAATTTCATTATGGTGCAAGAGTTCCATCAACTGTTGTTACTCTTCCTATGGTTCATGACACTATACCAATTATTAAAACTAGATCATATTTAAAAAGTCCACAATTACCATATATTAGAATTCCTGGATTTCAAGAAATAAAGAATAATGATATTGTAGTTTTTAATTGGCCTGCAGATACTGTTAGAAGGTTTTTTGTCAAGGAAAAAGGAGTTATTAAACCAAGAGATAAAAAATCGAATTATGTTAAAAGAGCACTTGGAATTCCTGGAGATACTATTGAGATTAAAGATGGAATTATTTTTATAAATGGTAAGAAAAATGTCTTACCTGATAGAGCTAAACCGATTTTTACATATAATATAAGATCAGACAAAGGAGTTTCATCAAACAAACTAAAGGAATTAGGAATTGAGGGTTTTATTAGAAAATTTATTATTAAAAATTTAAGTCAAATATCATATGAAGAAATATCAAATTATATACTAAGTATTTCAAATACTAATGATAATGAATATTTGGTTTATACTTATGACTCTGGAATACCTCTAAGCATTATTAGGGATAACAACATAATTATTAGTGAATTAATCGATAGCACAAAAGAGATTAGTTTAACATTTGAGGATGCTTATAAAATTGAAAGATCTAATGTATTTGACACGATTTACAGAGTTACTCAGAGTAAAGGTTTATCTAATTTAAATTTCTTTCCAAATAACAAGAATTTTAATTGGAATAACGACTATATGGGTCCAATTTACATTCCTAAAAAAGGAGACAAAATTGATCTAAGTTTAGAAAATCTCCCACTTTATAAAAAAATAATTAAAGACTACGAATTTAATGATATTGAAATCTCAAATGGCAGAATTATTTTAAACAACAAAGAACAAAATTCATATACTTTTAAACAAGATTATTATTGGATGATGGGAGATAATAGATACAATTCCGAGGATTCAAGAGTATGGGGTTTTGTTCCATTTGATCATGTTTTAGGTAAACCAGTTTTTATTTGGATGAGCATTGATGGACTATTTAATGGGATTCAAAACTGGAAATTTAGATGGGAAAGAATCTTTACTACTATTGGACTAGATGGAAAGCCAAAGTCCTACTTCCCTCATTTTATAGCTTTAATGGTCTTATGGCAGGTATATGTTTTCATCAAAAGAAAGAAATCTAAAAATTAATCATTATCAGAGTTCTTAAATAAAAAATCCTTCTCACTCTTACTTAAACTTTCATATCCGGATTTACTTATTTTATCCAATATATTGTCAATCTTTTTTTGATTGTCTGGATTTTTTTTTGCTTTAGATTTAAAATTATTTATGAAGTTAACAATGAAGTTAAATGGTGGGTTTGATAAATTAAAATTCTTTGCATAGTAAAAGCCATAAAAGGCACCTCCCAAATGAGCAATATTTCCACCAGCATTGCTGAAAGGTATCTGAATTAAACTTAATAAAACATAGAAAAGACCTAGATATTTCAATTTAATATCAAAAAAAATAAGGTTTACTTTAGTATTCGGCATATATGAACACGCAAAAATAAGCACTGCATATACAGCAGCTGATGATCCAATCAAAGGCGAAAAAGCATTTTTAAAAACTGGAAAGATATTATATGAAATCACAAAAAATAGTCCTCCCATAAATGCACCATAAAAATATATTTCTATTAGTTTTTTATTTGTAAGAAAATTTAAAAAATGTTTACAAACAACAAACAGAATCAACATATTCCAGAATATGTGAAAAAAATCAATATGCAAAAAAGAATATGAAATTAAAGTCCAGGGGCTTCTTATAATATCTCCTATTTCTGGGTGTAAATCAAAATAATTTATGAGGCTAACTTGTTTTAAATTAAACAGAAACAAAAATGTATTTAAAACAAGTGGAAGTAAAAAAACAATAATATTGATTATTATAATTTTTTTAAAAAAAGGTTGATTTAAAAAATATCTAAATCCTAATTCCATCTTTTATTATTAAACTGATTTTTTTTCCAGTACCACATCATTATAAAACCGGTAATTGCTCCACCAATATGAGCAAAGTGCGCAATTGGACCGACTGAATATGATGTAAATCCGAAGAAAAGGTCAAATAAAATTAGAAGAGGAACTAAATATTTAGCTTTGATAGGTATTGGTGGAAAAAGAAGCATTAATTGAACATTTGGAAATAACATAGCAAATCCAACCAGTATACCATAAAGAGCTCCAGATGCACCCACCATAACTGCTTTATATGATTGAATTCCAGAAGCAAGTTTTGCTTCTCCTAACATTTGTATTAAATTGGTATTTAGTCTTCCTGTTTCAAAGAAACTATTTATCTCATTTTTTGTTGAGCCATTATCAATTAATAGCTGTGTTACAGATAAAACATCATAATGATACACAAGGGTTTGTATAAGAACCGCGCCAAAACCAGCAGACAAATAGAAAAAAATAAATTTTTGTTTACCCCACATTTGTTCTAGTGGAGTACCAAACATCCATAAACCAAACATATTAAATAAAATATGAGTTGTGTCACCATGCATAAACATATGAGAAAGAGGTTGCCAAAGAAAAAAAGATGAATTTTTTGGATAGTGCATAGCAAAGAGATCATACATCAACTCGCCAAAAACCATTGATGCAATATAAAAAATCACATTAATTATAATCAAATGTTTTACTATCTCACTTACCCTACCCATTGAATTTGTTTTCTATATCGTTTTTATTTAAAGTAATAAATATTTGCTTATTATCAGGAGACAGATTAGGTTCTTTGCATGAAAATAGATGATTTACAATATACTCTTGCTCATCCAAATTAAGTTTTTGACCTGTTTTGATTGATGTAATTTTTGAAAGTCTTTTTGCAAAAAAGTCAGCTGTGCTAAAATCATTAGATACATTGAACTCTTCATTGAGAATATTTTCAATAACTTCTTCTACATTATTTTTTTCTATACCAAATGGAATTGACTCAACATGCATTAATTCATTTTTCAGGCTTATCTCAAAACCAATTGATTTAAATTCATCAACAATTTTATTGTAAAGCAATAATTGTTTTTTTGTCAAAATTAATTCAATTGGAAAAACTAACTTTTGTGAATTAATAGAGTTCTCAAAAATTGATTTTAAAAAAGACTCATACAATATTCTCTGGTGAGCTAAATTTTGATTTATTATAATAAGAGATGACTTATTAGTACTCACAATAAATTTATTTAAAATCTGGAAAATCTTTAAAGCTTGATTATTTTCATCATCCAAGTTTAATTCATTATTAGGAGACAAGTAATCACTACGAACTTTATTCATTTCCTCGTCATTAAAAACCTCAAAGGGGTTAAATTCTGAATTAATCTCAATAGTAGGATTAGTTGGCTGTGACTTAACTTGATCATATGAAATATCCATTGAAGGATCCTTATCAAAGTCAAGGACAGGACTAACCTGGTATATACCAAGACAGTGTTTAACTGAAGAATTAATTATTGAATATAAATTTTGATCATCATCAAATTTTATTTCTGTTTTGTTTGGATGCACATTAACATCTATTTTGGTTGGATCTATATCGATAAACAGAAAATATCCAGGGTAATATCCATCTCTTAACAAACCCTCGAATGATGCAGAAATTGAATGACTAATAAATTGACTTTTAATAAACCTATTATTAACAAAAACAAACTGTTTACTCCTTGATTTTTTTGAAAATTCAGGCTTTAAAACAAAACCAGAAATATTAGCAATTTGGGTACTTTCATTTATAGGAATTAAATTTTCTCTGATTTTTTCTCCAAATATTGATATAATTCTTTTATTTAATGACTCCTCTTTTAGATAAAAAATCTCCTCTTCATTATTGATAAATGAAAACTCAATTTCTGGATGTGAAATTGCTAATCTATGAAAAACATCGAGTATATGCCTAAGTTCAACAAAGTCTGATTTTAAAAAGTTTCTTCGTGCTGGCACGTTATAGAATATATTCTTTATTTTAATTGAAGTACCTTCTTGGATATTTGAGTGCTTTTCACTTAAAAGCTCGCCGCCATTAATTTCTATGAAATGGCCATTTTGATTATCATTAATTGATTCCATTTCTACCATTGAAACTGAGGCAATAGCAGCTAATGCTTCTCCACGAAATCCCATTGATGAAATAGAAAAAATATCTTCTATTTTATTAATTTTTGATGTCGCATGTTTTATAAATGATAAATGCATATCATTTCTTGACATTCCTTTTCCATTATCAATTACCTGAATTAGATTTTTTCCAGCATCTTTTATTATAATACTAATTCTAGTTGAATTTGCATCAATAGAATTTTCTATAAGTTCTTTTATTACAGAAGAAGGTCTCTGAACTACCTCACCAGCAGCAATTTTATTTGAAACATCACTTGGTAAAATTTTAATTATATCTGACATTAATTGGTAAAGAAAATATTTATATCAAAATCAATGATATATAAAAATACCAAAATAAGAAAAAGAACTATTAAGATTAATGTCATATTAATACCCCTGTTTTTTCTATTACGCATTTTATACCTTTGATCAGCCCAATGTTTTCCGATGTCGTTTGAGTTATATGACTCTCTGTAAACCGAAAACTTTGATTCAAAAGTTGGTGCAACATCATCTTTACCTTTGTAAAAACGAGGAGTATAATTGAATTTTCTGTTTTTATTTAACTTAAAGAAGTTAACTTTCATTGATTAAATTTAATCATTTTGAGAGCGGCAATTGCAGAATCTTCACCCTTGTTATACTTACCGCCACTTCTAACAATAGATTGACTAATATTATCATCTGTCGACACGCATAAAATTAAAGGTATATCAGAAATAACATTTAGATCTTTAATACCGTTTACAACAGCGTTAGATACAAATTCAAAGTGTCTTGTTTCACCCTGAATTATACATCCAATAGCTATAACTGCATCAAGATTTTTATTTATCAGGTTTTTACATGCAAAAATTAACTCAAAACTACCAGGAACATTTATTTTAGAAATATTTTTTTCTTGGACACCGTTTTTTATTAAAACGTTTTTTGCTCCGTTGAATAGCTTCTCAGTGATTTCATTATGCCACTCTGAGACAACACAAGCAATTTTTAATTTATCAGAATTTAATAATTCCAAATCTTTATTAGATTCTTCAAATTGCTTAGCTGACATTTTAATTATTTAGATTTTCAATTCTTCCAAGTTGAACTTCAACTAAATCAGACTCATAAGAATCCGGAAATTCTTCTTTAATTCTATTTAAGTAATTTATTGCAGACCTATATTTACCTAGTTCGGAACCTATTAGTGCAGCTTTATATAAATATTTTGGAGTTGTGTATATATTTTCATTGTTCTTAAACGCCTTTTGATAATATTCATATGCTTCCTCTTGTTGATTCAACTCTGAGAAACAATCTCCGATAGTACCTAAAGAAATTGACTTTAATAGTATGTCATCTGAATTAAATTTTTCAAGGTAAACTATAGCTTTATTATATTCTTTAAGGTTCAAATATGACATACCAATAGAATAGTTTGCCAAATTAGCAGCTTTTGTTCCAGAATATTCATCAACTATATCAAGAAATCCATACTTACCTTCACCTCCATTTAAAGCTAATTTAAAAAGTGAATCTGATTCATCTGATATCAATGCTAATTCGAAAAAATATTGTGCTTGATTTAGTTCACTTATAGCCTCTGTTTCTTTCGGTTCTGCAATAAATCTCTGGTATCCCAAATAAGATAGAACAGACAATGAAATTAGCGCAATAACCGAAAAAATTTTATTCTGATTTTTTAGTATCCACTGTTCAGATTTGTTAGCAGTTGAATCCAGGGAATCAAACACTTCAGCAGTTTGACTTTTTTCACCTTGATTTACTGTTTTTGTTCTACTTTTTTTATAACCTCTTCTATTGAATGTTGCCATAATAATTTTTTGAATCCCAAAATTAATGTTTTATTTTGAATAGCAAATATGTTTTTACATTCACTAAAAATTGATAACTATAAAAATCTAGATAAACTAAAGTTTAGTTTTAGTAAAAAAATTAATTGTTTCATTGGTAAAAATGGTATTGGAAAAACCAATATAATTGACTCTATATATCATCTAGCATTTGCAAAAAGCTATTTTAATCCATCAACATCACAAAATGTGAAAATTGGTCAAGATTATTTTTCAATTAATGGAGATTTTGAAATTAACAACAGAGTTGAGAATATTCATTGTTACTTCAAGAATGGAGAAAAGAAAGTTGTTAAAAGAAATAGCAAGTTATATAAAAGAATTTCTGATCATATTGGCTTAGTAAATTTAATTATTATTTCACCTCATGATCGTAATCTTATAACAGAGGGTAGTGAAATGAGAAGAAAGTTTATAGATTCAGTTATAGGTCAGGTTGACAAGATATATCTGCAAAGAGTTATAGATTATGGAAAAGTTATTACTCAAAGAAATTCCTTATTGAAGTACTTCTTTATTAATAGGAAATTTGACAAGGATACGATTGATTCATATGACCAACAACTAATTAGTCTTGGAACTCCAATTTTCAAAGAAAGAACTAACTTTTTAAAAACTTTTATACCAATATTTAAAAAATATTACTCTGATATAAGTTCTGGAAATGAATCTGTTGACATAAACTATAAAAGTGATTTGAATTCTGGAAGTTTTTCAGAGATTTTAAGTGAGAATTTATCTAAAGATAGATTTTTGCAATATACTTCTAAAGGGATACATAGAGATGACTTAAACTTTATAATTGAAAATAACAAGATCAAAAATTTCGGAAGTCAAGGACAGCAGAAATCATTTCTGATTGCTTTAAAGCTTGCTCAATTTGATTATTATAAAACAAAATTTGGCAATTCACCAATTGTTTTACTAGATGATATTTTTGATAAACTTGACCAAGAAAGAGTCAGACAAATAGTACAAATACTTGAAAAGAAAGATTTTAGTCAGATATTTATAACAGATACTCATATTGATAGAGTAAAAGATGCTTTATCTGGACTAAAGAATAAAGAAGAAGTATTTGATTTAGAAAAAATATACTCAAATGAATAGAAGAGGAGAGATTAAAAAAATTTCAAAAGTTTTAGACGATGTTATTTCACAAAAACACTTTAAAATTGGCATTGATAATGTAAGAGTTCAAGAGGCTTGGGTAAAGGCTATGGGAGAAAACATTCAAAAATACACATACAACGTAAAATATAAAAAGGGTATACTATACATAAAACTGAAATCCTCAGTACTTAAAGAAGAATTAATTTTTGAAAAGAATAAGGTAATTAATCTTATAAATCAGGAATTAGGAAAAGAATATGTAAAAGAGTTAGTCCTTAAATAAAAATTTCACTATCGCTAAAGTGAAAGCTTATTTCGATTTCAGCATTCTCATCACTATCTGATCCATGTACTGCATTTTCTCCTTTAGATTTAGCATATCTTTTTCTAATTGTGCCCTCCTCAGCTTCTGTTGGGTCAGTAGATCCAATAAGATTTCTAAAGTCATCAACTGCATTAATCTTTTCTAATGCTGCTGCAACTATTGGACCTCTTGTCATGAACTGAATTAAATCTTTAAAAAATGGCTTATCTGAGTGAACTGAGTAGAATTGTTCAGCTTCTTCTTTAGTCATTTTTTTGTACTTCAATGCAATTATTTTAAACCCAGCTTCTTGTATCATGTTTAGAATTGGAAGCATGTTCCCCTGCTCTATTGAGTCAGGCTTAAGCATAGTAAATGTTTTATTTGAATTCATGCGGCAAATTTAATAATATCTGACATTAATCAAAGTTTTAGTAATTACTTTATTTTAATTTTCAATATAATATTATATTAGCCGACTCATGGATAAGAAGATTCTTGAAAGTATTAAAAGTATTTTATCTACAAATAAGAAGATCATTTTAATACCACATAGTAGTCCTGATGCAGATGCACTTGGAAGTTGTCTTGCTTTGTTTCATTTTTTAAAAAATGAGCATAGTGTAACTATTATTTCACCAAATGAATTTACTGATATACTTAACTTTCTTCCTGGTTCAGAAAATGTCATAGTTTACGAATCTCAAAAAGAGAAATCAGATATCTTATTTGATGAGGCTGAAATTATTTTTACTCTAGATTTTAATAGTCTTGGAAGAGTTAAAAATGTTTCTTATAAAATATCAAAATCATCTGCAAAAGTTATTATGATTGATCATCATGAGAATCCAGATGATTATGCTGACTTTATGATTTCTAATTCTAAAATGAGTTCAACAAGTGAGATGATTTATGATTTCATAGCTTATTTAGATTCAAATAAAATTGATAATAACATTGCAACATGTCTTTATACCGGAATAGTTGCAGACACTGGTTCTTTTCGTTTTCCTTCAACAACTTCTAGAACACTGCTTGTTGGCTCCAAATTAATTGATCAAGGTGTAAATGTTACTCACATTTTTGAAAAATTACATAATAATTTTCAATTTGATAGACTTAAGCTCCTTGGAACCACAATAAATAACTTTAAAAGAGTTGATGATTTACCTGTATTGTATACTTTAATTACCGATGAAGATCAAAAGTCTTGCAATTTTAAGAAAGGAGATAGTGAAGGTTTTGTAAATTTTGGACTTAGTGTTGAAGGAATTTTATGCTCTGTATTATTTATAGAGAAAAAAGAGGATGAATTAATTAAAATTTCATTTAGGTCTAAAGGTGATTTTAAAGTTAATATATTTGCTTCAAGATATTTTAATGGTGGAGGACATATTCATGCTGCTGGCGGAATCTCAAAATTAAGTTTAATAGATACTGAAAAGAAATTTATCAGTGATATTAAACAATACTTAAAAGAATATTATGATTAAAAAATGTATCATATTTATAACAATACTAATTCTAAACTCATGTAACATGAATGATTACTCTGATCTAAATGAAGGAATATATGCAAACCTAGAAACCTCTAAAGGTGATATAATACTAGAACTATTTTTTAAGCAGACGCCATTAACTGTATCTAATTTTGTTGCATTATCTGAAGGAAACCACCCTGCAGCAGATGAACAATTTTCTGGAAAACCATATTATGATGGTCTAAAATTTCACAGAGTTATTGACAATTTTATGATTCAAGGTGGTGACCCTACTGGAACTGGCTCAGGTGGACCTGGCTTTCAGTTTGATGATGAATTTAGTGAAGAATTAAAACATACAGGACCAGGTATTTTGTCGATGGCTAATGCTGGACCAGGAACAAATGGAAGCCAATTCTTTATAACTCATGTAGAAACTCCATGGCTTGATGGGAAGCATTCTGTCTTTGGAAAAGTTAATTCTGGCCAAGATATTGTTGATAACATTGCTCAAGATGATCTTATTAAAAGTGTAAAGATCATAAGAATTGGTAATGATGCTAAGGAATTTGATGCTCCTAAGATATTTGAAGACTATATTACAAATAAGAGTCAAGCATATATTTTAAGAGCTGAAGAAGAAGCTAAACTACTAGACGATTTAACTTCAGGAATGATTGAAACTGAAAGTGGATTAAAATATAAAGTTTCAAAAAAAGGAAGTGGTCCTAATGCAAAGATCGATGATGTCCTTTCAGTTCACTACTCTCTTAAACTTGTTGACGGATCAGAAATTGATTCATCTTTTACTAGAGGAGAACCAATCGAGTTCACGTGTGGTGTTGGACAAGTTATTAAGGGGTGGGATGAAGCTATGCAACTACTTAATAAAGGCTCAAAAGCTACACTAGTAATTCCTAGTGAACTTGGTTACGGAACAACTGGTGCGGGGAATGGAGTTATCCCCCCGAATGCAACATTAATTTTTGAAGTTGAATTAGTCGACATAAAATAATGAAGTTAAAAAGTATTTTTGCTCTTGCTTTAATACCTCAAATACTATTAATTAATTTCATTAAAAATAATCCATCATTCATTGATGATTATTATTCATATTATTTATACAATAATATTCTAAAAATAAACTCATTTGTGTATTCTAATATAAATATCCCTGTAGGTGAGATTTTATACATAATTCTTATCATTATTCTTATTTATCTTGTTTATAGAGTTTTTTCTTTTAAACTTAATGATTCAGTTAACCTTCTGGCATTTATTTCATTAGTATACTTTATTTTTTATTCTTTTTGGGGATTAAATTATTTCAAAACTTCAATCTCCGATGAATTGAATATCAAAAATGATTATGAATTTGAAGAGTTAGATAATACCTTGAATATTATTATTACAAAAATAAACGAAGAAGCTTTATTAATTAAGGATTATAATGAATTAGATTTTTTTGAAATAACTAACATGACTAAAATGAATGTAAAACAATCAGTAGTACCTAGTATTCTTCTTTTTCAAACAGTATCTGGGCACTTTATTCCATTTACATCAGAATCAGTAGTAAATGTTGATATTCCAAAAGTTGATTTACCTGTGGTTATTTTTCATGAATATGCTCATCAAATGGGATATGCAGATGAAGCTGAAGCAAGTTTTATTGCATTTATGAAAGCAGTTGAAAGCAATAATGCAAATGTTAGATATTCTGGCTATTTCAATGCACTTTTAAATCTTCTAAACGAAATTAATAAGAATCATAAAGAAAGATTAGAGGATTACACCTCAAAACTAAATCAGAAAGTTGTATCTGACATAAATTATAATATGAAATTCTGGAGTAAATACTATAATAACCTTTTTGATAAAGTTGCAAACTATCTGTATGACTTTTATTTAAAGTCTAATAAACAAGAATATGGTATTCTGTCCTATAATAAAGTTTCCAATTTTATAATTGATTATTATCAAAGAGAAGTATTATCAGATTTCTTTAATTGATTTACTATATTAGCAAACTATCCCTATCATTTAGGGTCAAATTAAAAAACTATCAAATGAAAAGATTCTTCTTATTATCCTTTTTTTTATCATTTGGACTCTATAGTCAGGATTACTTTATTGTTAATGATGGAGTTAAAACGAAAGAATATGGAAATACAGCATTTACAAATGCCAATATATATACTGACAAAGGTGTAATTAGCAACTCTACTTTAATTATAAATGATGGCAAAATAATTAATTATGGAAGAAACATTGATATCCCTATGAACACTGTTATACATGACCTTGGTGGAAGATACATTTACCCATCCTTTGTTGAGACTTTCTCAAATTTTGGTATAGAAAAATATAGTAGATCTGATTTTTCAAGGAGTTCTCAATACGAGCCTAGTCGTAAAGGTTATTATTGGAATGATCACATTTTAAGTGATTATAATGCTTTTGAAAATTATAGATATAACAAAGCTGATGCTGACAAAATGAGAAAGATGGGTTTTGGTGTTGTTAATTCGAATAGTAATGATGGAGTGCACAGAGGAACAAGTTTTACAGTAGCTTTAATAGACGACAAGAATGAATCATACAGATTGATTCAAGATAAATCCTCTGAATATTATTCCTTTTCTAAGAGTTCTCGGTATAATCAATCATACCCTAGCTCGACTATGGGAGCGATCGCTTTAATTAGACAACTATTTCATGATGCTAATTGGTATTCTCAAGGAGTATCAGAAACAAAAGACTTGGCACTTGAAGCACTATTAGGAAATAGAGATTTACCAAAATTTTTTGATGCAGGAGAGAAATTAAATGTAATTAGGGCTGCTAAACTCTCAAATGAATTCAATTTAAATTTTGTGATTAAGGGATCTGGAAAAGAATATGAAAATATTAGGGAACTAAAAAAATTTGACAATACAATAATAGTTCCAATAAATTTCCCAAAAGCATACGATGTATCTAATCCACTATTAAATAAAAAACTAACAATAAACCAACTAAGATATTGGAATCAGGCACCTGCTAACCTAAAAATATTAGACGAAAATAAAATAGAATTCATAGTTACCTCCTCTGGAATAAATAGAACTGACGATTTTCTAGATAATTTAAGAACAGCTGTTAAGCACGGACTCAATATGAAAAAAGCAATTGAATCTTTAACTACTGTTCCTGCAAGATCTCTTAATCTTGGTGATAAATTAGGAAAAATTGAAAAAAACTTTCTTGCAAATTTTATAATTACATCAGGACCATTATTTGACGATGAAACTGAAATTGATGAAAATTGGGTAAAAGGGAATAGACATATAATAAATCCTGTCAATACAGTTAATTTTGATGGAGAATATGAGATTAACATAAATGGCAATAATTATAATTTAATAATTTCTAATAGTCAAGACAATATCAACACCAGAGTAAAAAAAGATTCAATTAATCTGAAATCAAAAACTTCACTTCAGGATGATTGGCTGTATTTGACTATTTTTGATGAATACAAAAGTAAAGCTTCTTATGCGCAATTATCTGCCAAAATAATTTCAGAAAATACAATTAGTGGTTTAGGAATTGACTTTAATAATGATGAATTTAAATTCAAGACTACAAGTAACCGTAAATTAAAAAAATCAAAGGGAGAAGATTTAAGACTTGAAGCACAAAAAGTTTCAAAGTTGACATACCCAAATGTTGGTTTTGGATTAACTGAAGTCCCAAAAAGTAAATCAATACATTTTAAGAATGCAACTTTATGGACTAATGAAGATCTAGGAATAGTTGAGAATTATGATATTTTGATCAGTAAAGGTAAAATTGTTGAAATTGGTAAAGATATTAATACACCTCCAGGATATGAAGTTGTTGATGCAACCGGAAAACATATTACTTCAGGTATAATTGATGAGCATTCTCACATGGCTGCTTCTAGTATAAATGAAGGAGGGCATAATTCATCTGCAGAAGTATCAATTATGGATGTAATCAACCCAGATGATGTTAACATCTATAGAAATCTTGCAGGTGGAGTAACAACAGTTCAAATTCTTCATGGGTCAGCAAACCCTATTGGCGGTCAATCTGCAATAATAAAATTAAAATGGGGTTCAGAGATAGAAGATATGTTTTTTGAAGGAGCAGCACCTTTCATAAAATTTGCTTTGGGGGAAAATGTAAAACAATCAAATTGGGGAGGCTCAAGGTTTCCTCAAACAAGGATGGGAGTTGAACAAGTTTTTATTGATCACTTTGATAGAGCATCTGAATACGCAAATAATTGGACAGAATACAATTCTTTAAATAAGAGGGAAAAGTCACAAACACCGAAACCCAGATTTGATGAAGAGCTTGAAACATTATGGGAAATAATGAAAGGTGAAAGATTTATTTCTAGCCATTCATATGTTCAAAGTGAGATAAATATGTTAATGAAGGTTGCTGAAAAGTATAATTTTAGAATTAATACTTTTACTCATATACTTGAAGGTTACAAAGTTGCTGATAAGATGAGAGAACATGGCGTTGCTGCTTCAACTTTTTCTGATTGGTGGGGATATAAATATGAAGTTAATGACGCGATTCCATATAATGCGTCCATAATGCACAATGCTGGAGTTCTTGTAGCCTTAAATTCTGATAGCTCTGAATTATCCAGAAGACTCAACTTGGAGGCTGCAAAAGCTGTTAAGTATGGTGGAGTCTCAGAAACCGAAGCATGGAAGTTTGTCACACTAAACCCAGCTAAAATGTTGCATTTAGATCATAAAGTTGGGAGTCTTAAAGAAGGTAAAGATGCTGATATAGTTTTATGGAGTGGTCATCCAATGTCACTATACTCAAGGGCAGAAAAGACATTTATAGAAGGAGCATTATACTTTGATGAAAATGATCATGAAAGAAGGATTTCAGAAATTAAAAATGAAAAGTCTGAGTTAATTAGTTTAATGTTTAGGGAAATTCAAGCTGAAAGAGAAAAGAATTTAAAAGAGATTTTTGAGGATAATACTTCGGATGGAAATCAAAAATTTCCGATTCCTGATAACATTTTAATGTCTGGTGCTGAAATTATATCTTTTCCTGAATTAGAAGTTAATTGTGAAACTATTGAAATACATTAATATGAAAAAGTTTATTTTTTTTAACATACTATTTTTAAACCTATTATTTGCCCAGCAAACACCTGCTCCTGAACAATCAAAATCAATACTAATATATGGTGCAACAACACATGTAGGTAATGGGGAACTTATTAAAAATAGTGTAATTGGATTTACAAATGGAAAATTTGATTTGATTAGTTCAACAAATGAAATACCAAATAATCAGCAGCTTGAGAATTTTTTAAATATAAATAAAACAAAATACGATACGATTATTAATGCTACTAATCATCATATTTATCCTGGAATTATAGCTCTTAACTCTAATTTAGGGCTAGTTGAGGTAGATGCTGTGAAAGCGTCTGTAGATGACGATGAATCCGGTACATTTCTACCAAATGTAAGAAGTATAATAGCATACAATGCAGAGTCAAAAGCAGTCGAAAGTATGAGACCTAATGGAGTTCTTATTGCACAAATTACACCTAATGGTGGGATTATCTCAGGTAGTTCATCAGTAGTTCAGTTGGACGCGTGGAATTGGGAGGACGCTACAATTAAGTATGATCAAGGCATTCATCTTAACTGGCCAAGCCCATATACATTCGGAAGATGGTGGTTAGGAGAAGATAGAGGTTTAAAGAGAAACATGAATTATAGTTCACAAATTGAAAATGTAAGAGATTTTTTTGACAAGTCATTTGCAAACATGAATACTAAAAAATCAATGAACTTGAAAAGCAAAGCAATGAAGGGGGTTTTTGAGGGAACAACAACTGTCTACCTTAATGCAGATGACGAGAAAGAGATTGTTGATGGAGTAAGTTTTCTAAAAGATTACGGAATTGAAAAAATTGTTATTGTTGGTGGAACAGGTTCAAAGGATCAAATAAATTTTATTAAAGAAAATAAAATTCCAGTTATTCTAAAACAGCCATATAGACTACCCTCTTCTGAAGATGCTGATCCAAGAAACACATTTAGACTTGCAAAAGAATTACTAGACAACAACATACTTGTAAGCATAGACCCTACAGGGACAGCTTCTGATAGGGTATTAACAAGAAATTTACCATTTTATGCAGGAAGTTTTTCTAGCTATGGCATTAACAAAGAGAAAGCCCTTAGTTTAATAACTATTAATCCTGCCAAAATTCTTGGTATAGACGATGAATTTGGTTCTATTGAAATTGGTAAAAGTGCTACCTTATTTATATCCAAGGGAGATGCATTAGATATTGTATCTAATAATGTTACTCATGCATTTATTTCTGGAAGAAATATAAGCTTAGAAACACATCAAACAAGACTTTGGAGAAGGTATTCAAATAAATATTCGAGCTCTCAGTAAAATATAAGCTTTAAATCAAGAATTATTATTTGTAAATTTAAGTAGCAAAAATTTACAAGTGTTAGTTGATAATAAAATACTGCCTAAAGAAATAAATGAATTATTTGATGATATTATTGATAGTAGTTATCAAAAAATAACATCTAAAGAAAAAAAAATAATTCATGAATCCTTAGTTATTGCATTTAATGGTCATGATGGTCAGGATAGAAAGTCTGGAGAACCCTACATTTACCATCCTCTTGAAGTTGCAAAAATTGTAGCTAAAGATATTGGATTAGACTATATTTCTATTGCTGCAGCCATTCTTCATGATACGGTAGAAGATACTGAGGTAACACTTGAAGATATAGATGAAACAGTTGGTTCTGAAATATCCAAGATTGTTAATGGCTTAACTAAAATTTCAACCTTAAAAAAAAATGAAGATTATTCTGTTCAAGCTGAAAATTATCGTAAAATGTTACTTACTCTTCACAATGATATAAGGGTAATATTAATTAAAACTGCTGACCGACTTCATAATATGCGAACAATTGATTTTCTAACAAAAGAAAAGCAAGATCAGATGGCATCAGAGTCTTTATATATTTACGCTCCACTTGCACATAGAGTTGGACTTTATAACATCAAAAACGAGCTTGAAAATTTAAGCCTAAGGATTCTTGAGCCTAGAGAATATAATTTGATTAAAAACAAGATTGACAAAGATTTGGTAAATCAGGAAAAATATGTTGAATCCTTTGAGAAACTAATTAACGAGAGTCTTTTAGATCAAAAAATTAAATATCAGATCAAGGGAAGACACAAGTCTATATATTCAATTTATAATAAGATAAAAACCAAGAATATATCATTTGAGGAGGTTTATGATCGATTTGCAATTAGAATTATATATAAATCAATACCAAAAAATGAAAAATTCGCAGCATGGAAAATATATTCTATAATTACAGATCACTTTACACCTAACCCTACTAGACTTAGAGATTGGATTACTCTTCCAAAAAATAATGGGTACGAGGCACTTCATCTTACTGTAGTTGGACCAAAAAATAAATGGGTAGAAATCCAGATTAGATCTGATAGAATGGATGAAATTGCTGAAAAAGGTTACGCTGCACACTATGGTTATAAACATAATGAATCTAAAAAAAGCGAAGTTGATCTTTGGTTAAACAAACTTCAAGAGGTCTTAAATCATGATACAGAATATGCTATTGATTTTGTTGAAGATTTTAAATTAAATTTTTATTCAAAAGAGATTTATGTTTTTACTCCTAATGGAGACTTAAAATCTTTGAAAAGCGGATCATCTGCATTAGATTTTGCTTTTCATGTTCATACGGATGTTGGAATTAAAACAAGGGGAGCAAGAGTTAACGGTAAGTTAGTTCCGCTAAGTCACACTCTTAAAAGTGGTGATCAAGTTGAAATTATAACATCTGAAAATGTTAAACCTAATAGAAACTGGTTAAATTTTGTTGAAACTTCAAAAGCAAAATCAAAAATAAAATCATCATTAAATGATGAAAAGAAAAAAATTGCTTCAGATGGCAAAGAAATTCTCGAGAGAAAGCTTAAACAATTCAAGATAAAGTTAAATGATAGAGTCTCTGGTCAAATGATGAAATTCTTTAAAATTAATGCAAGTAATGATCTTTTTTATAATGTCGCCACTGGAGATCTAGATAATAAAAAAATTAAAAATTTTGCCAATGATTACAATAGTTATTTAGGTTATATTAGAAGAAGAATTACTGGCACAACATCCAAAGCACAAAAATCTGATGACAATGAAGATTTAATCAAGTTTGATAAACTAGTTTTTGGAAAAGAAAAAGAGATGTTAAAATATTCAATGGCTCCATGCTGTAGTCCAATACCCGGAGATAATGTTTTTGGTTTCATTTCTGTCAAAGATGGCATAAAGGTACATTCTAAGAATTGTCCAAACTCAATAGCTTTAAGATCCAATTACGCCTACAGAATTATATCTGCAACGTGGATTGATTCAGAAAGCCACGAGTTTAATGCAAAAATTGAAATTACAGGATTTGATGATATTGGACTTATGAATGAGATAACCTCTCTAATTTCAAATTCAATGAATGTTAATATGAATAGAATCTCCTTTGAAACTAATGATGGTACTTTTTCGGG
>CACEJV010000012.1:0-31079 GCA_902559905.1 uncultured Bacteroidota bacterium | reverse complement strand
GGAATTCCAATACTTGTAAAGGATAATATAAATGTTGAAGATATGGTTACATCCGCTGGTGCATCTGTTTTCAAGAATAATTTAGTTAATGATGATGCAACAGTAGTAAAAAATTTAAAGAAGAATAATGTATTGATTCTAGGAAAACTGAATATGAGTGAATGGGCTTATTACTTTTGTAGACCCTGCCCAGTAGGTTACAGTTCTCTTGGAGGACAAACTTTAAACCCCTATGGAAGAAAAATATTTGAATCAGGGGGATCTAGCTCAGGAAGTGGTGTTTCGATTGCAGCTAATTTTGCTGTAGCTTCTCTTGGATCTGAAACTTCTGGCTCAATTTTATCACCATCATCAAAAAACTCTTTAGTAGGATTAAAACCTACTATTGGTAATATAAGTAGAAGCGGAATAATTCCAATATCTAGCTTCTATGATACCTCTGGACCAATGACAATTAATGTTTTAGATAATGCTATTATTTATAATTCAATGATTGGGTTTGATCAGTCTGATGAATTAAGTAAAGAATCTAGTAAAATTAATTTGCAAGAAATGCAAAACTTTGAATCATCTAATGTGAGAATTGGTTACTCTTCAAGATATTTAGCAGATTCTTTGTTTATGTCAACACTTAATGATTTACAATCCATTGGAATAAATAATATATCATATACTTCATCTAATATTTCGCTTCCATACTTTAGGGGAATTCTAACTTCAGATATGAAAAGAGATTTACCTAAATATATAAATCGATTTGCCAATGAAAAGATTGTTGTGAAAAATGTTTATGATATAGTAAAATTTAATAATACAGATACAATTACTTATGCTCCTTACAATCAAAATATTTTTATAGAGATTGTAAATGACAGTGTTTCTGACATTAAGCTTAAAGAGATAAAGAAATTAACAAAAATGGATGCAACAGATTTCTTAAATGAATTAATGACTAGTTATAATTTTGATGTATTTGTTTCCATAGATAATAGTATGGCCGGTATCGCGGCAGCAGCTCATTTTCCTGCATTAACAGTTCCAATGGGATATAGAAATAATGGTGAGCCATCAAACATAACATTTATTACAAGTTCTAATAATGAGCAGATTTTATATAATATTGCATATCTATTTGAAAAAAATTTTAAGAGAAGAGAAGCTCCTAAAAATTATAATTAACTTTAAGAAAAATAAATACTATGAAACACATACAAATACTATTATTATCAATTTTCATGATTTCATTATCATGTGAATCAACTAACACATCTCCACAAGTAATTGGATTTACTTCTAGTGAAGATAGCAAATCTGATATAGTAGCTGGTCCTAATGATATTATCTCTGTTTGGGAGTCTTACATTGATGCTCACAATTCTAGAGATATGGATGCCATAAGAAATCTAAATTCTGATGATTTCTCTGCATACGGTGAGGCAGGTCAAGTTGTTGAAGGTTCTGACGCACATATTGGATTTCTAAGTGAATGGTTTGAAATAAGTAATCCAAAATGGACAATACAATGGGCTATATCTAATACAGGTGAAAATGTCAATGGAGAAATATCTGACTTTGTAACTGCTGGTCATGAACTAACTTTAAGTGTTGAAGGTCAAGAAATTACTGCTTACCAAGTTATTGACGCAATGATAAGCGATGGTAAAGTTGTAAACTTTAATGTCTATCAACAAGAAAGAGGTCAATCTTCTAGCGAATAACTAAAAGGCTTCATTTGAAGCCTTTTTATTTTATATATCTAGGCTGATTACAGTTGTACCAATTGCCTGTTCTTCCATATATGAGACATCTATTTTTAACAGTTTTATTAATAGCTTCTATATCATTTAATATTATAGGTTTAATGATTGTTTCTAATCTATTAAAAGAATTTCTAAGCCCCTACATCTTAATATGTTCAGGTTTGGTTTTATTATTTGTTACATTGATTTTGTATCTAAAAAAATGATCAAAAACTTTGATACTTAATAACTTAGAAATTATTAGATGGAAGCAAAGAGAAATTAAGGTTAATGAATACAACCAATTTTATAACACTTTATTAATAAATGAGAGATTTTCTTAATTATGGGGACTCATTAGATATTAAATTTTTAATAGCAACTATTTTGTTTATTGTTATTTGGAAAATATTTATTGAAAAAAAAATTAATAAATGAAAAATCCAGTAAGATATTTTAGCAGCATTATCCTCATTATATTATTACTAATGTTAATACTTAACATAATATCATATTAAATTAGTTACTATATTTAGAACTAATCTTAAACTAATTTAAAATGAGAAAACTAATTACAATTATTACATTAATGTTTATAGGTTCTACCTATGGGCAAACTGCTATGTCGCGAACAATAGAGGTTGAAGACGGTCAAATGTCTAAATTTATTGAGATGGCAGGAAAAAAAACAAAAATGTATAATGGTTCAGATGCAGATACTCAGTTCTATACTTGGAGAATCTTAACTGGTCCTAATGCAGGAAAAATATGGAGAGTTGAAGTAGGCGAATCATTAGCCTCTTTTGACGAAAATCCATATGACTCTCCAGGAGGTAAATACTGGCAAAAGAATGTTGGCCCAACTATTAAGGATAATAATTCAAGTAGAACTATTATTTGGGGAAGAGCAAATGGTGCATCTTGGTCTCCTGATGAGCCAACTGGTGACCTAATGAGAAGAGCAATTTTTTATTCTTATAAAAGCTCACATGAAGAAGATTTTTGGAGATATAGACAAAGAATAGCTAAAACAAGAGAAGCGCATAATGATCAAAGTCTTCCAGCTACAAGTGTTTGGTGGTGTGGTTCAGGATGTGATGGAAATACTGTTGTAGTATTCTTCAGCCATGGTGGTTATGAAGATGCTCTAAATGATCAACAAAAAAATCAAGCTCTATGGGATAAATATGATGAAATTTATGGTGAAGGATCTCATGAGCAAGATGTTAATAGAATGATTGAATCTCTGGAGCCAAATAGTCAAAGAACTAGGCATTTAATGCTTATACCAGAGGCTAGCTCAGGAAACTAATATCCTTTCAACTTCTAAAAAAGACCTCAATTAGGGGTCTTTTTTTTTATATTTAATAGATGCTGAAAATTGCCTTTCATCAAAATTATATTCATCCACTTGATACGAATCATAGATTTCCTATGATTAAGTATGAATTAATTCCTGAACAACTTTTAAGAGAAAACACATGTTCACCTGATAATTTTTTTGAGCCTGGAATTATTTCAGATAAAATTGTTTTAAAAACACATCAACAAGAATACTTCGAAAGATTTAAAAATCTCAAACTAACAAAAAAAGAGGTTAGAGAGATTGGTTTTCCTTTAAGTAAAGAATTGGTAACTAGAGAAATGACAATTTCACAGGGTACAATAGACTGTGTTAATTATTCATTAAAAAACGGGATATCTATGAATATTGCAGGGGGAACACATCATGCATTCTACGATCGAGGAGAAGCATTTTGTATGTTAAACGATCAAGCTATTGCTGCAAAATACCTTATTAATAAAAAACTAGCAAAAAAGATTATGATTATTGATCTTGATGTTCATCAAGGAAACGGTACTGCATCAATTTTTAGCACAAATAGAGAAGTATTTACAATATCTTTTCATGGTAAAAAAAACTACCCGTTTAGAAAAGAAAAAAGTGACATTGATGTAGAATTTGATGATAATACGGATGATCAATTCTATTTAAATAAATTAAAAAATCTCATACCTAATGCTATTGACAATTTTAAACCAGATTTTATTTTTTACTTATCAGGTGTTGATGTTCTTAATAATGACAAATTAGGTAGACTTGGTTTATCGATAGATGGATGTAGAGAAAGAGATAAATTTATTTTAGAATTGTGTAATAAAAACTCAATACCTGTTCAAGTATCTATGGGCGGGGGATACTCAGAGCTTCTAAAGAATATAATTGAGGCACACTCTAATACTTTTAGATTGGCACAAGAAATTTATTTTTAATAAATTGAAGTCAATAATTATGTTTAAAAAACCACTTTTACTTTCTACCACTGCTCTAGTATTATCATGTTCAAATTCTATTGAATTAGGTGGGATAGTAGATGAAGTTGAAGTGTTAAGAGATAATTATGGGATAAACCACATCTATGCAAATAACCAAAATGATCTTTTCTTTATGCAAGGGTATTTGGCTGCAAAAGATAGATTATTTCAATTTGAAATATGGAGAAGACAAGCTACAGGTTCTGTTTCAGAAATATTTGGTGAAGATGAGCTTGAGAGAGATATAGGAACAAGATTATTCAAGTTTAGAGGAGATATCAAAGATGAATTAAATCATTATCACGAAGATGGTTTTGAAATAGTTTCTTCATTTGTATCCGGAGTAAATAAATATATTGAAGAGGTTAATAGTAATCCAGATTTATTGCCAATTGAATTTAATATTTTAGGTATAAAACCAGAAGC
Organism: uncultured Bacteroidota bacterium; assembly: GCA_902559905.1. Taxonomy (GTDB): domain Bacteria; phylum Bacteroidota; class Bacteroidia; order Flavobacteriales; family Flavobacteriaceae; genus Marisimplicoccus. Next base: position 26,598 of record CACEJV010000012.1, on the reverse strand, counting down.
TTGGACTAATGAGGTTGTAATTTCCCGACATCAGGGACTTCTTGGAAACATTCAGGAAGAATTAAACATAGGTAGAGCAGTTTCTTTAATTGGAGAAGATTTAGTTAAAGATTTGTTATGGTTTCACCCTAAAGAGCCATCATTAAAATTACCTGATGATATTACTTATGAGGACTTAAAACAGGATATCTTAAGATTATATGATGCATATCGTAACCCAATAGAGTTTAAAGAAACATATATTTTAGAAAAATACAGAAATGATGTTAAACTTGTGGATATTTTTCAAGATGATATGATTAAAGATAAATACTCTATAGGTAGTAATAACTGGGCAATATCAGCTGAAAAATCTGAGTCAGACTATCCTATTTTAGCAAATGATCCACATAGATCATTATCAAACCCTTCTTTAAGATACATGGCACATCTAGTAGCTCCTGGATGGAATGTCATTGGAGGAGGTGAACCCGAAATACCTGGAATATCAATTGGACACAATGGTATTGGTGCGTGGGGACTAACTGTATTTAGAACTGATGCAGAGGACTTATACATTTATGATCTTAATCCTAGAAACTCATATCAATATTACTATGATGGTCAGTGGAATGAATTTGAGATAATAAAAGAGACAATTAAAGTAAAAGGAACGGAAGATTTTGATGTGAATCTTTTTTATTCAGTTCATGGACCAGTAACCTTTTTAGATACTAAAAGAAATAAAGCTTATGCTGTCAAAAATGGATGGTCAGAAATCGGAGGATCACCATACTTAGCATCACTAAGAATGGATCAAGCTAAATCCTGGGATGAATTTCGAGAAGCCTGTACATATTTTAATATTCCAGGAGAAAACATGGTTTGGGCTGATAAATATGGTGATATAGGCTGGCAATCTGTTGGAATAGCTCCAATCAGAAAAACCCATAGTGGAATGGTTCCTGTTAGTGGTAATGGAAGTAATGAGTGGGAAGGATACCTTCCTATAATTGAAAAACCAAACTTATTTAATCCAGAAATAGGTTATATTTCGACAGCAAATCAAAATGTAACTCCTGAAGATTATGATAAATGGGAGGCAATAGGATTTGATTGGGCAGACCCTTATAGAGGAGATAGAATAAATAGTGTACTTGAAAGTAAAGAAAAATTTACAATTGAAGATATGCTAAAGCTTCAGGTAGATTATTTTTCAATTCCGGCTAAACAGATTATAGAACTTTCCTCAGGTTATATAACAAATGATCTAAAGTATTTTGAAAAATTATCGAATTATGACAAAGAATATTATTTTAAAATGTTGTCAGAATGGAATAAATTATTAAATAAAGATTCTGTAGAAGCCTCTTTATTCAATTCATGGAAAAATCAAATCTTATCTGAGCTTTCTTACAGAATAGTCCCAAGCACAGTATCTAATTATATTAGTATACAACTCTTCAAAGCTATTGAAATCATATCTGCTATGAGTGAAAAGGAAAAAATAGAATTTTTAAATAAAACTTTTGATAGAGGATTAAATAGTTTAATTGAAGATTTAGGAGAAATGGAGGATGATTGGGTATATGGTCAAAATAATTATAAACACGTTAAAATATATCATCCATTAGAAAAAGTTGTAAACGATTCAATAAGGGAAATAATTGGATTAAGATCATATCCAAGAGGAGGTGATGGATATACACCAGGATCAACTTCTAACTCATTAAATCAAGAGTCAGGAGGCAGTTTTAGAGTAATGATTGATACTGGAAATTGGGATAATAGCTTTGCAACAAATTCCCCGGGTCAATCAGGAGATCCAAATAGTAAATTTTATGATAATTTATATGAGGATTGGGCAAATGATGTTTACTTCCCCCTTTTGTTTTCAAAGTCAAAGATTCTTAAAAACCTGAGTAAGAGAACTGTTTTTAAACCAAAGGATTAATCTTTGTAAATTTTAATTGTAATGTTACCCTCGTTATCAATATGAGCCCTATACATTCCTGCTGTATTAAATTCCATTGCAATATTTCCATTTTTGTCAAGACCAATAACTCCACCATCTCCTCCTGTAGCTTTCACTTTATCTAGGGATTTTTTTGATGCATCTTTAATGTTTTCATTTTTGTAAATCATTTGTGCAGCTATATCATAAGCAACAACATTTCTTATAAAATGTTCTCCCCATCCTGTTGCTGAAATTCCACAACATTCATTGTTAGCATAGTTTCCTGCTCCTATTATAGGTACATCCCCTATTCTACCCCAAATTTTATTTGTTGTACCTCCTGTTGAGGTTCCAGCAGATATATTTCCATGAATATCAATAGCTACACTCCCTACAGTTCCAAATTTTGAGTCTTTTATAAAAGGATCTTCAAATGATACACTGTTTCTATCCTTAAGTCTTCTAAGAGAGTTAAGCCTTCTCTCAGTAATAAAGTATGAATTAGGAACAGTATCAATTCCTATCTCAATCGCAAAGTCATCAGCACCTTTTGATGATAGCAAAACATGAGGAGATTTATCCATCACAGCAATTGCAGCAGATATTGGATTTTTTATGTAACTAGATCCTGCTATTGCCCCAGCATTTAGATTCTCACCATCCATAAATGATGCATCAAGACTTACCCTTTCATCATTAGTTAAAACAGCACCAACTCCTGCATTAAAAAGAGGTGAATCTTCCATAACTCTTATTGCTTGTTCCACTGCATCTTTACTTGATCCACCATTTTTTAGAATATCATAACCAGATGTTACAGCTTCTTCCAATTTTATCAGATAAGAATTCTCTAATTCAGGAGTCATATTCTTTTTTAGAATAGTTCCAGCCCCACCATGAATTACTATTCCAATTTTATTTTCATTTGACTCCATTGAGCATGACATAATTAAAAGGAAAAATAGAAATATGAGTAGTTTTTTCATAAAAATGTATTTATCCAAAATATACTTATATTATATTATATATTAAAATTCAAATTTCTTTTATAAATTGGTTGTACAAACCTAAATAAAAAAAATGGATAAGAATATTTCGAAAGTTAGAGCTCATGATGCATTAGTTGGATTACTATATTTGTCAGGAGTCGGATTAAGTTATTTAACTGGTAATTTTAATTTTTTATGGATAGTAATTGGTGTGGGTTTTCTTCAAATTATAAGCCCATTCACAAAGTTTTGCCCAGTTTATTTCGTACTTAACAAGTTAATGCCAGGCTCTGACCCAATTCAAAACGGAAAATAATAACCTAAACTTATAATTCCTAAAAGTAAATTGTTTTAAATTTGCGCCTCAATGAAGATTAACTTTTCTAAGTATTCTGGTGCAGGTAATAATTTTATTATAATAGATAATAGAGAAAGTTTTTTTAATCTTTCTAAAGAACAAATATCCTGTCTACTTGATATAAACATAGGAATTGGTGGTGATGGTTTAATATTGATAAATAAATCAGAAAAGCATGATTTCAATGTTGTTCATTATACACCTGATGGCAATCTAGGTTCTCTATGCGGAAATGGAACAAGGAGTGCTGTAGCCTATGCGTATAAAAAAAATATTATTAAAATAGATACAATTTTTGAGGCTTATGATGGTGTTCATAAAGCAACTGTTATTGATGATGAATTAATAGAAATGCAAATGAAAATTAATTCAAAAATAACTAAAAATGATTATGGGTTATGGGTTGATACTGGTTCTCCACATTTGATAATTGAAACTTTAAATACTGATGTTATTGATGTTGAAAAAGAAGGTAAATTAATAAGATATAGTGATAATTTTAAGGAGAATGGTGTAAACGTAAATTATGTTCAAAAAATATCAGATGAGGTTTTTAAAATAAGAACTTATGAAAGAGGTGTTGAATATGAGACAATGGCATGTGGAACTGGTTCTACTGCATCTGCATTATGCATGAACTATTTAGGTAAAACCACTAAAAATGTAATAAAAATGAAATGTCTTGGTGGTGACTTAACTATTAAGTTCAAGGAAAAAGATAAAGAGTACTATGAAATTACTCATATTGGACCTGCAAAAGAAGTATTTCAGGGTAGCTTTCAAGTCTAAAAAATAAATTTACAAATAATTACACCAATTAATATTCCTTCCAACCAAGTCAATAAAAACATTTGATATTTAGTAATATTATATTCTTTTGATATCTTATCCATCATTCTCTCGTGCCATTTAAAAAAATTCTTCATTGTATTATTTTTTTGAGTGCCAATAGGCTATTAATATAAAAACTCCTTGGAATGGAAGTCTTAATATAGATTGATCTTTTGTTACATTAAGCATTGATTGTGAGAGATCACTTTGAACTAAATGAATATTAGCTGGAAAGACCAGAATTAATAGAATAATAAGTCCAATTGATCCAATTTTCCTTGTTTGATTAAAGATTAGCATTATTCCAAAAATTATTTCAGCAACTCCAGTTAAGTAAACTAATTCCAAATGATATTCAAGATAATTAGGCATTATATATAAGAAAAAATCAGGATCAATAAAATGTCTTATACCGACATATGTGTATCCAAATGACATTATATAAATGGTAATAATTTTAAATAATTTCATTAAACTATCAGGCTAATATTAGTAGAAAATAGCTTAACTGATATTGATAGTAAGATTATTCCAAAAACTCTTCTAATTATAGCAATACCATTATTACCCAAAAGTCTTTCAATTCTGTTTGATGATTTTAAAATCACATATACAAATATTGAATTTATTACAATGGCAATTATTACGTTGATTAATTCATATTCGGCACGAAGAGATAGTAGTGTTGTTAAAGTTCCTGCTCCTGCTATTATAGGAAATGCAATTGGGACTATTGATGCAGTTTCTGGTTCATCACCCTGAAATATAGTAACACCAAGAACCATTTCAAGAGCAATAAAGAAAATAACTATTGAACCTGCTACAGCAAAAGAATTAATATCTATGCCAATTAAATTTAGTATCTCTTCACCAACAAAAAGAAATCCAATCATAATTAACATAGAAACTAATGTAGCCTTCTCTGATTGAATTTTACCTACTTTTTTTCTTAAGGAAATTACTATTGGAGTAGCCCCTATTATATCAATTATCGCAAATAGTATCATACTTGCAGTAAAAATTTCTTTTACATCCATTATAATAACTTTTATTAGATAAATATAATCATACTAAAAAAGATCGATATTAAAATAAGTAATAAAATAATCATGGATTACACTTGAAAATGCTTCTGCAAATGTATTTATTGAATTTTGATTATCTCTAATTGTTGGATATGGAAACTCAAGTTGTATAGCATTAAAATTATAATCACTATCAGTTCCATAAACAACGGTATTGTAACCTCCACTAAAATATCTCATACCCTCTGGACTTGGACTTATAGAACTAGGTAAAGCCGAGTATCCATAAGTTTCAAATAGTGAACCAAGACTGTTAGGTCCTCTAATAACATCAGATAATAAATCATTAGATGAGTTTAAAATATTAAAAATACTTGTATCATTTGATGAAATATTAATATCTAGGTCTTTATCATTTTGGTCTAATTCATTACCACTTAATAAATATCCTATCCATGTTCTAAGATCAACAAATCCATCCGGGTTTGGACCATGACCGTGTATATCGAAAAGTATTCCGGTACCAAAATTTTGAATAATATCTTCTCTAGCGGATGAGATATAATAATGAAATTCATCAAATGCTCTTTCAGCAAAAACATTATTTTGTGCAGCCTCAATTTTATCTCGATTAGCATCCATTTTTGTTCTTTTTAAATTGTTTATGATTAGATAAGGTCGAATATTAAAATTTTCATACATATAATCACTAATTGAAGAACCAAGTTCAATAGTATTTGAATCTGTAACTGAAACTCCATATGTTCTATCAGATATTTCTAATGGAACTAGTTCTCCACCGTGAGGAATACTAAGAATTACTGGAATATTTCCAGGATAATAATTAATATAATTATTTCTTCCAGAATATTGTTCACCATAAAAATATGGTCCATCACTTCCAAGAGTTTTAAAATTTTCATCTGAAAAATCATCTACAAATGCATCATTTGAGATACTACTTGAACATGAGATTATTATCGGTATAAAAAAAGATGAAACTAAACGAAAAACCATTTTTACTTAAGAATATTTCTAAAATTATGTTAAAACATTTATTAATTAAAAGTTAAACTTCAAATCATTTTTTTTTCTACAGTTAAAATATAGAATTTTTGCCTTCTAATTTAAAAAAATAATTATGTTATTAAACTATTTAAAATACTCGATTCTAGGTTTAGTTCTTTCTTCTAACCCTAGCGAATTAAATATCGTTGAGACAGCTGTCTCTAACGAAAACTTTTCAACTTTAGTTGCAGGTGTTCAAGCTGGTGAATTAGTTGATGCATTATCATCAGAAGGTCCATTCACTGTGTTTGCACCTACTAATGAAGCATTTAACAATCTTCCTGATGGAACATTAGAAAGTCTTTTATTACCTGAAAACAAAGAAACACTTCAGTCAATTCTTACATATCATGTAGTAGCTGGAAAATTTATGGCTGAGGATGTTGTTAATGCAATTAATGAAAATGGCGGGCAACTAACAGTTACAACACTTCAAGGTAATGATTTAACCCTAAAAATGTGGGAAGGCAATGTTTATGTCAAAGATGCTACCGGAAACAAAGCTAAGGTAATTATCACAGACGTTGAAACAAGTAATGGAGTAATCCATGCAATTAATAATGTAGTACTTCCAGAATAATTGAGTGTAATTATTTTGTTTGGATGAAAGAGCTCTTCGGAGCTCTTTCTTTATTACAATAAAAAAGGCTCCAAATGGAGCCTTTTTCTATTTCAAATAGACAATTTAATATTTTTCTAGTTACTAATTTGGCTTTTTATATCACTTGGAAGCATGCTGTCTACTCTTTGTAGAGATATAACGTTTCTACCCCAATCTAAAAGAGAATTATTAGTAGCCTTTATGTCATGTTCATACTGTTTCCATCCAAATAATTCATTATAAATTTCTTCAAACGTTTGGTCTGAATTTCCCCAATGAGGATATTCATCAAATCCTCTAAAGGATGCATAAGTATTAGGATTACCACCAGATACTAATTGAAAAGATCTTCTCAATGTTTTACCAGACATAATCTTATCAAGAGCTTGACCGGTTCTATAGATGGTTTTTCTTACGTTATCATCTTGACCAGGCTTGCTAACCCATATTGATCTTTCCAAGAATTTTGGTGGTGGACCATCTTCTCCAACACTCGCCCAATTTAAAAGTTGCCAAGTTTGCATACCTGAAGCACTTTTAACATATGGCGCTACATTTTTTTCCCAATATTCTCCTTCATCATCTGATAATAAGTTATTATAGTTAGAAGAATTTTGAAATATTAATAGTCTTAAATAAGAGCCTTCATTTTGTCCACTAAGAATTCGATAAGTAATTATGTAACTTCCTTCTTTGTTATTGAACATTTGTGTCTTCTTAGCAGCAGCAGCTTCAAACTTTTCTCTCATCCCATCCTTTGGTGTATATACAAATGCTGAAAGATATGTTGCATCAGGATTTCTCTGTGAAAAAGATGAAAAAGTCACTACTAAAGCTAATAATGTAAATATTAATTTTTTCATATTAATTTGATTTATGATTAAATCTAAATATACTAAACAAAGGGACATAATGATAATAATTACAGATTATTATCTTCTTTTTTTAAATAAGAGCCTAAAAGCAACAATTATAAATACTATTGTAAAAATTATTCGCAGAAACTCAGTATCATTCATAAATTAAATTTGAAAATAAATCTATGAAATTTGAAAATAAATGATTAAATTATTACATGGAATCTTTAATATTTTTTATTGGCTTTATCGTATTTGTATTGATGATAATAGCAATATTAGTTAGAGAAACTATCTAACTCTTCATCCTAGGGATTAAGTATTCTAATAAAAAAAATACTAAACAACATATACCAACCGCTATTAGATATCCACGATCATGACTCGTATCAATAATACTATCGAATATCATTGATGATAATACTAATCCAGTAAAAAGAATAAAATAGAAGAATGCTTTTTTTATTAAATCTTTTAAAAATTTCATACTTATTTATAAAGTTAAACTATATAAGTATATTTAATAACAAATAAAAACTACTCTATTTGAATAGATTTTATCAGATATTATTTATTGGAACAGCATTATTTGTAATTGGTTGTTACTCAGACTATAATTACAATAATGTAGATTATTCTAGAATTGATATAATTGGCCCAGAGAACTCATCAATAAATAATATAATTGATATCTATACAGACTCTATTGATTCAAAGCTTGATAATGTCATTGGTTTTTCAAAAGGGTTATATACTAAGGATGATTATTCTAACACTAAATTTAATTCTTCACTAGGAAATTTAATTGCAGATATTATTTTTAAACAAGCAGACTCAGTTTTTTATAAAAGTTTTGGAAATAATATTGACTTTGTACTTCAAAACCATGGCGGAATTAGATCTTCATTACTTGAGGGGGAAATAAAATTAACTGATGCTTATAAGATATTACCCTTTGAAAATGAAATAGTTGTATTAGAAATTACAAAGGAAATATTCGATGAAATGGTATTATTTTTAAGCAATGAAAAGTTTCCACACCCAATATCAGGTTTCACTATAATGAATAACAAAGCTTTAGTTGATATAGAAAAATCTTTAAATGATAAATTTTTTCTTGCCACTAATGACTATTTATTATCTGGTGGTGATAATATGTTTTTTTTAGAAAAAAACTCAAATGTTTACCACCTTGGATATCCCCTAAGAGATGCATTTATTGATTATATAATAAATCAAGAGAAAATAGAATCGAAAGTTGATAATAGATTTATAAGAAATGAATAGACGAAGGTTTATATATAACTCTAGTATTGCATCACTATCAGTTTTAGGTCTAAATTCGTGTAGTCAACTCCTTAGAGATGTTAAAATTACTATTCTTCATTCAAATGATGTGCATAGTCAAATTGAACCATTCCCTGCAAATCATGATAGATTTCCTAATAGAGGTGGTTTCGCAAGGAGAGCCAGTATATTTGAAGGAATTAGATCAGTCAATCCTAATACTTTAATTTTTGATGCGGGCGATATTTTTCAAGGAACTCCTTACTTTAATTTCTTTCAAGGAGAACTAGAACTAAAGCTTATGAAAGAAATGGGTTATAATGCTGCCACAATTGGAAATCATGAATTTGATGCTGGATTAGATACTTTAAAAAAGAATATTTTAGAAACAAACTTCCAATTCATTATATCAAATTATGATTTTGTTAATACTAAATTAGAAGGAATGACAACTCAATATAAAATATATAGAAAAGGAGGTGTTAAAATAGGTGTATTTGGACTTGGTATAGAGCTTAAAGGACTAGTAAATCCTGATCTTTACAAAGAAACTAAATATTATGACCCAGTTGAAATATCAAACGAAATGGTAAAAATTTTAAAGAATGAAAAAAAATGTGATCTAATCATTTGTGTTTCACATTTAGGTCATGAATATAATTCTGATAAAATAAGTGATGTAAAGCTAGCTAAGTTAACAAATGATATAGATTTAATTATTGGTGGACATACCCATACATTTTTAAAAGAACCACTAATTATAAAAAATAAGAATAACGATAATGTGATTATTAATCAGGTTGGATCAGGTGGAGTTTATTTAGGTAGAATTGACTTTAATTTTACAAATTCAAGTAAAAATGACACTAACTCTTTACTTGAAGTATAACTTACAATAATCTATATATCAATTATTTACTATTTGTTTACAATAATTGTTGTAGGAGTATATAGACCAAACGAAAAAATAGAAAACACCCCATCAAAAAAGGATTGTTTTACAACAATACTGTAGTTGATTTCATCATTAATTTCGTTAATTACAGGTGTTTTGCTTGAAATAAATCCTCCAATAAAATTATGCTGTTTTAAAACTTTAGAATAGCCCTTTGAAGGCCCCTCACCAAAAGTAAAAGTATGCACATTACATGAAACTGTTAGAACAAACAGTGTTAATAGAAGTATAAGTTTTATTCTTGACATATAAGTATAAATTTAGGTAATTTTACACAATGAAAAGTATACTCCAAATTTCCGGAATGACATGTGAGGGATGCAAGTCATCAGTAGAAGCTAAGCTTGGCTCACTAGATGGAGTTGATAATGTTCAGGTAGACCTGACTAGAGGAGAAGCAGTCATTCACTCCAAGAATCCTGTAAGCCTTTCTTTAATCAAAGAAATTTTACCTCCAAAATACACGTTAATTAATGAGGGCAACTTCAATCTAGATATCCAAGTTGATAAATTAAAAAAGGTAAGCAAGATTAAACAACTTAAACCTTTATTTATAATTCTCTCATATATATTAATTACTAGCGTTTTATTAAATTATAAAAACTGGAATTCAACAAATGCAATGCTCGATTTTATGGGCCTATTCTATATTATTTTTAGTTTTTTTAAAATTCTTGATATTAAAGGGTTTTCAATGTCATTTAGAATGTATGATCCTCTTGCAAAACAAGCTACAATCTATGGATCTATATACCCATTTATAGAAGCATTATTAGGTATAATGTTTTTAACTAGATTTCAAGTAAACATTGCCTTGATACTGACTGTTATAGTTTTAGGTATTACGACTATTGGTGTAACTCAAACACTTATAAACAAGAAATCTATAAAATGTGCTTGCCTTGGAACTACACTAAACCTTCCTATGACTGAAGCAACTTTAATAGAAAATGCGTTAATGATTATAATGGCTCTTATATTGATTTCTTCATAAAAAAAGCCCCCTAAGGAGCTTTTTTATTTATTTAGTTTTTTGTAATTAATTTAACCACATGATATCTTGGACAATAACCTGAGCAGTCCAACCATCTGGATCATACTCATCCATTTTTGAACCTCTCGGAGGATTAAAGCTAGGGTCAATATCAAGTGAATTTAGTGCCTCAGCTAATGATGAATATCCATCCCATGTCATAACTGTTGAAAGATTATTACTCCTGGGATTTAGTTTGAGTCCAACTCCCCATGATATTCTTCCTGTATCATTACTTTCAAAAAATGGCTTCCATAAATTATTATTTTCATTTATAAAACCACTCAAGTTTTCAGGATTTGCAAAGTTCCATACAGTGACCTGACCATCTAACCTTTCTCCAGATTGAGGAATGGATGACTTAACAACCCAATGAAAATCAGCTTGATATGAAGATAAGGTTCCATTAGTAACAAGCGAAGATGAAAGATTTCCCGATGGACCTATTCCAGGAGATGTCATTTTTTCTGCAGAATCATAGACATTTATAAAAGCATGAGTCCATGAATTATTAGGATTACCTCCAACTTTTCTTACTAGACCCCATGCAAGTTGATTTCCAGCATCAATATTTGCTTGTTTACCCTCTGCCCAGAATTCTGTCTCAATATTTACAAACTCCTCCTGATTTTCAGCAGGTACATTAACAAATGTAATCATGTAATATTGTGCATTTAACGAAACGCTAAATAAAAATGATAAAATAAAAATAGCTTTCTTCATTATTAATCCACCCACATTACTTGTTGAACTACAATTCTTGTTAGAAATCCATTTGGCATATACTCTCCGGTATTTTCACCTCTTGGACTTCCCTGAGGAACACCTTCTCCAGCAAGAACTTTTACTGCATCAGCAACTGTTTCATAACCATCCCAAGTCATCACAGTAGCATTTGATTGATTAACACCAGTTATTTTCGTTGCAATACCCCAATCAGTTCTACCCGTATCATTTTTTTCAAAATATGGGCCCCATAGGTTTACATTATCTGAGACAAACCCTTGTAAGTTTTCAGGCCTACCGTAATTCCATATAGATGCAGTACCTGATTCACCAGGTATTTGACCTTGAATTTTCCAGTGATTTGTTCCACTTGCATTATAATACTGAACTGTTGATATATCCTCTTGAGATACACCAATTAGTTCTTCAGGGTTCCATATAGATTGATCCATCATCTGATCTATTGATTCGTATACATTAACAAACGCATGAGTCCATGTGTCAGAATTACCCCCTACACGTGCAAATAATCCCCATCCTAATTGCTTTCCTGCATCAATGTTCGCCTTTGCTACTTTTGACCAATATTGGGTTTCAAGCCTTGCAACTTCAGGAACATCTTCAAATGAGACATTTATATAAGTAATTGAATAATATTGGGCGTTTAAAGCAAACCCAATAGTTAAAAATAAAATTGTAAATAAATTTTTCATATAAAATTGTTTTATGATTAATGATTTAAATTTATGTAAGTAAAATAATTTATTTACACGTTAAGGTAAATTTGTAATAAATATAATTGAGATTTAACATTATAATAACAATAACTTTAATTTTTTATTAATTATGCAATTTTTTAGGCCTTTTATTGTACTAGTGTTTGTTATGATGTTGCTATCAATATTTTTAAGTATTATTTCATGACAGAAGAATTTTTTTTTCAATGTCCATATTGCTGGGAAAATATTTCAATGGTTTTAGATAAATCAGTTTACAACGAATCTTATATTGAGGATTGTGAGGTCTGTTGTAATCCAATAGAAATAAAATATCAATCTGATGGAGATGACATAATAAATTTTTCTGCCATCTCAATAGAACAGTAACTTAAATACTTTATTTTTAACATTATAAAATATAAATGAGAGAAGAAGATATAATAAATATTCAAAAGGAATGGGCCTCAGGAATAGTTAAAATGGGTGAATTATCTAATGATAGAGATTCCTTAGAGTCTTTTACAAGTGATTTTTTAGATAAAATATATGACTTTAATAATCAGGTACTTTTTAAACCCACAAAAGCTGCTAATGAACAATTTAGAAATTCAAAAGGCTCTGCCTTTTCTTATTTTATTGCTGGTGATGATAGAGAATGTGTGGAAGACATTGGTTTTGCTTTATCTAACTGGACAGAAATACTTTTTGATAACTCCAATATCATAATTAATGAAGATATAGCAATTGCAATGGGTAACTATACTTTTAAAAATGAAGCGATCAAGATTAAGGTCGAATATTCTTTTGTATATAAAAACTATGGTGATGAAATAAAAATTATTCTGCACCATTCATCACTACCATATAAGATATGAATCTTTCAAGAATAATTTCGGGCACTATGAATTGGGGGTCTTGGGGGTCTAATTACTCATCCAAGGAAATTTCAGAATTAATTAAGTGCGCCTATGAAAATGGAATTCATTCATTTGATCATGCTGATATTTATGGGGGGTACACTACTGAAGAAGCTTTTGGAAAAGCTTTTAAATTATCTGGAATCGATCGTGAAAAAGTGACATATATTTCAAAATGTGGAATTATGTACCCATGTGAAAAACTTAAAATCGATGTAAAACACTATGATTATTCAAAAAGTCATATAATTAAATCTGTAGAAAATTCACTCAAGAACTTAAACACTGATTATCTTGATTCCCTATTACTACATAGGCCAAGTCCAATAATGGATATTAATGAAATTAGTGATACCATAAATTACCTGATGGATAAAAAAATGATAAAATCATTTGGTGTATCCAACTTCACAGCTTCACAGATGTCACTGATTGAAAAACATTTGAAAATATCATTTAATCAGATTAATTTTTCTTTAACTAACTATGAACCCATGTTTGACGGGACTCTTGATTATATGCAGATAAATAATATTATACCGATGGCATACAGTCCTTTAGGAAACTTTTTTTCATCAAACAATAAGGTTCTATACAAGAAAATTGAAAAAATGTGTTCTAAGTATTCATGTAGTCAAGATCAAATCTTGATAAATTGGATTATTAGGCATGAATCAAAAATTTACCCGGTAATTGGGACTACAAAAAAAGAAAGGATAATAAAGTCATCTAAAGTCGAAGACTTTGAGATTGAGTTAGTGGACTGGTTTGAACTTTTAGAAGCAAGTATGGGAAAAAGATTACCCTAGTTTAATGAATTAATTTCATTATCCATCCAATCAAGTCTATCATCAATCCAGCTTTTAAGAAATTCAATTTCTTCCTCGTGAGTTGACCCAACAAAAAAATTAGGCCATATATATTGACCTAATACAGGCCATATATAGAAGTTTTGGTTAGTTATTTTATTTGACTTTAAATTTTCAGTGTAAGAATCTATCGTATTTAAAATTGTAGAATTACTTAATGATGAAGATCTAAGTGAAAACCATCTATTCTTTAAAGCTGTTTTAAAAACCTCTTTCTGCATCAAAACTTCCCACCAAAATGGAACTTGCCAAATATCGCCAGGACAGATAGAATTGAAGTTATAAATCCATCCAACAGGATTTGCACCATCGCAATAATCAACATTTGCAAATGCTAGATTAAAATCCCAAATCGGACCCATCTTTAGTTTTCCATTGAAGTCTTTGTTCAAAAATGTGCTTAACCTATATCCATCAGGATTTTTTGAAAGTTCATTAATAATAAAGAAATCTATAAATGATTGAAGATCTATCAAATTTAGTAACTCTTCGTTGTTTCCAGATAGTAAGACCGATTCAAACTCAAAAATTACTGATTGAATATAATCTTTTTGATCTTGAGAAATATCATCAGGTTTTGGATAATGATATATAAAAAAGATATTAGACTGATCAGAGATGTCCCCATTTGTATCATATCTAGAGCTAAATGAGAATGAGTCATCATAACACGTAGAACATGATTCGCCATCTCCAGTAGGTTTATCAATTTTTAATATATACCCTCCCTCAATTGAATCAGCTTCTAGTTTAGAAATATCAACCCTATTCTTATCTCTTTTAATTTTTTCCATAAGAACATATAATCCTTTATTCTCGTTATTAATAAAAAGATTATAAAATTTTGTTCGACTAGCAGAGTAGCCAATTGAATTTGATAAATCAAAAGTTAATTTATTTCTAATTAATGATTTATCAGAGTATGGACCATATAATATCCAATCTTCTTCTTCAGGAAAACCTCCAAGATTGACATCAATATCATCAGACCAATCAGAACTTCTAGTTTCAAATCCATATGATTTTTTTGGAAACATTTGTGATGAACTCCCCCTTGTCTCAATTGCAATTTTATAATCTAATTCAATACTCTCCTCAATGACTTTTAATTCAGCATTTATCTTTGGTTCATCAAAAATTTCTTGATTATTTGTTAATATGACCATCTTCGGAAAATTATTAACTTCAGATAAATTATCATAAAAAGGAAAAGTATTAGAGTTGGTGTCTAATTCATCTTGGGAATCAAATTTTGAACAGGAAACAAAAATTAAGAATATAAAAAAAGTTAATAATCTATACTTCATTCAACTAAACAATTCATTATAAGTTTCTTCAATAAAAGAGGCTAGCATGAAGTCAAGGTTAGTTATCCCACCTTCACTGTGAGTAGTAATTAGAAATTCAATTTGATTAAAGTCTATGATCATTTTTGGATGATGGTCAATTTGTTCTGATTTATCAGATACTAAATTAGCAAGACTCATTACTTCCATAAAGGAATTCAATTTATAAACCTTTGTAATTTGATTATCATTCAAAACCCAATCATTTAAGAGTGTCAACTCGTTTATAATCTCTTTATCAGAAAGTCTTTTCAATTTATTTAGATTTTAATTTATTTAGATTTTAGATGTTTCCAAATATAATATATAGGAACTATTATAACAGCGGTTATGATAGCATAAAATAGAAAATAAGCAATGAATATTAAAATTAAACAAATAAAAATCACTCTAACTATGACTGATAATAGTGGATTAGCCATAATATCATAGTAAGCATTAATTAATAAATCTTTAATTTTTTCCATTACTACAAAAATAACATATTATGCATAAAAATATTTTTCTTCAATTGATTTCCACAATATTAATGATGCTACTGTCTTGTAGGGTGACCACTTATCAATTAATTTATCAACAAGATCGGTATTCTTAACATCAATTTTATAATTAATCTTCAAACTATTCATTAGTGCCAGATCACCTTTTGAAAAAATATTAATTCTGTAAAGAACAAATATCAAGAACATTTGTGCAGACCACAAACCAATACCTCTAATTTTAGTTAATTCTTTAATCACATCATCTTCAGATGATTTTTGAAAATTAAACTTTGATTTATGAAAATACTCATAAACATTTTTAATATACTCTACTTTTCTGTAAGAAATTCCTATTGATTGTATATCATCAGAATGAATTTGTAAGACTTCTAAATTATCAAGATTATTAATCATTTTTAAAAATCTTTCTTTAATTGTTATTGCAGCCTTAAAGCTTACTTGCTGCTCAATAATTAACAATGCCAAGGCTCTTGAATAGTTACTATCATATCTATCTGATATATTGATTTCCTCTGAAAATCTTTTTATTAAATAATCCAGGCATTTATCTTTTGATAAAAAATTATATGCTTTTTTTAACGTTATCTCATTTAGAATCATATTCAAAAAAGAACGATATTTGTATTATGAGAAAAATAGTTTTAATCTTAACTCTTATGTTATTTGCTTGTGAGCAAGATACAAAAGAAAAATTAGTAGTATACCAATCTCCAACATGTGGTTGTTGTTCTGGATGGGTAACAAATATGGAACAAAATGGTTTTAATGTAGAATCAATTAAAACAAACGACATGTATTCAACCAAGGTAAAAGCTGGTATTGATGTTACTCTTCAATCATGTCACACTGGATTTATAGATGGTTATTTTATTGAAGGCCATGTGCCCCACGATGCAATTACTAAACTCTTAACTGAAAAACCTAATATTAAGGGTATAACTGTACCTGGTATGCCAGCTGGTATTAATGTACCTGGCATGGAGGTTACAAATGAAAGAGCAAAATTTGATGTTTTAGCTGTTAATACTGATGGATCAACATTCATCTGGAAACAGTATGAATAAATGAGAATTTTTTATTTATTAACGTTAATACTTATTATTAATTCCTGCAGTAAGGACAAAGAAAGTTGCTATACAATTCAGGATAAAAAAATTATTTCTGGGGAATATTATTTTTTTGTTAATAACTCAATGGGATTTCAAACATCAAATAATAATCTAGGATCTGGAGTGCCAGATCCATACGGTTCAGGAAAAGTAGATGAAGAGACATATAATTCTCTTGGCATAGGTGATAAGTATTGTTTTTAAATAAAAAACCTGCCTAAAAAAACCATAAAAAGGCAGGTTTGCAAATCAGATACTACATATAGTAGCGAACATAAACTAGTATAAATAAATGATAGATTTATTTATTTTGTGATTAAATTTACCTCAACGCAAAAAGTTTAAATGATATTGAGCAGAATATTTTAACAAAATTATTAATTCGAAAAATTTTGCTACTAAATTTTAGTAATTTGATTTTAAATCAAAAAAAAAATAAGAATTTGAGAAAAATTAGTTTAAGTCATTTACCTCTATATAGTTTATTTTTACTAATAATAACATCTTGTAATTCAGAAGTGAGTATAAATAGCATTAATAAAAATCAGTTAGGCAAAGAGACAAGTTTATATTTAAAACAACATTCAAAAAATCCAATAAATTGGCAAAGATGGTCAAATTCTATTTTTGATGTGTCAGAGGAGCTTGATAAACTAATTGTAATAAGTATAGGCTATTCAAGCTGTCATTGGTGTCATGTAATGGAAGATGAAACTTTTGCAAATGACTCAATTGCAAAAGTAATGAACGAAAACTTTGTCAATATTAAAGTTGACAGAGAAGAAAATCCAGATGTTGATCAAGTATACATGACTGCTTCACAGCTTATGACAGGCATGGGAGGATGGCCATTAAACGTTATTACTCTTCCAGACGGAAGTCCTATATATGCAGGAACATATCATACAACTGCACAATGGGATAATATTCTTAAAAGAATCATTAGATTGAAAAAGGACAATTATGAGGGTCTTAAAGAAATAGCAAACAATGTAAAAGAAGGAGTTACAGATATAAATACTATTAGGAAAATTGAAGAGCCCAAAGAATTTGACACTCAGTTTCTCGAGAAGAATATAAATATTTGGAAAGATAAATGGGATTTAAATAATGGAGGTGATATAGCACAACAAAAATTTGTATCTCCATCAAAGTATTTATTTCTTCTTAACTACGGAAAAATATATAAAGACCAAGATGTTCTAGATCATGTCAAAAACACTTTGGATATAATATCATCAAGTGGTTTAGTCGATTTTGTTGAGGGTGGATTTTATAGATATACTGTAGATAACAAATGGGAAATTCCTCATTTTGAAAAAATGCTTTATGATCAAGGCCAAATGATAAGTCTTTATTCAAAAGCATATAAACTTTTTAAAAATGAATATTATAAAGATTTAGTTTTTAAAACTATCTCATTTTTAAACTCAAGTATGTCACAAAATGAGAACTTATTTTATGCTGCTATGGATGCAGATACTGATGGCGAAGAAGGTAAATATTATTCTTTTAACATTGATGAATTAAAAGAAATAGCAGAAGACACTGAGTTTAATTTATTTTTAGACTACTATAATGTCAATTTGGATAAACCATGGGAAAAAGATAAATATTTACTTCTTCCAAATGAATATGAACTAGAAGAAGAATGGCTTAAATCAAAAAATAACATAAGTAAAGAAGAAATTAAAAAGTTAAAATCAACATGGATAAAAAATATATTAGATATTAAATCAAATAGAACAAAACCAAGGATCGACGATAAAATAATTATATCATGGAACTCACTTGCAATTATTGGACTCTTAGATGCTTATGAAAGTTTTAATAATAAGAATTTATTAGCACAAGCAGTTACTATGTTTGATGAACTAGAAAAAAAATCATTTAGAAAAAATAAGCTTGTACATACATACAAAGAAAATCAATTCCAGGAAGGTGTATTGGAAGATTATGCATATTTATCAAAAGCATCAATGAAACTATTTCAAGTAACTGGAGATGAAAAATATTTTAATTTTTCTAAGAAATTAATTGATGATGCAATAGAAATCTTTAATGATCCTAAATCTGATTTACTATATTTTAGCAATAATGAGGAGTTATTCTCGAAGGTTATTCCTATTGATGATGGGGTGATTCCATCTCCAAATTCTATTATATCAGAACAACTTTTTAATATTGGTCATATAATATTTGATGATTACTATTTGGACTTGTCAAATAAAATGGCTTCGTCTGTTGTTGATATAATTGATCAAAACATAAATGCATATTCAGTTTGGTCTAATAATATTTTAAATAGAACTGAATTATTTTATGAGATTGCAATAATTGGCCCTAATTCTCAGAATGTAACAGATGAGATATTAAAAAATTTTACTCCTAACACATTAGTTGTTCAATCAAATATAGATAGTGATATCCCTTTATTCATCGATAGATTTTTTGATAATGAAACGTATATTTATGTTTGTCAAAATAAAGTTTGTCAAAGACCTGAGACTAGTATTAAACTAGCACTTGATCAAGTGCCTTATATTAATTAAATGAAAAAAGTTCTTTACCTATTAACAATAGTATTTATTATTGGCTGTTCGAACAATGAAAAAACTAAAGTATGTTCAACGTTTTTAGAATGCCTAGATGGCACTTATTGGACAAATAATAATAATATGTCTATTTGGACGTTTAACAATGATATAAGTGGAGCTTATCTAGAAGTATATATAACCGGAGATAATTGTTATAAATACGAAAATAATTTTATTGTAAACGCAAAATTTAAATATCAAACAAAAGAAATACTTTCTGAGGAATTTAATGGTTCAGGTTGGCAATATACTATTGTTAATGATAGTGTAGTAGAAAAAACTAAGTCTACTGGTGGTAATACTACTTTCTTTTATAAAACTGATAAAATTTATCTAGATAATCTACTAGATCTTGATGAATGTAATTATTAGTTAAAGTTTTATAAAAATTTTCTTTTTAAACAAATAGTTTGCAGGAACATAAATAATCAGTACAAATATTATTGCATATAATAATGATGCAAGCTTTGGAAAAATACCTAATCCTATTAATGTATCGACAAAAACTGAATTTAATTCAACTCCAATAAATCTATCACTATAAAAAATAGAAGTTAATGTTCCTGAAAGTACGTAAGTGAATATTGAGTTTGTACCAAAAACTTGTGACATTTTAAACTTTTTATAGCCATTAACATCAATTAAATATGTAAATGCTGCTACTAGCATGAATGACATACCAGCCATTAAAAAAGTATATGAGGTGCTCCATAAGTTTTTATTTACAGGAAATGACCAACTAAAAAAGTCTCCAACGAAAACTAATAAAAGACCTAATGAAAAAAGTTTAATAATCTTATCCTTAATATCTTTATTAGAAACCAGTATTGAACCAGCTACTAGTCCAAAAACACCTGTAATAATAGAAGGTATAGTTGTAAGTATACCTTCAGGGTCCCATGTGTCCTGCCACATAACACCTGGTAAAAATTTACTATCAATATAATGCGCTAAGTTAAGCTCAGGAGAGGTGAGGTCAGGAGTTCCAATACCAGGAACTGGAATATATAACATTATAAACCAATAAAGTATTAGAGTAATAAATGATATATAAATGAATAATTTTTTATCAATGAACAAATAAATTAGACCACAAAATAGAAAAACAAAAGAAATTCTCTGTAATACACCTACCCATCTAATACTGGTCAAGTCAAAATCAGGAAATACCCACAAGAAAACTCCAACTAAATAAATTTTAAATGCTCTCCAAATAATTTTTTTTAACACTTGATTTCTATTGAGTTCGTTAATTTTATTATTTAGAGATAAAACAATAGATACTCCAACAATAAAAAGAAAGTTTGGAAAAATATAATCAGTTGGTGTTAAACCATTCCAATCAGCATGAAGTAAAGGTGCATAAACATAATCCCAAGAGCCGGGCGTGTTAACAATAATCATAAAGATTAAAGTCATACCTCTTAAAACATCAATTGATAGTAACCTGTTTTTCATTTATAACTTATTTATTAACTAAAATTGTATTACCACCCCTACCTGTTTTATCAAACAATCTAAGATTTATAATATCACTATCTTGAATTTCTATTGGAGATTCATAAGTTTTACTTGATAAACTAGGCTCTGATCCATCAAGAGTATACTTTATGTCTAAACCAGGAAAAACTGTATTAGCAAATAGCTTATTGTCTATAATTACACCTCCTGGCTTTGGTAGGTCATAAGACAAACCACCAAATATGTTGTCAACTATTGGAAGTAATCTTTGCCCAATATTATTTGAAAACTTATTCCATTCTGCCTCTAAAGCCCTTCTTTTTGAGCCTGGGCCATCTATGTTCATCCATGAGTCATCATGTGACCATGCCTTTTGAGAAAACACAAGAATATTTGGCATAAACATATAGTCAAGTATACCCTCGTTTCTAATGGTTTCACTCCATATTTGAGATTGAACTCCAACTATGTTTCTTATATTTTCAGGTTTGAGTTTTTCAGATCTTTCTATATAATCATCAGATATATTATTCTTTTCAACTCCGTAAGAGTCGTTAAATACATCAAATACATCTACAGTCCACATATCTTTATAATCTGCATATCCACTCCATGATAAACCTATATTATCAAGGTCTTTATCATCAACCATATCAAAGTAAAAAGCACTAGAATTACTCATTATAGTTTTATAACCAAGATTTGCATATTTATATATCATATCCTGTCTTCCATCTCCCCAATCATTATTCCATACATACAACAAAATATCATCCCCCTTAAAAAAGTCTTTAATCTGAGTTTCTGATTGGTTTCTTTCAGTCAATGTTAATAGTATATCATCCCAACCAGTCATTGTAGCTCCATAAGATGATATTTTATCATAGATTCTTCTCTGCATCATAGTGTATAAAGAATTATAGTCTCCAACAATAGAATTATCTCTCATAAAATTATCACACATGGGAGATTTCTGCCATGCTCCATAGGGTAACTCATCAGCAGCTACACCAAATTTCTCCATTTCTACACCTGCATCTTTGTACATTAAGTATATTTCATCAATTACTTTATTATAAAAGGTGAAAGAACTTTCTCTACAAACATTCATTATATTATCATTAAATCCTTGAGCAGAGTAATATTCACTTTTATCATCTGGATCAATTAATAAGTATTTTTCTGCTTCTTCTTGATTACCAAGTTCAATAAATTTTTGATATCTAGCATTCATTGAAACAATAGCAGATCTCATATGCGAAGGAACACTTATTTGAGGGATAATAAGTATGTTTCTTTCTTTTGCATAGTTTAAAATATCAACAAAATCACTTCGGGATAGATATCCAGATCCTGTTGAACCAGTATCAGGACCAGAGCCATACATAGGAATTAAACTCTCTAATTCATCTTTAGTAAACGCTCTTTTAGAGCCAACACTTGTAAGTTCCTCAAGCCCAGGAATTTCAAGCCTCCACCCCTCATCATCTGTTAATCTAAAATCCAAGTGGTTAATTTTAAAAAATGATAAATAATCTAAAATTTGTTTAATTTTTTTTGGACCATAAAAGTTTCTTGAAATATCAAGAAGCATGCCTCTATAAGAAAATTTAGGCGAGTCTTCTATCTCAACAAATTTTATGTTTGTTTTTTCTATTTTAGATACAAGCAAAATTTGTTTTAAAGATTGTAAACCATAAAGAGCCCCTGCCCTATCAGATGCTCCTATATTAATTCCATCATCGTTAATAGTAAGGGTATAAGACTCATTATCTAAGCTATCTGTTTGATTTATAACAATTTTGTTTAGCTGTTCACTAGAATCATTATTATTAAGCTCTACTAAATCATTGAAAATTGATTTAACAAAATTATCTTCTATATCAATGTTATCATCAATTGTTAATGAATAGTAGCTGTAAAGTTCTACTTCACCTTCGTTAAATATAATATTACTAGGGGTGGGAACAATTAGATCTAATTCAGACTTATCAAGTAAAGTACTGGAGATAAATTTGTTATACCTATCAGTTGCAGAAGGTGAATTTAAATTTTCAATTCCTTTTGCATTTTTCCAGTTGTATTCAAATTCAACGGGTATTATGTTATTGTTTGTTGTAACAAAACCACCAACTGGCAGGTCTGATATTCTATTTACATCACCTTTTTGTCCAATATCTAAAGATAATGATGATTTTTTTGGAAGAATATATTTACTTCCAAATGAAAGAATATTATAGTATTGCCCACCTACATATTCATAAATTATATTTTCTGGAAGATTATCAGAGTCAACCATTGAACTTTGCTGATTCCAGTGGAGAGACCAAGGTGAGTTTAAGTCAATTCCTGATGTGTTATTGATAGAGAAAGTTGCATCAAAAGATCCATCTCTCATCTCTGTAATTTCGTATGTAACTTTTATTGAATGTTTGATTGAATTACATGAATTTAATGTAATTAATAAAAGAAAAATTAAAACTTTTCTAAACAATTTATTATTTAATCCTAGTAAATTCAATAAGATCATCATTTTTGGCACTTATAATGTAATCATTTTCTTTAAGACTAATTAACTCCATATCCTTAACATCACCATTTATAAAAAGACCACTTTCCTTTGTAGGGACCGCACTAAAACCTTTAATCGGAGAAAATTCTAAATATACTCCGACACTACCATCGTTTCTAGGAGTTTCAACCTCAGAATTATACATATTACCAGAAATAATTATATCAGTATATCCATCATTATTAATGTCTTTTTTCAATATTTTGTTTACTGCTGATAATTGAGCTAAAACAGGTAAATTATTCATTTTAAATGAGTTACCAGTATTTTCTAAATAAACAGATGAAAAAGTTTTTGTGAAATAATGTAGGGAGTTGTCTAAAGCTGGCTCAGTATATACATCTTCAAGTGTTGCAATTGAGAAAGCATCATAGTCTTTAAATTTCGTTTTAATCGCTGGGATTTGATCTGAAGAACACTGTCTTCCTCTTAAAGGATACTGCTCACCATCGTTAAAATAACTTAAAACAATGTCACCAGTACTATTTTGATCAAAATCGTTATAAAATATATCAAACGTTTCCTCTTCAGAAGTTTGATATTTATAATTATTACCAAGATTACCAACTACAAAATCTAAATCTCCGTCATTATCAAAATCTTCTGAAACAACATCATACCACCAACCTCTAGTTGAGTCTTTATCAATTATAGAATTATCTTCACTAAACGATCCTTCAATATTTTTATAAAAAATAATAGGAGTCCACTCTCCAACAACAATTAAATCAGGCCATGAATCGTTATTATAATCTGCCCAAACGGATGACGTTACCAAACCTATATTTTTATAAGGAAAAACTGAATCATCAGCATTAGTAAAGGAAATTTTATCTTTAGATGAATTATTTATCAGAAGATAACTGTCAGCAGGAATAGGATAACTACCTGGAACAACCCTTCCACCAACAAATAAATCAAGATCTCCATCCTTATCAAAGTCTGCAGAAGAAACTCTCATTCCACTTGAAAAGTTATCAGGGATAGACTCATCGTTAAATTTAAAATTACCAAAGCCATCATTCATATATAACCTATCCTTTAACATTGGAGAATTAGGCTCATACTCATTTCCTCCAGATACGATATAAAGATCTTTATCTCCATCATTATCAAAATCTTCAAGAATCATATCCATATCTTCATAATTTTTATGAGACTCAGGAAATACATTATCAACTAAGTTAAAAGAACCTCGATTATTTTGAATAAAAAGAGCAGTTTTTTGATTTTTGGCACCTCCAACAATAAAATCTTCTAATCCATCTCCATTAACATCACCAGAGGCAATACCAGGACCAAGTCTAGAATTTTCATGAGGAAGTAATACTTCCTTTTCATAATCATTATAAACATTCTCTTCATGTTTGTATTCAATAATATTTTCTGATTCAAAGTATGTCTTATAATCATTATTAGCAATTACTTCCTTTGAAACAGAATTATTTATATCTAGCTCAATTGTAGAGTTTATTTCTACATTATCCAAGATTTGTTGATTTCCGTTATTCCATATTACTGTAATTTTTTTGATTTTATCATCATTACCAATGCCAAAGTTTAAATATGAGGACACTGAAGACTGAAACCCTCTAGTCATTGTTAATTCCTGCATCTGCGAAGTCGATTCTGTCTCAACAATAACTCTACTATCAATACCTAAGAGATTTTTATCATCTCCTTTTAGCTTTATTTTAATAAAGTTATTTGTAGAGTTGTTTTTATATATTTGAGCTTCTTGGTCAACATTATTAATTATAATTTCAAGATCTCCATCATTATCTAAATCTGCATATGTTGCGCCATTTGAAAAGTTTGCATCATCTAAGCCCCAATCTTTTGAAACATCTGAAAAAGTGAGATCTGAATTATTTTTAAATGTAAAATTAGCAATTGGTTCAGATGGAATTTGATTTGTGTAATAGAGGAGACTATCCTTGGCCATTGGCCTTAATTTGATGTCATTAAAATAGTCTTTATTGTTAATCTCTCTTCTAATACCATTAGAAATAAATAAATCTTTCCAACCATCATTATCAAAATCAGCTAGAAGGGGACCCCAACTCCAATCAGTTGATGATATACCAGATAATCTTGATATGTTGCTAAAAAAAGGTTTATTTCCCTGGATTCTTCTGTTCAGCTGAAGAG
Source organism: uncultured Bacteroidota bacterium (assembly GCA_902559905.1). Taxonomy (GTDB): domain Bacteria; phylum Bacteroidota; class Bacteroidia; order Flavobacteriales; family Flavobacteriaceae; genus Marisimplicoccus. The sequence continues at coordinate 688 of CACEJV010000012.1, read as the reverse complement.
TATTATGCATGTATTGGTAATGAAACCCATAATTAACTGTACTCCAGAATAAATCTGGATTCATACTTGCCATGTTAGCTTTAGATCTTCTATTATCCTTAGCATCCATATCTACTTGAATATAATCTAAAAATAGATCATTATTAAAGTCTGCGATATCAACTCCCATTCCATAAAAAGATGTCTGATTAGTAGTCTCTTTTATTTGCTCTGAGAAAGTTCCATCCCCGTTATTCATATACATAAAGTCAGGAGAACTAAAATCATTAGATATATATAGATCTGGGTATGAATCATTATTTAAATCACCAACTGTAGCACTTAAAGTAAGACCATAAGTTCTTAAACCAGCTTCTTCTGTAACTCTAGTAAAAGTTGACCCATCATTCCTATAGAGATTATCTGTCTCAAAGTCTCCTGTATTCTGCATTTTATAGTAATAATAACTTCTGGGTGCATCAAATGGTGTCATTGGATAGTTTGCTACATATAAGTCTAAATCTCCATCCTTATCGTAATCAAAAAAAGTTGCTTGCACACTGTTACCTAGGTCATCAATACCATATTCTTTTGCCATTTCAGTAAATGTATTATCCTTATTATTTACATAAAGCTCATTATTTTTAACGCCATCTAAACCGGCAACTGAAACATATATATCTAAAAATCCATCATTATTTATATCAAT
>CACEJV010000011.1:0-33265 GCA_902559905.1 uncultured Bacteroidota bacterium | reverse complement strand
AAGAAGAAGTAAAAAAATTGTAAATACTCTCATGAATTAAACTTTAGATAAAATTAAAAAATTATTTAATTGTATCTCCAGTAAATTCTATATCATTTATATCCTCAATTTCATCCTCATCATTCATAACTTTAGCAACGGCAGCAATACCATCTCCATCTTTAATACTTATTACTTTAACTCCTTGCGTTGCTCTTCCCATTACTCTTAAATCAGCAACCTGCATTCTAATAGCAATACCTGATTTATTAATTATCATAAGATCATCGCTATCTGTTACACTTTTAAGTGAAACAAGTTGGCCAGTTTTACTTGTAATTGAAATAGTTTTAACTCCCTTACCACCTCTATTAGTTAGACGATAGTCCTCAAGTGAAGACCTTTTTCCATAACCATTTTCGGAGACAACTAATATATTGGCGTCCATATCATTAACTGATATCATTCCTACAACCTCATCTTTATTGTCTTTAAGCCTAATACCTCTAACACCTGAAGCATTTCTACCCATAGGTCTTGTTTTACTTTCTTCAAATCTAATTGCTTTACCAGATTTAACAGCTAACATTATTTGACTGTTTCCATTGGTTAGCTTGGCTTCAAGTAATTCGTCGCCATCCTTAACAGTAATTGCATTAATTCCATTAGATCTTGGTCTTGAGTATTGCTCAAGAGAAGTTTTTTTAACTTGTCCCATTTTAGTAGTCATAATTACATAATGGTTATTTATGTAATCCTCATCTTTTAAATCTTGAGTACAAATAAAAGCCTTAACCTTATCATCCTGCTCAATGTTTATGAGGTTTTGAATAGCACGACCTTTCGAGTTCTTTGATCCTTCTGGAATTTCATAAACTCTCATCCAAAAACACTTACCTTTTTGTGTAAAAAACAACATATACTGGTGATTGGTTCCAACAAATAAATCCTCCAAGAAATCCTCATCTCGAGTCTTGGATGCCTTTTGGCCTACACCACCTCTATTTTGTGTCTTATACTCAGTTAATGGTGTCCTTTTAATATATCCAGCATGTGATATAGTAATTACAACCTTTTCATTTGGAATAATATCCTCCACCCTGAAATCCCCACCAGCATATTCAATTATAGATCTTCTTTCATCACCGTATTTTTCTTTAATTTCAGATAATTCCTCCTTAATTAAACTCATTCTCATAGGTTTGCTATCAAGTAATTCTTTGTAACCTTTAATAGTTTTTTGAAGATCATCATACTCCTCTCTTAACTTACTCTGTTCAAGACCAGTTAGTTGACGTAATCTCATCTCAATAATTGCTTTTGCTTGAGTCTCAGAAAGTTTATATTTTTTTTCTAATTTCAGTCTAGCTTCTTCTGCGTTTGATGATTTTTTAATTAGACTTATTACATCATCTATATTGTCACTAGCTATAATTAGGCCTTCCAAAATATGAGCTCTTTGTTCAGCTTTTTTAAGTTCAAAAGTTGTTCTTTTTACTACTACATCATGCCTGTGATCTACAAAATGATGGATTAGATCCTTAAGATTTAATAGCTGAGGTCTTCCATCAACTAAAGCAACATTATTAACACTAAAAGAAGATTGTAATGGAGTGAATTTATATAATTTGTTTAGAACTATGTTTGGAATAGCATCCCTTTTTAAAACATAAACTATTCGCATTCCTTTTCTATCTGATTCATCTCTAATAGTTGAAATTCCCTCAATTTTTCCATCGTTTATTAATTCAGCTGTTTTTCTAATCATATCTGCTTTGTTGACTAGATAAGGAATCTCAGATACAATTATACACTCTCTATCATTTACATTCTCGATTACAGCTTTACCCCTCATAACAACTCTACCTTTTCCTGTATGAAAGGCTTCTTTTACTCCATCATAACCATAAATAGTTCCACCAGTAGGAAAATCTGGCGCCTTTACATACTGAATTAATTCATCAATTGTTATATCATTATTATCTATATACTGAATAATACCATCAATAACTTCAGATAGATTATGAGGTGGCATATTTGTAGCCATTCCAACAGCTATACCGGATGCACCATTTATTAACAAAGCAGGAACCCTTGTTGGAAGAACTGTAGGCTCCATAATTGTATCATCAAAATTCAATTGAAAATCTACAGTTTCCTTATCGATATCTGATAGAAGGTCTTCAGATATTTTCTGCATTCTTGCCTCGGTATACCTCATTGCTGCAGGACTATCGCCATCTACCGAACCAAAATTGCCTTGACCGTCAACTAAAATATATCTTAAGCTCCATTCTTGAGCCATTCGAACCATAGTATCATAAACTGAACTATCTCCATGAGGATGATATTTACCCATAACATCTCCAACTATTCTTGCAGATTTTTTATATGATGATGAGGATCTTACACCCATTTCATTCATTCCAAAAAGAACTCTTCTGTGAACTGGTTTTAAACCATCTCTTACATCAGGTAGTGCCCTAGAAACAATAACCGACATTGAATAGTCTATGTAGGCTGACTTCATTTCATCTTCAATCTTTATAGGGATAAGTTTTTCTTTTTCCATAGGCTAGTATATTCATGCTAAAATAAATAAATGATCAATATTTTGTTCAAATTATTTGAGATAAAAAAGCATTATTTATTAACATTATTAATTGAAAAGTTTTATTTGAGAATAAGCAATTAGTATATGTATTTTCTTTGTTAATTTATATTATTGATATATTTTAGTCTACAAAAAATATTACAAGATGGATGATAATTTCTCTTCAAGAGTTAAAGATGTAATTTCCTACAGCAAGGAAGAGGCCTTAAGGCTTGGTCATAAACAAATAGGAACTGAACATCTTCTTTTAGGAATGTTAAGAGAAGGTGGAGGCAAAGCTGTATCAATTCTGAACTCTATTGATATTGATTTTAACGAACTAAGAAAAAAAATTGAACTTCTTAATCCAGCAATTATTGACAGTTCGTCTCTAAGATTAAACGAAAAGAAAAACCTTCATCTAACCAGACAAGCTGAAAGGGCTTTAAAGACTACTTTCTTAGAAGCTAAATTATTTCAAAGCACAAATATAAATACTGCTCATCTTCTTTTATGTATCCTTAGAAACGATAACGATCCATTAACAAAAATACTTTCTAAAATGGATATCAGTTATGACAATGTAAAAGAAAAATTTAAAGCTATGATCAACGAAATTGGATCTGATGATATCATTGAATACCCTTCATCATCTGCGTTTCCTGAGGAAAAAGACGAGAACGATGAATCATCAAAGAATCCATTTTCTTCAAGTCAAAAAACAAAGTCTTCATCAAATTCCAAAACACCAGTTTTAGATAATTTTGGTAGAGATATTACATTACTTGCTGAAAAAGATCAACTTGACCCAGTAATTGGAAGAGATAAAGAAATTCAAAGAGTTTCACAAATTTTAAGTAGAAGGAAAAAGAATAATCCTTTACTTATAGGTGAACCTGGAGTAGGAAAATCTGCAATCGCAGAAGGGCTTGCTTTGAGAATCATTGAAAAAAAGGTTTCGAGGGTTCTTTATGGTAAAAGAGTGATTACTCTTGACCTTGCAAGTTTAGTTGCAGGCACAAAATATAGAGGTCAATTTGAAGAAAGAATGAAGGCTGTTATGAATGAGCTTGAAAAAAACAGAAATATAATATTATTTATTGATGAAATTCATACTATCGTTGGAGCAGGTGGTGCAACTGGAAGTCTTGATGCATCAAATATGTTTAAGCCAGCACTTGCAAGAGGTGAAATTCAATGTATTGGAGCAACAACATTAAATGAATATAGTCAGCACATTGAAAAGGATGGTGCGCTTGAGAGAAGATTTCAAAAAATTCTTGTCGAGGAAACAAGTAAAGATGAAACTGTTGAAATACTAAGAAATATTAAGGATAGATATGAGTCTCACCATAACGTTGATTACACAGATGAAGCACTTGTTGCATGTGTTGAGCTATCTCAAAGATATATAACTGATAGATTTTTACCAGATAAGGCTATTGATGCATTAGATGAAGCTGGTTCAAGAGCCCATATTAATAATATGGATGTACCTGAGGAGGTCGTACTAATGGAGAAACAACTTGAAGATGTTAGAGAACTAAAAAACTCTGTTGTGAAAAAACAGAAATATGAAGAAGCAGCTAAATTAAGAGATGATGAAAAAAGGGTAGAGAAAAAGTTAGTTGAAGCTCAAAATAGATGGCACGAAGAATCAAAGCATAATAGAGTTAGAGTCGATGAGGATCAAATTGCTGATGTAGTATCTATGATGACTAATATTCCAGTAAATAGAATTTTATCAACTGAAAAAAATAAGCTATCAAAACTTGAGAAAATTCTAAAGGATAAAATCATAGGACAAGATGAGGCTGTCTCTAAAGTAGCCAAATCCATTCAAAGAAATAGAGCTGGGCTAAACTCTCCTAATAGACCAATCGGTTCATTCATCTTTCTGGGTCAAACTGGGGTAGGAAAGACTCAACTTGCTAAAGTACTTGCATCTGAAATTTTTGAATCTGAGGAAAACCTCATAAGAATTGATATGAGTGAGTATATGGAAAAATTCTCAGTTTCAAGACTTATCGGTGCACCTCCAGGTTACGTTGGATATGAAGAAGGTGGACAGCTCACTGAAAAAGTCAAAAGAAGACCATATTCAGTTGTTCTATTTGATGAAATTGAAAAAGGGCATCCTGATATTTACAGTATGCTACTTCAAATACTCGATGATGGATTTTTGACTGACAGTGTTGGAAGAAAGATTAACTTTCAAAATACTATTATTATTATGACCTCAAATATAGGAGTCAAACAAATAAATGATTTTGGTGTTGGTGTTGGATTTGAAACTAAATCATCATTAGACCAAACCTCTAAAGTTGAGCAAAAAGTTATTCAAAGAGCACTTAAAAATACATTTTCCCCAGAATTTCTAAACAGAATTGATGACTGCATTATATTTAACTCTTTATCAATTAAAGAAATTAATAAAATTGTTACAATAGAGTTAAACAAATTAAAAGAAAGAGTTGATGGAATAGGATATGATTTGTCTGTTTCTGCTAAAGCCAAGTCATTTATATGTGAAAAAGGGTTTGATCAAAAAAATGGCGCTAGACCTCTGAATAGAATGATTCAAAAATACATTGAAGATCTTATTGCGGAGAATTTAGTTTCTGATAAAATTAAACAGGGTGATAAATTACTTATAGATCACAAACCTGAAGATGATCATTTAACTTTATTAATCAACAAAAAAGAGATAGCCTCTTGAAAGTTTTAAAATTTGGCGGCACATCAGTCGCTGATTCAAAGTCTATAAATAATGTAATATCAATTCTTAAGGATAATGATGAGCCATTATTCATTATTGTTTCTGCATTTGGAGGCATAACAAATCTTCTTCAAAAATGTATTGTTTCAAAAGGTAAATCAGTTAATGAAATAATCAATGAAATTGAACAGAGACATCTTGAAGTAATAGATAATCTTTCTAGTTTAGATGAGCAAAGCTCACTTAAAAGCTTTCTAAAACAAAATTTAAATGAGCTTGAGGATATTCTTGATGCCATCTCAACTATTGACGAAGTAACAGAGAAAACAATTTCAAAAGTTTTAACACTTGGTGAAGTTTTATCAAGTAGCATAATTTATAAAATACTTAAACAGAGAGGATTTGATATATCATATATTGATTCTAGAGAGTTAATCTTTACCAAATACTTTAACAATAGTCAAGTTTTAGATTCAAATAAAACCTCAATTTCAATTAAGAATAAAATAGGCCTAATCAAATCTAAATTAGTCATAGCACCGGGATATATTTGCTCAAATGAAAAGGGTGAAACCTCAAATCTTGGAAGAGGTGGCTCAGATTATAGTTCAGCAATCTATGCAAAGTATGTTAATGCTAAAGTTCTAGAAATTTGGACTGATGTTAGTGGTGTATTCAGTGCTAATCCAAAAATTGTGAAAAAAGCAACGCCAATTGAATTTCTATCTTACAAAGAGGCAATGGAGCTTTCATTTTTTGGAGCCAAGGTTATCTACTTCCCTACACTTCAACCTTTAATCGAAGATAATATTCCAGTTTTTATAAAAAATACATTTGAGCCAAGCGCAGAAGGTACTTGCATCTCAAATTCTACAAAACTTGAAAATGATGAAATTGTTAAAGGAATAAGTCATATTGAAAATATTTCAATTTTAAATTTTGAAGGTTCTGGTATGGTTGGTGTTCCCGGCTTTTCAAAAAGATTTTTTGAAGCCTTATCATCTAATCAAATAAATGTTGTAATGATTACTCAGGCATCGTCTGAGTTTTCAATTTGTATTGCTATAAATTCTAATGATGCACAACTTGCTAAACAAGTAATTGATAAAGAATTTGAATTTGAGATATCTCAAAAAAGAATAAATGAATCTCAGATTGAGTCAAATCTTGCTAATATTGCCATAGTTGGTGATAGAATGAAGAGTAAAAAAGGGATTAGCGGAAAACTATTTAGTTCACTTGGCAATAATAACATTAACGTAAGAGCTATTGCTCAAGGTGCTTCAGAAAGAAACATATCTATAATTATTGATGATATAAATGCAAAAAAAGCTTTAAATGCACTACATGAAAGCTTCTTTGAGAAAGATTTAAAGGATATACATATTTTTATAACTGGTGTTGGTAATGTTGGGGGTTATTTAATTCAGCAAATTAAAAATCAAAAAGATTTTATATCAGAAAATCTTGGATTAAACCTAAAAGTTTTGGGTGTATCTAATTCCAAAAAAATGTTAATATCTAAAGAAGAGATAGATCTTAAAAATTGGTCAGTATTATTAGATAATTCTAAAACCAAAGCTGATAAGGATTTATTTCAAAAAACTGTAGTTGAATTAAATAGAAGAAATAGCTTGTTTATTGATAATACTGCTAGTGAGATAATACCATTAACTTATAACAATTATTTAAAAAATGGGGTCGGAATAATCACTTGTAATAAAATATCAAACTCTGGCACACTAAACGTATATAAAGAGTTAAGAAAATTATCAAGAGGACACAATGCCCCTTTCTTATATGAAACGAATGTTGGAGCTGCTCTGCCTGTTATTAGTACGCTAAAAAACTTAATTAATTCAGGAGATAAGGTTCTGAAGATTGAAGCAGTTTTATCTGGCACACTAAATTATATTTTTAATAATTTTCAAGAAGAAAATACTTTCCATGAAATTGTTTCTAATGCGGTTGATCTTGGATATACTGAACCTGACCCAAAAATTGATTTGTGTGGCATTGATGTATGCAGAAAAATATTAATTCTTGCTAGAGAAAGTGGATTTAACCTTGAGTATGAAGATGTTAAAAAGAATCATTTCTTACCCGATGAATCAATAAATACAACCTCTAATGATGAGTTTATTTTATCTCTAAAAAATAACAAAGCTCATTTTAATAAAATTTTAAATGAAGCTAAAGAAAAAAATTGTAGATTAAAGTTTGTTGCAAAACTAGATAATGGCAATGCTAGTGTTGGATTAGAAGCTGTTTCAATTGATCACCCATTTTATAATCTTGTAGGTAGTGATAATATAACAGTTTTTCACACGGAAAGATATAAAGACTCTCCTTTAGTTGTTAAAGGAGCTGGTGCTGGTGGAGAGTTTACTGCATCTGGAGTTTTTGCCGATATTATCAAAGCAAGTCAAGAAAATGGATAGAATCAAAATCTTTTCTCCAGGAAGTATTACAAACTTGTCATGTGGGTATGATGTACTTGGAGTTTGTCTTGAAAATAGAGGTGATGAAATAGAAGTCCACAAAACTATGTCGAAGGGTATAGAGATAGAATCCTTAGATAGTTATAATATATCCAATAACATTGATGAAAATGTTGCTGGAATTGCTGCTCAAGCTATGTTAAAAAATATTGATATAGACTTTGGTTTTAAAATAATCATAAACAAAGGGATAAAGCCTGGAAGTGGAATTGGAAGCTCTGCTGCAAGTTCTGCTGGTACAGTTTATGCTATTAATCAACTTCTAAATTTACATTTTGACAATTTAGATTTAGTTAGGTTCTCTATGGAAGGTGAGAATTTTGTTAGTGGATCCTATCATGCAGACAATGTTGCACCTATAATTTTAGGTGGAATAACTTTGGTTAGATCTATTTCAGATTTAGATATTATTAAACTTCCATCTCCCAAGTCTTTAGAGGTAATAATTATTAGACCAAATATTGAAATAAAGACTTCAGATTCTAGAAGAGTTGTTAAGAAAAAAGTAAAAATTGAGAAGATGGTTCAACAATCTGCAAATTTAGGTGCTTTTATAAGCAGTTTATACTCAGAAGATTTTGAACTAATGTCAAGAAGTGTAGTAGATGAGGTTGTAGAACCTGATAGATCTATGTTAATCCCTGAATTTGAATCAATTAAAAAAATCTCGACTGAATCTGGCGCTTTGTCTTGTGGTATTTCTGGTTCAGGCCCCTCCATATTCGCCTTATCAAACAATAGTGATACTTCCAAAATTATTCTTAATAATATATGTAGTCATCTAGATAAAGTAAGAATTGATTATGACAGCTTTATATCTAAAGTAAATTCAAAAGGAATCAAAATATTAGATTAGATGAAATATATTAGTTTAAATCATAACTCAGCGCCAACATCTTTTAGAAATGCTGTAATAAATGGTTTAGCTCCTGATAAAGGTCTTTATTTTCCAGAAAAAGAGATTTGTTTGTCTAGTAAATTATTAAAGTCATTATATGAAATTGAAGAAATAGAGCTTTGCTATGAGGTTATAAAAGACTTTATTGGAGATGAAATACCAAAAGACAGATTAATAGATATTATAATTAATACAATTTCATTTGAAATTCCTGTAAAAGAAATTGAGAATTCAATTTATTCTTTAGAATTATTTCATGGACCTACCCTGGCTTTTAAGGACGTAGGCGCAAAATTCATGGCATTATGTCTAGATTATTTTAAAGATAATAATAGCTCAAAAAAAATGACTGTTTTAGTAGCTACATCTGGAGATACTGGAGGAGCTGTAGCAAATGGATTTCTTGGTACCAAAGATATTGATGTTTGCATATTGTATCCTAAGGGTAAAATAAGTGAAGTCCAAGAAAAGCAAATTACTACAAATGGTTCTTTCGTTCAGGCAATTGAAGTTGAAGGTGATTTTGATTTATGCCAATCAATGGTAAAAAATGCATTTAATGACTATGACATAAATAAGAAAATCTCATTAACCTCAGCTAACTCTATTAATGTTGCAAGATGGCTACCTCAGATGTTCTACTATTTTTTAGCATATAAAAAGATTGAAAATAAGTATCCAAATATTTTCTCAGTTCCTAGTGGGAATTTTGGTAATATATGTGCTGGTATTTTGGCAAAATCAATGGGTCTTCCTATTGAGCATTTTATTGCATGTACAAATGTTAATGATACTATTCCAAGGTATATTAAAGAAGGGATTTATGAACCATTAAAAACCAAAAGTACAATTTCCAATGCTATGGATGTTTCCGATCCGAGTAACTTTATAAGAATTCAGAAAATATTTAACAATGATTTACAGAAGATAAGGAAGAATATCTCTGGATATAGTTTTGATGACAAATCTACAATGGATTGTATTAAAAAATTAAATCAAGACAACAATTACATTGCAGATCCTCATTCTGCAATTGGATATCTTGGACTAAAAAAATATCTTAAAGAAAATAACTTAATTAAATTTAACGGTTTATTTGTCTCTACAGCCCACCCGATTAAGTTCAAAGATACTGTTGAAAATAGTATAAACTCCCAAATTGAATATCCAGATTCAATTAAATTAATAATGGGTAAAGAGAAAAGCACTCAAACAATGAAAGGTTATTCTGAGCTTAAAGAATATCTTATACATAAAGATTAATGAAAAAAACAGTTTTATTGGAAAAGCATATAAAATTAGGAGCAAAAATTATTGATTTTGCTGGTTTTAAGATGCCAATAAGTTATAGCTCAGTGACTGAAGAGCATAATCATGTTAGAGAAAATGTTGGGGTATTTGATGTTTCTCACATGGGTGAGTTTGAGATATCAGGTAAGAATTCTGATAGATTTGTTCAATTCATTTGTTCTAATGATATAATGAAGCTCAAACCAGGAAAAGCTCAATATAACTGTTTATTAAATCATAGTGGAGGGATTATTGATGACTTGATAGTTTACAAAATAGAAAAAGAAAAGTTTTTATTGGTCGTTAATGCTTCTAACATAGATAAAGACTTTAATTGGATAAAAAGTCTTAATAAAGAGTATAATTGTTCTATTAATAATATATCAGACAAAACATCTCTTATTGCTGTTCAAGGACCAAATGCTAACTTATTATGTGAAAGATTTACCAAAGAAGATTTAGAATCTTTGTCGAATTATTCTTTCATACTGGGAACATTTGCTGGAATTGATAATGTAATAATATCAAAGACAGGTTACACTGGATCAGGAGGTTTTGAATTATATGTATCTAACGATAATGTTGGGCACATTTGGGATGAACTTTTTAGTGTTGAGAATCTTAAAGTTAAGCCAATTGGTCTTGGTGCTAGAGATACATTAAGACTAGAAATGGGTTATTGTCTCTATGGAAACGATATAAATGAATCAGTAACTCCAATTGAGGCAAACCTTGGGTGGATAACAAAAGTAGAGACAAATTTTATTGGTTCTAAGTCAATTAAAGAACAAATTGAAAATGGAATTAAGAAAGAATTGGTTGGATTTATAATTAATGATAAAGGTATTCCAAGAAAAGGTTACGAAATTTTTGATAAATTAGAAAACCTAATAGGAGAAGTAACTTCTGGAACATTCTCTCCAGTTCTTAAGAAAGGTATTGGTCTTGCATACATTGAAAAAAATATATCTTCAAAAGAAATTTATTTAAAGATTAGAAACAATTTCATCAAATTAGAGATTGTAAAAACACCGTTTATATAAGTTATGGGAAGGGCATTTGAATTTAGAAAAGCGAGAAAAATGAAAAGATGGTCAAATATGGCTAAAACCTTTACAAGGATTGGAAGGGAGATTATAATAGCAGTAAAGGAATCTGGTCCTGACCCATCCTCAAATTCAAGATTAAGGGCAATTATTCAAAATGCTAAAGCAGCTAATATGCCTAAGGACAATATAGAAAGGGCAATTAAGAAAGCATCAGAAAAAAGTACAGATAATTTCAAAGAAATACTATTAGAAGGATATGCCCCACATGGTATTGCAATTCTAGTAGAAGCCGCAACAGATAACAATAACAGGACTGTTGCAAACATAAGGAGTTATTTTAATAAGTGTGAAGGAAATCTTGCCACTTCAGGGTCAGTAGATTTTTTATTTAATCATTTGTGTTTTTTTCAAATTAAAAATGCAGGAATTGATACAGAAGAGCTTGAACTGGATTTAATTGATTTTGGTATTGTAGATTTTAATACCCAAGATGATGAAATAAACATTACAGCAAATTTTGAAGATTTTGGATCATTACAAAGAGAAATAGAAAGACGTGGACTAGATATTATTTCTAGTGAATTTGAGAGAGAGGCTATTAATGTTAAGAACATTAAAGAGGATCAAAAAAAAACAGTTGATAAATTAATAAATCTAATAGATGAAGATGATGATGTTCAGAATGTATATCATGATATGGGCTAGAATCAATTTCTGTTTCTTAGAACTACATCCATTACTAAATCTTCAAGTTTTTTTATATCACTATCAAAATTTCCAGAAGGAAAAAATTTATCATTGATATTTACTTCTTTTTTAATATAATCAAATGATACCATAACAATTGGAACTCTGGCACCCACAGCTATAAAATAAAATCCTGATTTCCATTTTTTCACATACCTCCTTGAACCCTCAGGAGCTATTGCTAGTATGTTAATAACATTTGATTCAAATAATTTAACTATAGACTCAACAAAATTATTTGTTATACTCCTATCAACTGGAATCCCACCAATTGATTTAAAGAAAAAAGAAGTAAAAGGATTAAATAGTTCTTTCTTTCCAATAAACTTTATTCTTAGACCTAAATATGACCTGATTAATATTGCTATTACTAAATCAAATGATTTTGAGTGAGGGACCACTGCGATAATATATTTTTTATCACTAGGCAGTAAACCATTAAGTCTCCAACCTAAAATTTTTGTGAGAATTATTTCAGAAAAAAATTTAAGCATTCTTAGAAAGATATTTTTCAGCCTCTATGAAATCTTTTTCAGTATCTATTGATATTCCATGAAAGTCAATTTTAATCATTTTAATGGGGATTAAATTATCTATTGCTCTATTACCCTCAAGATTTTGTGAAATTTCATTTTTTGATCTCTTTAAACTTGAAAATTTAATTAAAGTGTTTTTTCTAAATGCATATACTCCTATATGTCTATTAAATTTTCTTATTTCATTTTCTCCATCAGGAATAGGTAATCTTGAAAAAAAAATTGCATTATTATTTTTATCTACAGTCACTTTGACATTATTTGGACTATTAATTTCATCAAATGAATTAAAACTAGTCATTAATGAAGCCATTTTTACAGTATTATCTTCAAAAGATGAAATCAAATTATTTATTGCATCAATATTTATAAATGGCTCATCACCTTGTAAATTAACTACTATATCGTGATCAATTTCTTTAGCTGCTTCAGCAACTCTATCTGTACCTGATTGATGAACTCCTTTTGATTTATATGTTAAACCATCTTTAGCTTCAATTAAATCAATTATCTCATCATTTCCAGTTACAACATATACTTGATCAAATAGTTTACTGTTTAATGCAGCTAAGTATGTCCTGACTATTATTGGAACTCCATGAAGCTTTTTAATTAATTTATTAGGAAACCTTTCAGACTCGAGCCTTGCAGGAATTAATGCAATAGTTTTCATTTAAAATATTTTTCTAATATAATTCATTTATATATAGTTTTATGAAAAAAAAAAAATTGTAGATTTGTTAAAATCAAAAATTACTCACATGAACAAAAAACGTGGTTTAGAATTATTTCTTTGGGCATTATCTATTTTTTTTGCAGCCCAAATATACAGTTCAATTAATGGTCCTATAAAATTTAATAAAGTTAAAAATGAAAGATATTCAACAGTTATTGACAGGCTTAAGGATATAAAGACCGCCCAGATTGCTCACAAGGACGTAAATGGCTTTTATGCAAGTAATTTTGATAGTCTCGTAAGTTTTATTGATAATGGTATATTTACTTTAATTGAGAAGAGGGATTCTTCTTATCTTCAATACGACAGAACCTATAGAATTGATATGCTTAGAGAAGTTACAGTCGTAGACACTTTAGGTTTTGTGTCTGTTAAGGATTCATTATTTGGTGAAGATGAAAGATATAAAATGATGGCAAACATTCCAATTGAAGGTTCAGACGCAAAGTTTTCAATCCAGGCTGATATAATTGATAAAAACGGCTATCAAGTTCCTGTTTTTGAGGTAAAAGTCAAAAAAGATATTATCCTGTATGATCAAAATAAAGATTTACTTGAGCAAGAGAATAAAGTTATTTCAGTTGATGGAGTAAATGGAAGTGAAATAATTCTTGGATCAATGACTGAGGTTAGTATAAACGGAAACTGGCCATCTATTTTTGATGCAAAAAACGATCAATAATATTCATAAATTAACTGTTTATCAATATAAATCAGATATTATATTTGGATCACCTGATGACTCCTCGTCCCTTTATATTAATAGCAAAAATCTTGAGTCTGACTTTGTAGGCTCTATTTCTAACTTTAATATTGACACAATTGATTTAATATTTTTTTCAAGTATACCTTCTATTGTTCCCTCAAAATTATTTGATGAGAAGCTAAGAAATAAGTATTTAGAAACTAATACCTCAATTAAAGATAATATTCAACATGAATTATCTGTAGACAAAAAAATTGCTGTTGTTTATTCATATGACGAGCTTTTTGTAAATGTCTTAAATCAAAAGAATATTAAATATTCTACAATGAGTTATTTTACAGTTCTTTATAACTATCTATTTAAAAAACATAAAATTTCTGGTGGACTTTCTCTATATATCAATTTTAATGAAAACTCTTTTGATATATTAATATTTGACTCAAAAGAATTTATTTACTTCAACTCATTTGATATCAAGGACAAAAATGAATTTTTATATTATCTGTTCTTTGTTATGAAAAATTATGAAATTTCAAATGAAAAAGACAAGATTATATTTCTTGGTAGATATGATAAATATTCAGAATACTATGAAATTGCTAACAAATATTCTAAACTTGATTATATTCATGATGATAGCAGTAATCAATTCAATTCAAAATCACCTTTCTTTTCTTATTTAAATGAGGATAATTTCAGGAAATAAAAAAAGCATAGTAATTAATGCACCAAAAAATCTTCCTGTTAGACCAACCACAGATAAAGTAAAAGAGTCTCTTTTTAATATTATCCAAAATAAATTTGAGTTAAATGATTGTAGAGTTCTTGATGTTTTTTCTGGAACTGGTAATATTTCCTATGAATTTGCTTCTAGAGGATGCAATAATATATTATCTGTTGACAATAATTTTAACTGTATTAGATTTATAAAAAAAACTGCTAAAGAATTAGAGATTAAAATCAGGATAAAAAAAATTGATTATTTATTATTCTTAAAAAAAAATAAAGAAAAATTTAATATAATTTTTGCTGACCCACCATATAGTTTTTTATTAAGAGATTATCTTGAGATCATTGATATAGTTAGAAAAAATGAGATATTAGAAGAAGGTGGTGAACTTATAATTGAGCATCGTTCAAATATTTCGTTTATTGATAAGGTTAAAGAAGTAGATGAGAGAAATTACGGATCTAGCTCCTTATCATTTTTTAAAAAAGCAAGCCTGTAAGCCGGATTCTGTCGAGTCTTATCATTTATCTAGATATAATATTACTATTATATTCATACCGCCTACCCTTCTACATAAAACGAGCAATTTTAAACTGTAGATATACTTGGCGTTTCACCACACAGAGTTTACATGATTCCACTACAGCATAACCTGTACATACTTTCTGTTGCACTATTCCTATCTATAAATAGATGACGGGAGTTACCCGCTGTGTTGCTCTATGGTGTCCGGACTTTCCTCTGAATAAACAGCGATAAGACGGCTTGCATTACAAAGATAATACATGTTGATAATTTTAATAAAAAAAGAATATGAATTGGTTATTAGTTTTTTTCAATTTTTATATTTGTTATTAATGAAAAATTCATCAATATCATCTGCTTCAGAGTATAGACCTAAGGATTTTAATCAAATGATAGGACAAGATGCTATTGTAAAAACATTGTCAAATGCAATAGATAGTCAGAAAATACCTCAAGCTCTTTTATTTTGTGGTCCAAGAGGTGTTGGTAAGACATCTTGTGCTAGAATTCTAGCTAAGAAAATAAATGATTTAGATGAAAATTTTGAATATAACGTATTTGAGCTTGACGCAGCATCAAATAATTCTGTAGAAGATATTAGGAATATTACTGAACAGATAAGAATACCTCCTCAATATGGAAAATTTAAAGTATATATTATTGATGAGGTTCACATGCTGTCAAACGCTGCTTTTAATGCATTTCTAAAATCACTAGAGGAACCTCCTCCTCATGTTGTTTTTATACTAGCAACTACTGAAAAGAACAAAATTATTCCAACAATACTTTCTAGGTGTCAAATCTATGATTTTAAAAAAGTCGATAATAGGTCTATTATTGAGCTTTTACATAAAATATGTAAAGAAAAAAAAATAAAGTTTGATGATAATTCATTACAAATAATAGCTGAAAAATCTGATGGTTCAATTAGAGACTCTCTGTCTATGTTTGACAGACTAGTAAGTTTTACTAATTCAAATTTAACAATTGATGAAGTCACTTCTAATCTTAACATATTGGATTATCAGTCTTATTTTGATTTGTCTTCATTAATTACAAATAAAGATATACCTGGAATTCTCTCTATGTATGATAAAATTTATAATCGTGGAGTAGATGATGTTAATTTTCTTAACGGTATCTCTAAACATTTTAGAGAACTATTAATCAATAAACTAGATGAATCAGATATAAAAGACGATTTAAAAATTAAATATAAAAAGCAAGGAGATGATTATAGCGATGAAGATATAATACTAATGATTGATATAGTGAATGAATGTCTTATAAATTACCAAAAGGTAAATGACAAAAGAATACATACTGAAATTTGTTTAATGAAGTTGGCATCTCTAAATAGTATCAAAAAAAAAAACTCTCTAATTAAAACTTCTGAGTTCTCTGACCAAGTTATTAGGGTAAATCAAGAGGTAGATAAAACTTTAGAGGCAAATAAAGAGGAAATTAAACTCTTCACTCAAAATAATGACGAAGTCTCTTCATTATCCATAGCTAGTTTAAATTTTAAAAAATCTGAGAATATTGAAGAGGAAGATCATATTGAATTACCGAATGATGATTTTACAGAGAATGATGTCAGAATTGCTTGGAAAAAATTCTGTGATAATGAAAAGGTAAATGGGAACAACAATATGCTCTCACTTCTAAATATGAATGATCCAATTATTGAAAATAATTCAATAATAATTTCAACAATTAATAAGATGAATCAAAAAGAAGTTAAAGGCTATAAGAGCAAAATACAGGCTTTTATATCTAAAGAGCTTAACAATTATAGTATAGATGTTGATGTATCTTTGAATGAGGTTAAACAGAAAAAAAACTATATTGACAGTAAGGATAAACTAGATGCCTTAGTAAAAGAGAATGATAATATTTCTCTACTTATTAATGAGTTTAACCTAAGAATTTAATTTACTGAACTCATTGAGCTATGAATCTCTGATATCATACCATCTACTAAGCCTACTTTAGGAACAAAAAGTTTATTTGTTTTTGTCCAATCCATAGTAGAAATAAAGATTTTAAGCGCAGGAATTATTACATCAGCTCTATCTGGGTTCAGATTATATTTTATCATTCTATTAGTTATATCTTTTTCTAATAAGTTGTTATAAAGATCTTTAATTGAGAGATAAGAAATAGGTTTACCAGATTTGGTTTTAGTCATATCCTGTATTTTATTAATATTTCCCCCTGTAGCAAAAACTTTCAGTTTAGAATCATCTTCAATATTTTCATTAATCCATTCTTTGATTTCGTCAAATACTAATTCGTCAAATATATTATTTATTAATCTTACTGTTCCAATATTAAAAGATTTAGACTTTTTGTCAACACCCCTTCTAACAATTGAATATTCAGTACTTCCTCCTCCTACATCTACATATAGGTATGTTTTGTCAAAATCTAACTTTTCAATTGGGTTTCCCATTGAAATCACCTTAGCTTCTTTTAGTCCATCAATTATTTTAATTTTCATTCCAGTTAAATCATAAATTTGATTAATTACGTCATCTGAGTTTTTAGAGTCTCTAAGTGCAGAAGTAGCATATATCTGGTAATGCTCAACTCCATGAACTTTCATTGTATATTTAAATGATAAAAGTGCATTAGATAAATTATTGATCTTATCATCAGAAATAAATCCGGTTTTGAAGGAATCTTCTCCTAATCTCAGTGGCAACCTAATGTATTGATTTTTTTGAAAAAAATATTCATCTTCATTAAAGAGGACATAACAAATCAACATCCTAACTGCATTTGAACCTATATCAATAGCTGCAATCTTTCTCAATTATTTATAATTTTTTTAAAATAATTATATGTATACCATTGAGATCTGATATTTGATTTAGAGTTTCTTAAAAAACTGTTTTGCATATTACTATTTATCAATCTTGTTTTAACATTATCATTATCAGTAATCTCAAGAGTATCAAGTACTTGTTTTTTTAAATTATCCTGATAAATCGGACAGGCTACCTCAACCCTCTTTTCAATATTTCTTGTCATTAAATCTGCTGATGATATATATACTTTTTTATCTCCACCATTTTCAAACACATAGACTCTTGAGTGCTCAAGATACCTGTCAACGACACTTTTAACTTCAATATTATTACTAAATCCTAATTTATTGGGAATAAGGCAACATATTCCTCTAATTAACAATTTAATTTTTACACCTTGTTGACTAGCTTCATATAATTTGTCAACAAATTTATAACTAGTGAAACTATTTAGTTTCAGAATGATTTCTGAGTAAATGCCTTTTTTTGCATTATCCATCTCATTATCAATTAGCTGAAATATTTTGTTTGTAGTGTGATGAGGAGAAACAATTAAATGCTTATAATCATGTATTTTATAGCTAACCTGAAGAAAATCGAATACTTTGTTAACTTCTTTAAGAATTTTTTGATTTGATGTAAATAAAGTAAAGTCAGAGTATACTCTTGCTGTAGTCTCATTAAAATTTCCAGTACTTACAAACCCGTATAATCTTTTCTTATTATTATCAATTCTTTCAATCAAACAAATTTTGGAGTGAACCTTTAAACCTTTTACACCAAAAATTAAATCAACGCCAGCAGCTTTTAGTTGCTGGGATACTTTAATATTATTTTCTTCATCAAATCTAGCTTGTAATTCAATTTGAACTAGAACTTTTTTCCCATTTTTTGCTGCATTAATTAATGAACTAATTACATTGGATTGCTTAGAAAGCCTATATATAGTTATTTTAATTGATTTTACACTAGGATCAATAGCAGATTGTCTTAACAAAGAAACTAAATAAGAGAATGAGTGATATGGTGTATACATTAAATAGTCTTTTTTTGATATTTGATCAAGTAGATTAGACTCAATTTCAAAATCTCTAATATTTAGTGGTTTCTTTTTAGGATATAAGAGATCAGATCTATTTAATTCAGGAAAATCCATAAAATCACTTCTATGATGATATTTTCCACCTGGAATTAAACTGTCATATGATGAAATGTTTATTTTTTTAATTAGATAATCAAGAGTAGAGCCAGGAATACTCTTATCATAGACAAGTCTTACTGGATTTGATATTTTTCTTTTATTTACATACTCTTGAATTTTTTTTATGTAGCTCTTTGATAAATCTATATCGTCAATGTCAAATTCTGCATCTCTAGTAATCTTAAGCATATGGGCTTGAATTTTTGAATAATTAAAAAAACTAAAAATAATATGTAGATGGTATCTAATTATATCATCAATAAACATTATATATTGTCTATCTCCATTTTTAGGTAGTACAACAAATCTGCTGATATCTTTTGGTATTTCGACCAGGGCATAAATATTTGACTTATCTTTTAATTTAAGGTTAACCATAAGGAAAGCCTTATTATCATTAAAATTATGTTTTTTATTATTTGATAAGATTATGGTTACCAGTGACGGACTAATCTTTCTAATAAAAAAATCTTTTAAAAATTCTTTTTGATTTTCTAAAACTTGATTTTCATTTATAAAAAATATATTTTCTTTTTTTAATGACTTTTCAATTGAGTTTAAAATTTTAGAACTTTCATTTTGAAGCTTGATTACTTTTTTTGTTATATCGTCTAAAAGATTTTTTGCAAGAATATTATCCTTGTTTCCTTTTTTAGAGGCTTTTTCATCTGCAATTCTCTTTACAGTAGCATATCTTACCTGAAAGAATTCGTCAAGATTATTGGAAAAAATTCCAATAAACCTTAGTCTCTCCAATAAAGGTACATCCTTATTAGATGCCTCTTGGAGAACTCTAGCATTAAAATCTAACCAACTTAATTCTCTATTTATATATTTAAGACTCACTGTTTATGTTGTTTATATAGTAAATTGGTTTTAAACCAATTATTTTAGACCAGGAATCTGTATCAAATTTTAAACAAAACCATCTGGCAGTTGGTAAATTTAAAATTTTATTTTCAGAAAAATAATTTGAAATTTCTGTATAAGCAGGATTATGTCCAACTAAAAGTATGTTCGAATACTTATCATCAATTTGTTTAATAAAATCAAACACTTCAAACATGTCAAAAGTATACAGTTCATCACAAATAATAATTTTTTTTAAATCTATTTCTAAAGAGTTAGCTAAAATTATACATGTGTGAATTGCTCTATTTGCAGGGCTAGAAAAAAGAATTTCAATATGATTAAAAGTATCTCCTGATAAATTTGACACTTTCTTAATCTTATTTATACCAAATTCATTTAAAGGCCTATTTATATCAGAAACATCATATTCCCATGAAGACTTAGAGTGTCTTAGAAAAGTTATGGTTTTCATTTATGGAGATAGTAATTTATATTTCCAAGTATCTTTTTGAAAATTACATAATACTCTATTATGAAGTCTATTCTTCCTGCCTTGCCAAAACTCAATTTGATTAATAAATATTTCAATTCCACCCCAGTTATTTGGCCTTTTAAGTTTAGTGTTTTTATTTTGCTCAATAAAAGATTTATATTTTTCTAAAAGAGATTCATGACTATCAATATCTTCACTTTGATTTGATATTATAGCAGCAGCCTGACTCTCAAACGGTCTTGAATTAAAATAATTTTCGGATTCAACCGAAGATATCTTTTTAGCACTACCTTTAATTATAACTTGTCTCTCAAGTGGAGGCCAATAAAACGAAGCACAAATATTTTTATTTTTATCAAGAGATTTACCTTTATTACTATTATAATTTGTAAAAAAAATAAGACTCCTTTCTTTAATTTGTTTCAATAAGACAACTCTTGAAGATGGAAAAGAATTTTCATCAACAGTTGAAATTGTCATAGCATTAGGTTCAATAATTTGATCAGAATTTTCAGCTTCTTTGAACCATTTCACAAAAAAATCGATTGGATTATCTCCAATGTCATTTATACTCAGCTTATCTTTAGTATATGATTTTCTGTAATTAAATAATTCCATTATTCATTAATTGAAAAGTTTAATTTAGAAGCCAATAAATACATTATTGCCATTCTAATCGCAACTCCATTTTCTACTTGTTCTAAAATAATAGAATTATTTGATTCTACAAGATTAGAAGTAATTTCTACACCTCTATTTATAGGTCCAGGATGTAGAATTAAAATATCTTTTTTAATAGAACTAATTTTATTTTCATCTAGACCAAAAAGCATAGAGTACTCTCTATTATCTGGAAAATATGATTTTATCATTCTTTCTCTTTGAACTCTTAGTACATTAACAGCATCACACCATCTTAATGCCTTTTGAATATCTGGTTCAACGGACACATTTAATTTTTCAATATCCTTTGGAACTAGACTAAGTGGACAAGAAATCTTTACATTGGCTCCCAATAGATTTAGTAAATATAGATTGGAAAGAGCAACTCTTGAGTGAAGAATATCTCCGACAATTAATATATTTTTATCCTTTAAGTCTCCAATTTTTTCAAATATTGAGAATGAATCAAGTAAAGCCTGTGTAGGGTGCTCGTGAGATCCATCTCCAGCATTTATTATACAAGATTCTGTATGTTTTGAAAGAAGTATAGATGATCCTGGATTGGGATGTCTTAAGACAATCATATCAACTTTCATAGCCAGAATATTATTAACTGTATCAATTAATGATTCACCTTTCTTAACAGAAGAAGAAGAACTTGAAAAATTAATTACATCAGCTCCTAATCTTTTTTGAGCTAATTCGAAAGATACTTTAGTTCTAGTACTATTTTCAAAAAAAAGATTTGCAATTGTAATATCCCTAAGTGTTGGAACTTTTTTAATAGGTCTGTTTATTACTTCTTTAAAGTTTAGTGCTGTGTCAAAAATAAGATCAACATCAGCCTTATTTAAAAACTTTATACCATGAAGATGATCTACACTTAACTTTCTCATCTAACTTTCAATAAAGACTTTATTATTTATAGACTTATCATCCCATATTACTTTTACCTTATCCCCTTTAAAAGTATCAATCTTTGTTCCGCAATAGTTTGCTTCAATTGGAATTTCTCTCTTGAATCTTCTATCAACAAGAACAAGAAGCTCAATTGACTTTGGCCTTCCATAAGAATCAATTGCTGACATTGCAGCTTTAATACTTCTTCCTGTGAAAAGTACATCATCTATTAACACAACCCTTTTATTTTCTAATGTAAAATTAATTTGAGTAGAATTTGCTGAAAGAGTTTTCTCTGTCCTTCTAAAATCATCTCTGAAAAAAGTAAAATCTAGTATACCACTTTTAATTTTTATTTTAGGATGATTAGTTTCAAATATCTTTAAAATTTGATTAAACAAATAAACCCCTCTTGGCTGAAGACCAATTAGAACAGTATCTTGAAAATCTTTATGGTTCTCAATAAGCTCGTATACTAGTCTTGATAAAATTAGATGTATTTTTTTTGAATCTAAAAGTATTTTTTTTGGCATCTTAATCTATTAATACAAAAATATAAATTCTACATTAAGTATTGTTTAAAAAAAAATCCTCATAAATGAGGATTATTTAGTAATTATTCTTCTTCAGAATCAATATCATCAACTATATTATTATCCGGTTCTTCTGGAGCTGAATCTTTATGAGTTAGTAGATGTGATACAACAACTCTTTTAAATTCTTTGCTGAACTCTATAACTTTAAAATCTACCTTGTCTCCTTCAGATAATTTAGATCCATCTTCTTTATCAAGATGTCTAGTTGGACAAAAAGCAGAAATATCTTCATTAAAGTTTATTATGGCGCCTTTTTCAATAACTTCAGACACCTCAGAATTATGAATTGTATCTACAGCAAAATCTTTTTCATATACATCCCATGGATTAGGTTTTGTTTGTTTATGACCTAGACTAAGTTTTCTGCCCTCAACATCAAGATCTAGAATAACAACTTCAATTTTGTCATTTAAAGCTAAAAATTCTGAAGGATGTTTAATCTTTTTTGTCCATGATAAGTCAGATATATAAATTAAACCGTCTATACCCTCTTCAAGTTCAATAAAAACTCCAAAGTTGGTAAAGTTTCTAACAGACCCAATATGTTTAGAACCTATTGGAAACTTCTTAGTAATATCAGTCCATGGATCTTGTGTTAATTGTTTAATCCCCAGAGACATTTTTCTAGATTCTCTATCAAGAGTTAGAACTACTGCCTCAATTTCATCTCCAACGCTTACAAAATCTTGAGCACTTCTTAAATGTGTTGACCATGACATCTCAGATACATGAACTAAGCCTTCTATGCCTTCATCAACTTCCACAAATGCTCCATAATCTGCTATTACAACTACTTTACCTTTTATCTTAGAACCTTCTTTTACATCATCTCCAAGCTTGTCCCAAGGGTGATCAGTTAATTGTTTAAGACCTAATTGAATTTTAGATTTATCATCATCAAAATCTAGTATTACAACTTTAATTGTTTGGTCAAGCTCTAAAATCTCGGATGGATGATTTATTCTACTCCATGATAAATCTGTTATATGAATCAAGCCATCTACACCCCCAAGATCAATAAATACTCCATAAGAAGTCATGTTTTTAACTGTCCCCTCTAGAACTTGCCCTTTCTCTAACTGACTTATAATTCCCTTTTTTTGTTCTTCAATATCAGCTTCAATTAAAGCCTTGTGAGATACAACTACATTCTTGAACTCGTGATTGATCTTAACAACTTTGAAGTCCATGTTCTTGTTTGTGTATTGATCGTAATCCCTTATAGGTTTGACATCTATCTGAGATCCTGGAAGGAATGCTTCAATACCAAAAACATCTACAATCATACCACCTTTTGTTCTACACTTAACAAAGCCTTGAACAACTTCACCAGAATCATGAGCTGAATTAACTTTATCCCAAGCCTTAATAACTCTAGCTTTTCTATGAGAAAGAACTAATTGACCAGACTTATCTTCTCTTGTATCCACAATTACTTCAACTTTATCACCTAATTTTAGATCAGGATTATATCTAAACTCGTTTTTTGAAATTACTCCTTCTGACTTAGCATTAATATCAATTATCACGTCTTTCTCTGTCATATGAATCACTTCACCTAGAATAATATTATCATCTGAAGTATCAACAAAATTTTTCTCTACTAACTTCTCAAATTCCTTAATTTGTTTATCATCTAATTCGTCAATACCTTCCTTGTATTGATGCCAGTTAAAATTGGTTAGGAAATCATCTTGTGGATCAACCTTTTTAGTTGACTTTTTAGCTGGAGCTTTTTTTGGAGTTTTTGTAAGTGTCTTTGACTCCTTAGGTTTAGTTTTTTCGGTATTTTCTTCGCTCATAGTGCGCAAAAATATAATTTATTAATTTATTGACAAAGCTTAGTTATGTTTTTTATTACTTTAAATAGTTATTTTTTCAAGTATTTCTTCAAATACCTGATCAATAGCTAAATAGCTTACATCAATTCCGTAAGCATCTTCAGCTTTTTTGAGTGGAGCAATGTCTCTAGTAGAGTCTATATCATCTCTTTCTTTTATTTCTCTTTCAATTGATTCAATTTTGACAGTTTCATCATTTATTTCTTTATGACGCCTTTGAGCTCTAATTTCAGGAATAGCATACAAGAAGAATTTATAATCGGCATCAGGAAACACAACGGTTCCAATATCCCTACCATCAACAACTATAGAATTTAACTTAGATGATTTTCTTAAAAGATTATATACAAAGTTTCTTATTTCAGGTTTTTTAGCATATTCACTAACATTTACTGATACCTTATGCCCTCTTATTTTAGATGTTACATCTTCGCCATTTAAAAAGATTGAGAAACTATCATTTTCAAATTTTTGAGAAATATCAATTTTACTAAAAAGATCCTTTCCTAATGTTTCTTTTGGATTTATTTGATTTCTTATTAAATAAAGAGTTATTGCCCTGTAATATGCGCCTGAATCTCTATAATTAATATCTAATCTTTTAGCAATTTTCTTTGCCTGAGTGCTTTTGCCAGTAGAGGCCTCACCATCAATTGCTATTATCATAAAAATTAATTTATATTTTTTGGATTTAAGACCTTTCTATTTGTTAGAGAGTGAGATATTACATCACTCATGTTATTAACGTATATAAAGTTTAAACCTTTAAGATATTTTTGATCTATTTCTTCAATATCCTTTTTATTATATGAACTTAAAATAATTTCCTTAATATTTGCTCTTTTAGCTGCCAAAATCTTTTCTTTTATTCCTCCTACAGGAAGAACCTTTCCTCTTAAAGTAATCTCGCCTGTCATAGCAATATTCTTTTTAACTCTTTTTTGAGTAAATAATGAAACAAGGGATGTAAGTATGGTTATACCTGCGCTTGGACCATCTTTAGGAGTTGCTCCCTCAGGGACGTGAATATGTATATTATATTTTGAATAGTCAATTTCTTTATTGATTCCGAGATCTTGGTAATTAGATTTAATATATTCTAATGCAATAACGGCGGATTCCTTCATTATTTTTCCAAGGTTTCCTGTAATCGATAAGTTTCCTTTACCTTCTGATAATGACGATTCAATGAATAAAATTTCGCCACCTACAGAAGTCCATGCAAGACCTGTAACCACTCCAGCGACATTATTATTTTCATATTTATCTCTAAAAAATTTCTGAGGTCCTAATACATCTTTTAGATAATTTTCATCATTATAGTCGTTCAACTTAGAATTTGAAACAATATTTTTAGCTCTGTTTCTAATAAGCTTAGCAATTTGTTTCTCAAGATTTCTAACTCCAGATTCTCTTGTGTAGCTACTAATAATTTCTTTGATATTTTTATTAGATATTTTAAAATCAGAAGAATTCATACCGTGCTCAGACAATTGTTTTTTAATTAAAAACTTATTTGCAATTGAGACTTTTTCTTCAGATGTATACCCAGACACATTAATTAGCTCCATTCTATCAAGTAAAGCAGGATGCATTGTTGATAGATTATTAGCTGTTGCGACAAACATTACTTTCGAAAGATCATAACCTATTTCTAAGAAATTATCATGAAAAGAACTATTTTGTTCAGGATCAAGCAACTCTAACAAAGCAGATGAAGGATCACCTTGTGAGCCACTTGAAATCTTATCAATTTCATCTAAAACAAATACTGGATTAGATGTACCTGATTTTCTTATACTTTGTATAATTCTTCCAGGCATTGCTCCAATGTAAGTCTTTCTATGTCCTCTAATTTCAGCTTCATCTCTTAATCCGCCTAGCGAAACTCTAACATACTCTCTGTTTATTGATTTAGCTATAGATTTACCAAGTGAAGTTTTGCCTACTCCAGGAGGGCCATATAAACATAATATTGGTGACTTCATATCTTTTCTTAATTTAAGAACAGCTAAATACTCTATTATTCTTTTTTTTACATCCTCTAGCCCAAAATGATCATTATCTAAAATTTTTTGGGCTTTTTCTAAGTCAAAATTATCTTCAGAGTAGTTTTCCCATGGTAGATCAACTAGTAAGTCCAAATAGTTTCTTTGAACAGAATATTCTGCAACCTGAGAGTTCATCCTCTTGAGTTTAGATAACTCTTTTTCAAAATGATTTCCTGTTTCTTTACTCCAATTTTTATCTTTTGACTTATTTATCAATTCTTGAATATCTTCATGATATGAATTTTCACCAAGCTCCTCTTGAATTGTTTTCATCTGCTGCTGCAAATAATATTCTCTTTGCTGTTGATCTAAATCATTCCTTACTTTTGATTGTATATCGTTTTTTAGAGCGAGTTTTTCATATTCTACATTTAAGAACTTAAGACACTTCATAGCTCTATTCTGGATACTTATACTTTCAAGTAACTCTTGTTTGTCTTTGACACTAATGTTCATATTTGAGGAAACAAAATTGATCAAGAATGCAGAACTATGGATATTTTTAATTGCAAATGATGCCTCTGACGGAATATTAGGATTTTCTTTTATAATTTTTAAAGCTATATCCTTTATAGCATCTATTGTTGCAGAGAATTTACTATCTGATTTTTTTAATGCCTCATCAGAAACAGGATCAACAGTTGCTTGAATATATGGATCAGTTTTAACAATAGATTTAATCTTAAATCTTTTTTTTCCTTGTATAATAACAGTTGTATTTCCATCAGGCATTTTTAAAACCCTTAATATTTTTGCAACTGTTCCTACTCCATATATGTTCTCTATGCTTGGGTTTTCATCATTAATATTTCTTTGAGCTACAACTCCAATTAATTTACTAGACTTGTTAGCGTCTTTAATAAGTTTTATAGACTTATCCCTGCCTGCATTTATTGGAATAACTACACCAGGAAAAAGTACTGTATTTGTTAGAGGAAGTATTGGCAATACATCTGGTAGACTTTCTTTTTCAAGTGCCTCTTCGTCTTCATTTGTCATTAATGGAATAAAATCAGATTCCTCACTAATATCATCAAATGACAATTTGTCTATATTATTGTAAATAATGCTCATTTAAAACTATTTATGGTCATTATGTCAGAAAATCTAGATATTAGTTCATTTAATTGAATTAATAAAGTCCAGACAATAATCACACTTAAATAATGACAAAAGCTATGCCAACTTACTTTTGTCAATTCTAGGAACTCTTATCAATAATAATGCTCCAACAAAAAAAGAAAAACATAAAAATTAAAACTGAGAATCTAACTGAGCCTGTAAATTGAGCAGAAAAGGCATAAAAAAGCAAACCAAAGAAAATACCTATTTTTTCAGTTACATCATAGAAACTAAAAAATGATGTTGTATCCTTTGTTTCAGGTATAAACAGGGAAAAAGTAGCTCTAGCAACAGGTTGTGTTCCACCCATTAAGAGGCCAACAAGTCCTGCAATCATATAAAATTGACTAGGAGTTTCAATAAAATAGGCATAGAAACATACTAATGACCAAAGAAAGATTGCAAAAGTTAGTACTATAATATTTCCGAATTTTTGAGCCAATTTTGTAAAACTATATGCTCCACCAATTGCAACAACCTGAATAAGTAAAATGCTAATTATAAGACCAGCTGTTTGTTCACTTGCACTTGGCCACTGAATTTCAGTAACTCCAAAGTAAGATGCAATATAAAGGACAGTTTGGAGAGAAAATGAAAAAATGAAAAATGCCAATAAGAATCTTGTAAACCTTTTACTGGATCTAATTATTTTATATACTCCCCTTAACTCTTTAAATCCATTCCAAATAATATTTTTTGGAATATTTATCTCACTATTTCCTTTAGGTAAATGATAAAAAGAGTATTGACTAAAACCTAACCACCACAAACCAGTTAATGCAAAAGACATCTTCATGGCATTTTTATCAGAGCTAAACCCAAAATCTTCATAGAAATAAATCATTATTAGATTTATCAAGAGAAGTATAACACTTCCTATATACCCCATTGTATATCCTCTTGCACTTACCATATTTGTTTGTTTTGGAAAAGTAATATCATTCAAATATGAATTATAATAGACCAGACTACCCCAGAATCCTAGTAATGATAAGAAAAATAGGATAAGACCGAACTCTATATTTTCTAATTCAAACCAATATAGTCCGATACATGAGATAGAGCCCATGTAAACAAAAAACTTCATAAAAATTTTTTTATTACCTATATAGTCGGCTATACCACTAAGCATAGGTGATATAAATGCAATTAAAAGGAAACAAATTCCTGAAAGAAAACTAATTAAGGTGTCTTTGTTTACTTCTATACTAAATATCATAATTGAAGTGATATCAGAGAAAACATGAGTAGAGTAATATATTGGAAAAATTGCTGAAGAAATAACTAACGAATAAACTGAGTTTGCCCAGTCATACAATGTCCATGCACCAATCAATTTTTTACTTCCTTTTGGATGGTCGGTTTTTTTATTTAGCATAAATTTAAATGATTGACAAAGTAAGTAAATAAATTAAAAGATATATATATTTGTCAAAAAATATAGATGTACTTAAAATTGCACTTATTTGGACTAGTTTTTTTTAGTTTTACACTATTAAACTGCCAAACAAAATTAGATAAAGAAGAACCTAAAATAACCTATAAAGTGAATAAATCAGAAGAAGAGTGGAAAGAAGAATTATCTCCTGAAGAATTTGAGATATTAAGAAATGCGGGCACTGAAAGGCCCCATACGGGAATATATAATATGCATTTTGAAGATGGGGTTTATGTATGCAAGGGATGTGGACAACCTCTATTTAAGAGCGGAAGTAAGTTTATTTCTGATTGTGGATGGCCAAGCTATGAAGGGGCAATTCCAGGTGCAATTGTCTACAAAAAAGATACAAGTTTAGGAATGGTTAGAACTGAAATTTTATGTTCTAACTGTGGAGGGCATCAAGGTCATGTCTTTGATGATGGTCCAACGGCAACTGGTAAAAGATATTGTGTAAATTCTGCAAGTATAAATTTTATAAATAATAAAAGAAATGACTAAAAAATACGATTTAATTGTTCTAGGAAGTGGTCCAGGTGGATATGTTACTGCAATTAGGGCATCTCAACTAGGACTAAAGACTGCTATAGTCGAAAAAGAAAGTCTGGGTGGAGTTTGTCTAAATTGGGGGTGTATCCCTACTAAGGCTCTGTTAAAGTCTGCACAAGTATTCGAATACTTAAAAAAAGCTGATTCATATGGACTAAAAGTTAAAGATTTTGATAAAGATTTTGACTCAGTTGTTAAAAGGTCAAGGAGTGTAGCTGATGGAATGAGTAAAGGAGTAACTTTTCTAATGAAGAAGAACAAGATTGATGTTATTAATGGTTATGGCAAAGTATTACCAAACAAAAAAGTTTCAGTTGAAAATGATGGTGAAGTTCAAGAACTTGAGTCTTCAAATATCATTATAGCTACAGGAGGTAGATCAAGAATGATTGAGTCTATTCCGCAAGATGGTAAAAAAATAATTGGTTATAGAGAGGCAATGACTCTTCCTAAACAACCAAAAAAAATAATTATTGTTGGATCAGGTGCAATCGGAATTGAATTTGCTTATTTCTATAATTCTATGGGTACTGATGTGAAAATAATTGAATATATGGACAGAGTACTACCTGTTGAAGATAAAGATATTTCAAATCAACTAAGTAAAAATTTTAAGAAGTCAGGGATTGAGATATTAACCAGCTCTGAAGTCATTTCGTCTGATATTAAGAGTAAGGGTGTGAAGCTTCAAGTTAAATCTAACGGTCAAATATCTGAGCATGAAGCAGACATTGTTTTATCTGCAGTAGGTGTAAAGAGCAATATAGAGGATATTGGACTTGAAGAAGTTGGAATTGCAGTTGATAAAGATAAAATTATAGTTGATGAATTTTATCAAACAAATATTCCTGGATACTATGCAATTGGAGATGTTACATCTGGTCAAGCATTAGCTCATGTTGCTTCAGCTGAGGGAATACTCTGTGTTGAAAAAATTGCTAAACATGAAGTTGAGCCAATTGATTATGATAATATTCCTGGATGTACATATTGTTCACCTGAAGTTGCATCTGTTGGATTAACTGAGGAAAAGGCCATTGAAAAAGGATATCAAGTTAAGGTTGGGAAATTTCCTTTCACTGCTTCTGGTAAGGCACAAGCATCTGGTCATCCAGATGGATTTGTAAAAGTTATTTTTGATGAAAAGTATGGCGAGTGGTTGGGTTGTCACATGATTGGTGCTGGAGTCACTGATATGATTGCAGAAGCTGTTCTTGGAAGAAAGCTTGAAACAACAGGCAAAGAAATACTTAAGTCTGTTCACCCTCACCCGACAATGAGTGAAGCATTAATGGAAGCAGTTGCAGACGCTTATGATGAAGTTATTCATCTTTAGATAAGAAGCTTTCAATTGCTAGTTCATAGCTTTTTAGTCCAAATCCTATAATTATACCATCAACTACTGGCGATAAATATGAGTTATGTCTGTATTCTTCTCTTGAAAAAGTATTAGATATATGAACTTCAATAACCTTTGTATCAATTGCTTTTATCGCATCACCTATTCCAACAGAAGTGTGAGTATAAGCAGCAGCATTAATTATTATACCGTCTGAGTCCCTAGAATCTTGAATAAAATTTATTAATTCACCTTCAACATTTGATTGATGATATTCTAAATTAATTTTTGAATATTTTGATTTAAGTGAATCAAGGAAAGTTTCAAAATCTTGATTCCCATAAATATTAGTCTCTCTTGAACCAAGGAGATTCAAATTGGGACCATTAATTATTGTTAATTTCATATATTATAAAGGTAACGCTTAAACAGGAATAAAAAAAAATGAATTGGGATAGCAGCATTGAGAATTTTAAAAATTATCTAAAACTCGAAAGAGGTTTAAGCATGAATACAATAAAAAGTTATGAATTTGATCTATTTCAATTTAAAAATTTTATTATTAAAAATGACATTAATGAGTCTCCACAAAAATGTAGTTCATCAACAGTTAAAAGGTATCTTTATAAAAATTCCTCTAAAAAAAAATCCAGAAGTCAAGCCAGAAGTATTTCAGCATTGAAAAGTTTCTTTAATTACTTATTATTTGAAGGTAAAATTAACTCATCTCCATTGAACGATATAGAAAGTCCAAAAATTGAAAATAGTCTACCAAATGTCCTGACTGAAGATGAAATAAAGAGATTGATTTCTTCAGTCAATCTTGATTCAGAGTTTGGACAGAGAAATAAAACTATAATTGAGGTTTTATATGGAACAGGTATTAGAGTTAGCGAGCTTACTGAACTAAAATTATCAAATATTTTTTTTGAAGAAAATATTTTAAAAGTAACTGGAAAGGGTAATAAAGAGAGGTTTGTCCCATTGGGGAAAATTGCTTCAATAGAGATTAAAAAATATTTAACTTACAGGGATAAATTAAAAATTAATTCAAAATTTTCTGATATACTTTTTTTGAATAAATATGGAAGACAGCTAACAAGATCTATGATATTTAAAATAATAAGCGATAGTTATAAAAGAATTGGTCCAGATAAGAAAATAAGTCCTCATACTTTAAGGCATTCATTTGCAACTCATTTATTAAAAAATGGGGCTGATCTTAGGACAATTCAACTAATACTTGGACATGAAAGTATAACAACAACTGAAATATATACCCATTTAGATACATATCACTTGGACGAAGTTCTTAAAAAGTTTCATCCAAGGAAATAGATTATTCTGAATTAAAATTAAGTGCGCAATCTATTAAGGCGAGGTGTGAATATGCTTGCGGAAAATTACCTAATAATCTTTTTGATTTAAAATCTAGATCTTCACTATACAGACCAAGATGATTACTGTATTTTAATATCTTCTCAAAATATTTTTTAGATTTCTGTTTTTCACCTATTTTATAAAGGCTGTTTATATACCAGAATGAACAAACAGTAAAAGAAGAGGAAGGGAAGCCAAAATCATCTTCATTTTTATACCTGAACAAAAGCCCATCATTCATTAAATCTTTTTCAATTGCTTTAACTGTCTTTACGTATTTTAAATTATTAGACTTTATAAAGTCAAATGATTCCATGAGAAGTAATGATGCGTCAAGGCTATCTGAACCATAAGATTGGGTAAAAGCACCAACTTTTTTATTCCACCCATTCTCCAATATATCATTGTAAATTTCTTTTCTAATTAATTTCCATTTTTTAATATTTGAGGATTTATTGATTAGAATTGAGATCTTGATTGCTCTGTCAATAGCAACCCAACTTAATAATTTAGAAAAGGTAAAATGTTTATCTTCGTTTCTAAATTCCCAAATTCCTTTATCTGGTAGCTTCCAATTGTTTTTTACTATCCACACTATTGATTTAACAATTGACCATAACTCCTCATATTCCTCATTTTCAGAAGGAAATTTTTCAATTTGATAATGGATAGCATCCATAAGAATTCCATAAATATCATTTTGTTTTTGACTATATGCAGCATTACCTATTCTAACTGGTGATGAATCTAAATACCCTGAGAAGTGGTCAAGAGTTTTTTCTTCAAGTATTTTTTCACCATTGATACCATACATTATCTGAAGTTTTTCATTTTTATCAGGAATAATATTAATTATAAATTTTATAAAATTCTTTACAATATTTTTATGTCCTAATTTTGCAACTACCTTAATTACCATAGAGGCGTCTCTTATCCAGCAAAAGCGATAATCCCAGTTTCTTTCCTCACCTATTGTCTCTGGTAATGAAGTCGTAATAGCGGCAAGAACTGCTCCAGT
>CACEJV010000010.1:0-35161 GCA_902559905.1 uncultured Bacteroidota bacterium | reverse complement strand
TCATAATACTATCGATTATTGGCTTATTATTATGTAGGTTATCAAAAGCATAATAAACGTTGTATTCTGTATTTGATTCGTGATTATCATATACAATAAATGAGCTTAATAATATCATAAATGATATTATTGATAGCATGAAAATTGTAGTTAAAAGTCTATTCATTAGTAAATATTTTTTTATTTAGATTTACGGTTAGATCACCTGCACCAAGAATTGCAATTGTTTTGCAATTAGTATTATTTATTACATCATTGATTTCAACCTTTTTAACAATTTCTTTTTTTGATGCAACTATTTTGTTCAGTAAAACTTCTGAAGTTATCCCATTAATTGGTTTCTCTCTTGCAGGATAGATATCTAAAAGATATACTTCTTGAAAATAAGATAAAACTTTAGCAAAATCATCCATCAAATCTCTTGTTCTGGTATACAAATGAGGTTGAAAAATAACTGCTTTAGGCTTATCTTGATAATTAGAATCTATTGTATCAAAAATTGATTTTATTTCGGTAGGGTGATGAGCATAGTCATCTACAATTAACTTGTCTTCATATTTATAAATATCCATTCTTCTTTCAATACCCTTAAATTCAGATAGATATGGTATGAATTCTTCTAAATTAAAATCTTCGATTTGATCAATCAATGATAAAGCTGAAACAACATTTTTTAAATTATGTTTTCCTATTACTCTTGCATGAATGTTTGAAATTAAATTATTTGGAGTTTTAAAATCAAAATGAATTCCATTAAGGTCAATTTTTATGATATCAGCAGAGTAATCTGCATCTTTATCTATTGAGAATGAGAAATCTTTTTTAATATTAATATCTTTTTCTGCTATTACAGATTTTTTTGTTTTATCACAAAAAATCCCAAAGCTTGTAAGAATTGATTCCAAGTCATCATAAACATCAAGATGGTCTTTTTCAATAGAAGTAATTAAAGAGTAATCTGGATCTAGAGCCAGAAAAGACCTATCATACTCATCTGCTTCAATAATAACATATTCATCA
The DNA here is from genome assembly GCA_902559905.1 of uncultured Bacteroidota bacterium. GTDB lineage: Bacteria > Bacteroidota > Bacteroidia > Flavobacteriales > Flavobacteriaceae > Marisimplicoccus. The sequence continues at coordinate 34,141 of CACEJV010000010.1, read as the reverse complement.
CCAGTAGATATGTAGTTCGAATCAAATCCTTTCATTATTCCGCCAACAAATGATCTAAATTTCACTTGATTAGAGTATAATAAATGACTTAAGATAGCGGTAGTAGATGTTTTACCATGAGTTCCAGCAACTGCTATACATTTTGAATTTGCTGATATTTGACCTAATATTTCAGATCTTTTATAAATTTTATTTGTTTTTTTATTTGAAAAAAAATCAAGAAATATATTATCATTTTTTATAGCAGGAGTATATACAACAATAACATTATCATCTAAGAACTCCTTAGGCACACAACCTATATCTAGTTTGTTGGTAAACTGAAGCCCGTTATCTATTAACTTATCAACTAGTTTATTCGATGATCTATCATATCCAAAAACAATATTCTTAGTATCAATAAGATAATTTGCTAAAGAAGACATTCCAATTCCTCCAACTCCAATAAAAAAATATTTATTATGGCTCATCGTTAAAATGTTTTTTAATTATTTCAACTATATCACTTGAAGCATATGGAAGCCCCATTCCAGAGATATTTTTTGATAGTTCGTTTCTTAGATTTTCATCATTGATGAGTAAATCAAGTTTACTCTTAAATATTAACTCCAGGTCCTTTTCCTCTATACAAATACATGCATCTTTTTCCTCTATTGTTTTAGCATTTAAAAATTGATGATTTTCTGAAACATTCGGAGATGGTATTAATATGGATGGTTTTCCTACAACAGCTAATTCAGATAAAGTTAAAGCTCCACTTCTTGCAATAATAATATCTGAAATCTGATATACAGAATCTATATCATCTATAAAATCAATAATCTTCATAAAGTCAGAGTTAAAGTGTTTATAATTTTCAAAATAAAGACTACCACATTGCCATATAAGAAATATATTTCTAGACTTTATAAACTCAATATTATCTTCAATGATTCTATTTATCCTCTCTGCACCTAGACTTCCTCCTAGAACAGTTAATACCAATATATCATCAGGAATATTATTTGTTTTTTTATAGTGACTATTATTTATGTTTTTTGTAATTGATTCCCTAATTGGATTTCCTGTTAAATAAATTTTATTACCTGGGAAGTATCTATCCATTTTTTCATAAGCAACAGAAATATAATCTGCATATCTAGATAGTAGTTTATTTGAAATTCCTGGTAATGAATTTTGTTCTTGAATTAAAGTTGGAACTTTAAATAGAGATGAAATAAATAGCATTGGGAAGCTTGCATATCCTCCTGTTCCAATTACAAATTTTGGTTTAAAAATTAATAACTCAATTAAGGATTGAATTAAACTAACAATTAATTTAAATGGCACTAAAATATTTTTAATAGAAAGTGATCTCTGAAGACCACTAATCCATAATCCTTTAATTTTAAAACCATGTTTTGGAATAATTTTCATTTCCATCTTACCAATAGCACCTACAAATCTTACTTCAGAGTTTGGAATTGATTTCATTATCATATTAGCAATAGATATTGCAGGATAAATGTGACCTCCTGTTCCTCCTCCAGATATTATAAATTTATTTTTTCTAACCAATTTTCTTTTTTTTAATCGAAGAACTAACACTTAAAATCATTCCTAAGGATATACATGTCATCCAAGCCGAGGTACCTCCACTACTTATTAAAGGTAAATTTTGGCCTGTTACAGGGATAATTTGAGTTGCAACTGAGATATTAGTAAATGCTTGAATTAAAATCAAAATTCCTAAACCTGAAACTAGAATTTTACCAAACTTATCATCAGCTTTATGAGTTATAATAAGTATCCTAAAAAACATAAGGATATACAAAAGAATAATTAAAGACCCTCCAATAATACCAAACTCCTCAACAATTATTGCAAAAATAAAATCTGAGTTACTTTGTGGAAGGTGATTTTTCATTATACTTTTTCCTGCCCCTACTCCAATTAATCCACCATTATTGATTGCCATTTTTGCTCTTTCAATCTGATAACTCGCATCTAGGTTTTGAGTAGAATTAAAATTTTCAACTCTACTAATCCATGTATCAATTCTATTTGGGAACTGATCTGGAAAAGTTTTAGCTAAAAAGTAAAAACTTGAAAGAAGTAGTATTAATATTAAAAACATTTTAACCATATGTCTAAAAGGAAATCCCGAGATAAATAATATTAGAATTATTGAGGAAAATATCAGAAATGCTGAAGATAGATTCGATGGAAGTATCAATAAAATATAAAGAAAAACAGGAAACCATAGTGGTAAAATTGTTTGTTTGAATTTTATTTTTTTTAAATCCACTTTTGAAAGATACCTAGCAACATAACTAATGATAATGACTGCAGCTAATGAAGAGGTTTGAAAACTAATTCCTACTATTGGTATATCTATCCATCTGCTTGCAGTAGAACCTGCAATTATGGTTCCTTTAGATAATGTATAAGCTAAAAGCAATACTCCAATTGGCATAAGAATAATAGACATTCCTTTATATAAATTATAAGGGATTAATTTTATTGAAAACATTAAAGCAAATCCAAATAGTAATACTATGAAGTGTTTAATTAAATAATATAGTGGTGAAGATCCATCTATAACATACGATAAGTATGAACTAGAGGAGAAAACTGGAAAAAAGGAGAATAACGAGAGTAATATTATAATTACTAGTAAAACTCTATCCCCAAAAACTATATTTTTTAAACTCATTTATAAATTTCTTACTGCTTGCTTAAATTGGTTTCCCCTGTCCTCATAACTTTCAAATAAATCAAAACTTGCACAAGCTGGAGATAGAAGAACATTATCCTTTTTTTCAGCAATTTTACTTGCAATCTTAACTGCTTCATCTATTGACTCAGTTTCTACAATTATTTCAGATATTGGCTTAAAAGTCTCTAATAATTTTGTGTTATCAACCCCTAAACATATTATTGCCTTAACTTTTTCTCTAACAATTGGTAATAATTCAGAATAGTCATTTCCTTTATCTACACCTCCTGCAATCCATACAGTCGGAGAATTCATGGAATCTAAAGCGAAATATGCTGCATTTACATTAGTTGCTTTAGAGTCATTTATATAATTAACCCCCTGTATTTTTAAAAAATTCTCTAATCTGTGAGGAAGTCCCGAAAAACCCAATAAACTTTCTCTTATTATTTCATTTTCAATTTTTAATAAATCTGAAACTGTTAATGCAGCCATAGCATTAAGCAAATTGTGTCTTCCTTTTAATGCAAGTTCTTCTGTATTTATCATAATTGTTTTTTTTTTGTTTGACAGAATATTTTTTTTAATATTTATTAAGTTTTTGTTTTGATTTTCAATACCATATGAAATTCTATTTACTGTTGACTTTTCATTATTTAATGCATCAACCAATTGTTTATCATCAGAGTTATAGATCAAATAGTCAGAGTTATCTTGATTTGAGATAATTTTCATTTTTGCATCTATGTACTTACTAAAATTGAAATCGTACCTATCTAGATGATCTTCTAGCACATTTGTAATCACTGATATATTTGGTTTAAAGTCTTTAATATCATCTAATTGAAAACTACTTATTTCTAATACATATATATCTTTATCTCCTGAAAGCAACATTTTGGAGAAACTATCACCAACATTTCCTGCAATGCCTACACTAAGACCTGCAGCTTTTAGAATATTATAAATTAGATTAGTAGTTGTAGTTTTCCCATTTGTACCAGTTATACATATTTTAAATGAATTTGAATTAGTACTTGCAAATTCAATTTCAGAGATTATGGGAATTTCCAGGGATTTGATTTTAATGATTATATCTGCTGAATTTGGTATTCCAGGACTTTTAATTATTAAATCTGAAGATTGAATTTTATCAATGGAATGTTTATTTTCTTCATATTCAATTGAGTTATCTTCAAAAAGTAATTTTATATTATCATCTATTTGATTAAGATCTGACACAAAAACATTATAACCTTTTTTTGAAGCTAGCATTGCTGCCCCAAATCCGCTTTCTCTAGCACCAAGTATTGTTACATTTTTTATCATCTAATCTTTAGTGTTAATATTGTTAATAGGGCTAAAAAAATTCCAATTATCCAAAATCTTGAAACAATTTTACTTTCGTGATATCCTGCCTTTTGATAATGATGATGAATTGGAGTCATAAGAAAAATCCTCTTACCATGACCTAATCTTTTTTTAGTTATTTTAAAATACCCTACTTGTAAAATGACTGAAATAGCTTCAATTAAGAATACACCACAAAGAAGAGGAATCATCAATTCTTTTCTAATTAATATTGAAATAACTGCAATTAATCCACCAACAGTAAGACTTCCTGTATCACCCATAAAAATGGAAGCTGGATATGTATTATACCATAGAAATCCAACTAAAGATCCTAGAAGAGAAGCTATAAAGATTGTAATTTCTCCAACTCTAGGTATATACATAATATTCAAATAATCTGAGAAAATTATATTACCGGAAGTCCATGCAAAAACTCCAAGAGTAAAAACGATAATTGCAGAAGTTCCAGCTGAAAGTCCATCAAGACCATCTGTAAGATTATTTGAATTTGAAACTGCAGTTACGATAAATATTATTATGGGAATAAGAATTAACCATAACATATTTTCATTATTAAAAATAGCATTAGAAATAAGGGCATAGTCTAGCTCATTATTTTTAAAAAATGGAATAGTTGTTTTAAATGATTTTATCTCATTGGATTGGAAATTTTCAATACTGTTAATATCACCTGTAGAAGAAAACTCAACTATAGTTATATCGTTACTTGTTAATAACATAATTCCAACAAAAATTCCTAAAATAGTTTGTCCGGCAATTTTGAATTTTCCCTTGAGACCTTTTTTGTCTTTCCTAAAGACTTTTATGTAATCATCAATAAAACCTATAATTCCAAGTATAATTGTTGATATTAGTAATATTTTTATATAAATATTTTCAAGATTGGACATTAATAGTACTGGGATTATAGTTCCAATAATTATTATTAGTCCACCCATTGTTGGTGTACCAGATTTTTTATCTTCTCCCTCTAAACCTAATTTTCTAACATTCTCGCCTATTTGTCTTTTTCTTAAATACTCAATGATTCTTTTACCAAAGACAACGGATATTATTAGTGAAATAATTACAGAGACGGCTGCCCTAAATGACAAATAATCAAATAGACTTGCTCCAGGGAGGTTATATTGAGTTTCAAGAAATTCAAATAGATAATATAACATACTTACTTATTAAAAATTTTTTTAGCTATTTTAAAATCATCAAACTTGATTACTTTATTTTTCAGAATTTGATAGTCTTCATGTCCTTTTCCTGCAATAAGAACTATATCTCCTTCTTCACTATTTTTTTTTGCTTCTTCAATTGCCTTTGATCTTTCAATCTCAACCAAAATTTTATTGTTGTTGTAGTTTGATACTCCTGAAACTATATCTTTAATTATTGATTCTGGATTCTCTGATCTAGGATTATCAGATGTAAAAATTACTTTATAACTAAGATCTGAACATATCTTTCCAATCATTGACCTTTTAGCTTTATCTCTATCTCCGCCACATCCAATTACTGTTATTAAGTTTTGATTAGATTTTTTAATCTTGTTAATTGTAGATAATACATTTTCAACTGCATCTGGCGTATGAGCATAATCAATTATTACCGTAACATTACTGTTTGATAGAAATGATTGAAGTCTTCCTTGTACGCTATTAAGCTCACTGATATTAGTTAGTAGATTTAATGAATCTATCTCATAAATTTTACCAATTGAATAAATTGCTAATACATTATAAGCGTTAAACTCACCTATTAGTTTTGTCCAGATTTCACTATTCTCAATATTTAACAACATTCCATTTAGTTGTTGCTCAACTATTCTGCCTGAAAAATTTGACTTAGACTTAATTGAATATGTATAAACTCTTGCAGAAGAATTTTGAGTCATGAATTTCCCATTCTTATCATCAATATTTATTAATGCAAATGAATTTTTATTAAGAGTGTCAAAAACCTCTTTTTTAGTATCTCTATAATCTTTAAATGTCTTATGGTAGTCAATATGATCGTGTGTTAAATTTGTAAAAACAATTCCTTTAAAATCTTTACCAAAAACTCTTTTTTGTTTAATTCCATGAGATGAAACTTCAATGAAACATATCTTGATATTCCTTTTTACCATTTCGTTTAGATGGTGATTTAATAAAATAGGATCAGGAGTTGTGTTTTTTGAATTTTCAGTAAATTCTTCATATTCAATATTTATAGTTGATATTAGACCTGATTTAATTCCTTGATTATTGAAAAGCTTATATAGCAGTGAAGTTATAGTAGTTTTACCGTTAGTTCCTGTGACTCCTATTAAGTCTATTTTTGAAGAAGGATTACCGTATAAATTAGAAGAAATTATGTAAAGAGCTGTTTTTGAACATTTAACCTTAATAAATACAATTTCATATTTATTGATTTTTTTTGGAAGCGTTTCACAGACAACTACCGTTGCTCCATTATTTATTGATTGATCTATATAATTATGACCATCTAAATCATATCCTTTAATAGCAATGAATATATTATTTTGCTTTATCTGTCTTGAATCAAATGAAATTCCTGAGATACTAAGGTTTGTATCACCATAAACTGAATCAATATTTACACCAAATAATATTTCTTTTAATTCTTTCAAAATACTTCAGTTAGTTTATTTGTATTAATCTCAATCTCAATTGGAATATTATTCATAATTTTTTTTGCTACTTTTTTAAATACTGGAGCAGCTACAGTATTGCCATAATAACCTTCAGATTTTTTTGGTTTATGTATGACTACAATTGATGAGTACTTAGGGTCATCTGCAGGAAAATAACCAACAAAACTTGATATATATTGAGTTTCATCTTTAGTGTAATCAAATTGAGCTGTTCCTGTTTTACCAGCAATTTTTAGGTCTTTATCATATATGTTGTTTGCAGTTCCCCATGGCTTTTCAACAACATTTAGCAGCATCTTCTTAACTGATTTTAGTGTTTCTCTTGAAGAAATTGAAGGCATAATAATCTCTCTATCTATTTTATAAATTGGTTTTTCTCCAATTGATCCAATGCTATTTATGAAACTTGGTTTAACCATTTCTCCATTATTAGCTACAGCATTATAGAAAGTAAGTTGTTGTAAAGGTGTTAAACTAACACCATAACCAAAGGCCATCCATGGAAGAGATATTCCATTCCAAGTATCATCTGATGGATGAGGAATTTTTGGCTCACCTTCACCTAGAATATCAACTCCAATTTTTCTATCAATTTTCATATTAATAAGCCTGTCAACAATCCTTTCAGGATTATCTTTATAATTATCATATATAAGCTTAACTATTCCTGTATTAGATGATACTTCAAATGCTTTTGCAGCTGTAATCTTTCCATAACCCCTTCTATTTGAATCTTTTACTTCGTATTTATCATAAAACTTTAATATCCCATTTTCTGTATCAACTGAATCAGTGGGTTTAATCAATCCGTCCTCTAAAGCAGCAATCATAGTCATTAGTTTGAATGTAGATCCTGGCTCGTGACTTTCACCCACAGCATAATTTAATCTTTCATAATATTTACCATCTTTGTTTACTCCAAGATTAGATATGGCTTTAATTTTACCGGTTTTGGTTTCCATTACAATCATTGTTCCATGATCGGCTTCAAAATTTTCTAACTGATATAGTAGTTCATGGTGAACAATATCCTGTATTTCAGTATCTATAGTTGTATGAATATCATATCCTTGAACAGGGTCCCTTTCATAATAAGAAGTCATTGGTTTCCATTGTCCATCAGCAATTTTTTGCATTAATCTTAATCCACTTTTACCAGACAGAAACTCAGAGTATGCTCCTTCTAAACCAACTCTAATGTAATTTCCAGATCTATCAACTTTTTCATATCCAATAGTTCTTTCAGCTACTTTTCCCAGATGACTTTGTCTAGAATGACTCTCATTAATTATTAAACCTCCTTTATATAAACCTTGATTAAAAATTGGAAAAGATTTAATAAGATTCACATCTGAAATGGACAGGTTTCTTCCAATTAATAAATATCTATTGTTATTGAGTCTAGCCTTATTCAGATAATCTTTGAAATATTTTTTTTCTTTATTGAAGAAATTTGATAAACTAATAGACAAGTCATTTAAACCTGAATTATAAAGATTTTGACTTGGAATTTTTGAGTCCCATCTCAACTCGTACAGAGTAACAGTTGACACTATTAAATCGCCATTTTCAGAATAGATATTTCCTCTTGAAGATTCTACTTCAACATTTTTTATAGTTTCTATTAATACAGAGGGATCTTGTTCATGGGTATTTTGTAAGTAGAATATTTTTCCAATAACAAAAAAAGAAAACAAAAGAAATAAGAAGAACACAATGTTCATTCGATTAATAATTCTTTTATCAGATTTTTTCATACTAGTCTCTTATGATAATTTTTACTGGTGGATTATTAGAAGGGTAAAAACCTTGTTCATTCAATTTAGACGTTACCTTAGACTCCATTTTCATATTCATTAAGTCTATTTTAGTTGACACTGATATATTGTTTAAGTTATTTACCTCTTTATTTAACTCAGATATTTTAAATACCTTTTGATCAGCACTGTGACTACTGTAAATAGTTATCATGATTAAAAAAGAAATAAACATTAACATTCTCCAATTTTTTCTAGAGTCTTTACCTGCCAGAAAATCAATATTTATAAACGATAGAAAATTTTTCATATTTTTTCAGCAATTCTTAGCTTTGCACTTCTTGATCTTTTATTTTCATTTAATTCATCTTCAGATGGTGTAACTATTTTACCTATCTTCTTAAAAGAAGTCTTCATATTTCCATAAATATCACTTTCTACTTGTTGATTAAAACTTCCATTTTGAATATATCTTTTCACTAGCCTGTCCTCCAAAGAATGATATGAAATACACACAAGCCTTCCTCCTTTATTTAAGAATTGTGATGAAGCCTCAAGTAGTTTTTTTATTACTGAGAGTTCATCGTTAACTTCAATTCTTATAGCTTGAAAAATTTTAGCTAGAAACTTGTTATTGTTCTTTGGAGGGGATATTGGCTTTAAAATTCTTATTAGATCACCAGTTGTAACAATTTTTTGTTTTGATCTTTGACTTATAATTATTTGTGTAACTTTTTTGTAATTTTTGAGCTCACCAAAATTTTTGAATATATAATTTAAGTCATCACTACTATACTTATTTAATATTTGTTTTGCATCCTTTTTTTTGATCTTTATTCATTCTCATATCAAGATCTGAGTCAAATCTTATAGAAAATCCTCGTATTTGAGTATCAATTTGATAAGATGAAATTCCAAAATCAGCAAGAAGACCATCTATTTTATTTATTTTTAGATATTTAAGGTGGTTTGTTAGATATTTAAAGTTTGATTTTATGAGCTTAAGTCTGTTATCATTAATTTGATTCTCAATTGCATCAGCATCTTGATCAAATGCTATAACCTTTCCAAATGAATTAAGATGATTTAGAATCTCTTTAGTGTGACCTCCACCGCCAAAAGTTGCATCAACATATACTCCATTAGGTAAAATATTTAGTCCATTTATAGACTCTTTCAATAAAACCGGAACATGATATGTACTATTCATCTTTATCTCCCATTACTTCTTCTGCTAAACTTCCAAAATCAAATTTTGCATCATCAATAGCATTTTCATAATATGTTTTATCCCATATTTCAAGAATATTTACTGCAGAGGATACGACTACTTCTTTTTTAATTTTTGCATGATTTATTAAATCCTTAGGAATTAAAATTCTTCCAGAAATATCTATATCAATCTGTCTAACACCAGCTGTAAATCTTCGAATGAAATCTATATTTTTCTTATTAAACCTGTTTAGTTTATTTATTCTTTCCATTAAGCTATCCCATTCTTTTAAAGGATAAAGCTCTAAACACTGATTAAATACAGCTCTCTTTATTACAAAACCATTTTTAAGTTTATCGGATAGCTGTTTTTTAAGTGACATAGGAAGCATTATTCTTCCTTTATCATCTGCTTTACATTCATATGTTCCAACAAAGTGTTGCATTAATTGGTTGATTTACTCAAATATAAAATTATTTTACCACTTTTTACCACTTTTTACCACTTTGTTGATAATTTATTTTTTTTTTATTTATTAACCTGATTTACAATTAATTAAGATGTAAAAAAAATAGATTATTCTTTATGTATATATTTGTGCTTAAACATTAAATTTTTTCAATAATTATTTAGTTGAAAAAGTTTAAATACAGTTTTTATCCATGGAGACAGAATTAATTAACGAAGGTGGCTTTAACTACATTGAAAATGGTGATGGAAGGCCAATTATAATTCTACATGGTCTTATGGGAGGTCTAAGTAATTTCAAGGGAGTGTATGACTATTTTCCAAGTCTAAAACATAAGGTTATAATCCCTGAACTTCCAGTTGATTCTACCCCCATATTAAAAACAAATGTTGCGACTTTCTCAAAATTTGTTTTTGATTTTATTCAGTATAAAAACTTTAAAGATGTAGTTTTATTAGGCAATTCATTAGGAGGCCATGTAGCGTTATTATTTGCAAGGGATTATCCTGAACTTGTAAGCGGACTAATTATAACTGGTAGCTCAGGATTATATGAAAAGTCTATGATTGGTGATGGATATCCAAAAAGGGGGAATTATGAATATATAAAAGCTAAAACTGAGGAGGTTTTTTATGACCCAAAGATCGCAACAAAAGAAATTGTTGAGGATGTCTATGCCAGTGTTAATGATAGAGAAAAATTAATAAGAACTTTATCGCTTGCAAAAAGTGCAATAAGACATAATATGGCAAAAGATCTCCCAAAAATGAATACCAAGACTTTAATTATTTGGGGTAAACACGATTCTGTAACACCCCCTAATGTTGCAGAAGATTTTAATAAACTTCTTCCAAATTCAGATTTATCTTGGATAGACAAATGTGGACATGCTCCAATGATGGAGCACCCTAATGAGTTCAATAAAATTATGGAAGATTGGCTTTCTAAAAATAACTTATAATCTTTTTGATTATGAAAATTATTAAGTCCGTATTTGAAAAAAGCAGTAGTAAAATTAGTGAATGTCCAAAAGGAAATTTACCTGAATTTGCACTTGTAGGAAGATCCAATGTTGGAAAGTCCTCTTTGATCAACACATTACTAAATAAAAAATCAATTGCTAAAACATCTTCAAAACCAGGGAAGACTCTTTTAATTAATCATTTTAAAATTAATGAAGAATTTTATTTTGTGGATCTACCTGGATATGGATATGCAAAAGCTTCAAAACAAATAATTAAAGAAATTAAATTAATTCACGAAAGTTATTTTAAAACTAGGCAGCAACTTCTATTTACCTTTCTATTAATTGATATTAGACATGACCTTCAAAAGGTTGATCTTGAATTCATGAAGTACCTAAATAGTATGATGTGTCCGTTTGTAATTGTTTTTACTAAATCAGATAAAATTAAATCAGATATAGTAAGTAAAAAAACTAAACTTTATAAAGATTCACTCCTAGATTATTGGGAGGCTCTTCCTGATACTTTTGTTACTTCAGCCTGGAATAATAAAGGTGTAAATGAAATATTGGAGTTTGTAAATCAATCAATTAAAAAATATTCTATTTAGTGTCTTGGTTTATTTTACTCTCAAATTTTTGAGAAAATTCATCAATAATCTTTATTAAATCTTCATTACCTATTGCTTTTGAAATAGTCTGATTCATTGATTGAATTGTCTGAAGCATAAAAGTTTTCATTTCATCAATTGGCATTTCTTTTGTCCATAGATCCATTTTTAAAGTTTCTTTTTGATTACTATCCCAGAATGAAAGAAATATTGCTTTTGATAGCTGATTCTTCATTCCACCATCAGGTGCAGACCACGTTATTTCTTCTGGAATATTATTTTGATCTAATTTTACTTTAATTGTTATTTCTGTTTCTTTCATTTAAATTTATTATGCACTAGATTTGCACAAATATAACCAAATACCATTTTATGAAATACCCCAAAAAAGTTTCTGAACATATTGTAAGCTGGATTGATAATTATATAAATGAATCTGGAGTTAGAGGTATAGTTGTAGGTGTATCAGGAGGAGTTGACTCAGCACTTACCTCAACTCTTTGTGCTGAAACTGGGCAAAATGTCCTATGTCTTGAAATGCCAATTTATCAAAATAAAGATCAAGTTTCAAGGTCTAAAATGCATATAGATTGGTTAAAATCTAAGTATACAAATGTTAGTTCAAAACAAATAGAATTAGACAAAACATTTGAATCTTTTGTTAGCTCTATACCCAGTAGTAGCTCAGAAAACCATGAACTTAGTTTAGCTAACACAAGATCTAGACTTAGAATGGTTACACTATACTATTTTTCTGCCTTAAATGATTATATTGTAGCTGGAACAGGAAACAGGGTTGAAGATTTTGGAATAGGTTTCTATACAAAATATGGAGACGGAGGTGTTGATATTAGCCCAATTGCTGATTTATTAAAATCAGAGGTTTTTAGTTTAGCTAAATTTCATAATATCATAGGTGAAATTATTGATGCAGAACCAAATGATGGACTTTGGAGTGACAACAGAAGTGATGAAGACCAAATTGGCGCATCATATGATGAAATTGAAAAAGCAATGATCAATTCTGATGAAAATGTTAATTTATCTCAAAGAGAAAAAGAAGTGCTCAAAATATACAGGTCATTCAACACTGCTAATAAACATAAGATGGATCCTATCCCTGTTTGTAAAATCCCAAAAAAATATTTATAAGTTTTGAAAAAATTAAAAATTTTAGTGCTTGATTGTAACCCAATTATTCATATTGGTTTAAAATCTATTTTTAAAAACTCCATGATATTTGAAGTATGTGCTTATCAAGACAATAAAGATTTACTAATAGAAACTATTTCTGAGGAGAAAATAGATTTTATAATTTCTGAAATTCATCTAAATAAAACTTCTGTCATAGATATTTTCAAGGTTCTAAAAAAAAATAAAATTAATGTTCCAGTTGTAATTTTTACTTCTCTTTCAAATGAAAACAAAGCATTAAAATTACTAAAAACGGGTGCCTCGGGATTTTTAACAAAAAACTTAAAGAAAAGAACTATTAGATATATGCTTCAAGAAATTGCGTTTTCGAGATATAGCTCTAGTGAATTAAATAAATTTACTAGACTTAAAAATCGATTCAACTTTGATTATAATACAGAAAAAATTAATAGTCTTTCAAAAAGAGAACTTCAAGTTCTTAAATTATTCTTTAGAGGAAAAAGAAATGTAGAAATTTCTAAAAAACTTAACATAAATCAAAAAACAGTTAATACTTATATTACAAGAATAATGAAAAAATTAGAGGTTACTTCAAAAACAGACTTATTTGTTTTAGCTAGAGAGCAGATTAAACAACCCTATTAAGCTTTGCTGATAATAGTTTCTTTAGGCTGTAATAACTCATAACCTCTTCTAAGACTTTATCCTTATCATCTTTACTATTGTCTTGAAGTTCAGTGATCTTTTTATCAATCAAATATCTCCTCATATTTAAAATAGTTTCATTAACTAATTGACTTAATTCACTGCCAATTTTTTTTACATAAATGTTTTTTTTCTCCCAATCATGAAGCTGATACTTTTCATCATTTATTAAAATATCTGAAACTATTTTACTTGAACTAGGTTCAAGGTCATTTATGAAACTATCTATTGAAACCAACTTTTGATTATGGAAGCTATTTATAAGCTGATTATATATTTCTTTAAAAGGTCCATGAGTAAACTCTATCTCATCCTGTTGGAGATCTAAATATATTTTTTCAAATACTTTAGACCTAATTTCTTTTTTACTTTCAATAATTTCTCCTTTTTCATTTTTGTTTAAAATTATATCTTCAAAAAGTATTTCTTCAGCACCATATTTTAAAAGAATACTTATAATCTGTCTCTCTAATTGATATATATATTCACTTTTATTTTCCTTTTTTAAAGCTTCAACCTTAAGGATATTATTTCTGGAATGATTTAGTTTTTTTGCTTTTTGTATTTTTTTACCAGTCTTAACAGTTGAGAAAGATCTAAAAAGAGATGACTCGTCTATAGATAGAACAGAAGAAAGTTTCTTGATGTAAACCTCCTGCTTAAGAGAATCTGGAATTAGAGAGATTGATTTAAGTATACTTTTAATTAGAATAACCTTTTTATCTTCATCATTTTCATATTCTTGATTAATACTTAATATAAAATCAATTAGATCCTTTGATTGTTCATCAATGAAATCAATCATTTTATCTCGTTTATTTTTTTTAACAAAGCTGTCAGGGTCTTCTCCTTCAGGAAAAGAACATATTCTTACATTTAAACCTTCTTCTAGAATCATATCAATACTTCTCAATGATGCTGATAGGCCTGCTTCGTCTCCATCAAAAAGAATTACAATGTTAGATGTAAGTCTTTTAATAAGCATTATTTGATCTTTGGTTAGAGATGTTCCGGATGAGGCTAGAACATTTTTTATTCCATGCTCATGTAGTTGGACAACATCCATATAACCTTCAACTAAATAACAAACATCATCTTTTACAACAAACTGTTTAGACTCATATATACCATATAATGTCTTACTTTTATTATAGATTTTACTTTCTGGAGAGTTTATATATTTTGCAATTTTTTTATTTGAATCAATTATTCTACCACCAAATCCAAGTATCCTTCCAGAAATACTCTTAATTGGAAACATTATTCTCCCCCTAAATCTATCAACATGATTATCTTCGTTTGATATAACCAAGCCTGTTTCAATTAAATACTCCCTAGTGAAACCATTTTCTGATGCATCTTTATAGAAACTATTTTTTAAATCAGGGTTGAACCCAATGTTAAAATTCTCAATGGTAGAATTTGAAAGACCCCTATTTTTTAAATAATCTCTAACATTATGTTCCTTAGATAAAATATTTTGAAAGTACTCTTGAGCAAATGAATTGATAATAAACAAAGATTCTCTTGCATTTCTTTCTTCAACATTTTCAGATTTATCAGTTGTCTCTATTATTTCAATGTTATATTTATTAGCTAAGTATCGAATTGATTCTGGATAGTTAAATTGCTCATGCTCCATTAGAAAGGCAATTACATTACCTCCTTTACCAGAACTAAAATCTTTCCAAATCTGTTTAGATGGAGAAACAATAAAACTTGGTGTTTTTTCATTAGTAAAAGGACTCAAGCCTTTGAAATTAGCACCAGTCTTCTTTAAAGCAATAAAATCAGATATAACCTCTTCAACTCTAGCATATTCAAAAACTTTATCAATAGTCTCTTTAGCAATCAAAACTTTAATTTAGCATTAATATAATAAATTAATACTTTCGGTCAATAATATAATCCAATAAGATTTTAAGTGAATTTTTTGATTGGTTATCTGGAAAAGTTTCAAGTATTTTCAGTGCCTTTTTCTTATAATCTAACATAACATTTTTGGCATATTCAAACCCATTATGTTCTTTCACAAAATGATTAATCGCCTTCTTATCTTCTTTAGAAAGTTTTTTTCTTTTTAGAATGGATTTGATTGATCTATTATCAACTTGACTTGCCACTTTAATTGAATAGATTAACGGAAGTGTAATTTTTTGACTTTTTAAATCATCTTTAGTTGGCTTTCCAATTCTTTTTTTAGAATAATCAAAAAGGTCATCCTTAATTTGAAAAATAATACCAAGGTATAATCCAAAATTTTCAACACTTTTAG
Organism: uncultured Bacteroidota bacterium; assembly: GCA_902559905.1. Classification (GTDB taxonomy): domain Bacteria; phylum Bacteroidota; class Bacteroidia; order Flavobacteriales; family Flavobacteriaceae; genus Marisimplicoccus. Next base: position 18,273 of record CACEJV010000010.1, on the reverse strand, counting down.
TTTTTTCATTACCTGATGAGATTAACCCAACTAAACAACAACATGAAAACAAAGATGCCGTTTTTTTTGTGATCAAAGTAATATAATCTTCTTCTGTTAGGTTAAGACTTCTTGACTTTTGAATTTGAAATAGCTCTCCCTCAGAAATTTCTTTTACCGCATTTGATACCTGGTCTAATAAATCATAATCTTTATTTTGAGTAGAAAGGAGTAGAGCTTTAGACAAAAAAAAGTCTCCCACCAATACAGAAATTTTATTTTTCCACAAAGCATTAATAGTAAGAAACCTTCTTCTAATATTGCTATCATCTACTACATCATCATGAATTAATGAAGCAGAATGAATGAGCTCAACTAAATTAGCAGCCCTATATGTTTTTGAAGAAACTATCCCATTGGAAAACATCTTAGAAAAAAGGATAACAAGAATTGGTCTAATTTGTTTTCCTTTTCTTTTTAAAATATACCTAAGAATTAGATCAAGTAACTTAACTTTAGATGATAATGAATTGAAAAATTGTTTTTCAAAAATTTTTAACTCTTGAGAAATGGGACTTTTTATTTTTTTTGAAATATTCAAAATATTAGCTTAGATAATCATCATAGCATCTCCATATGAGAAGAAATTATATTTCTTTTTAATTGCCTCTTTATAAGCCTTCAAAACAAAATCTTTTCCACCAAAGGCTGAAACCATCATTATTAAAGTTGATTTTGGTGTATGAAAATTAGTAATCATTGAATTAGCAATTGAAAAGTCATATGGTGGATATATAAATTTATGAGTCCAACCATCATATGGATTAAGGGTACCAATTGATGACACAGAACTTTCAAGCCCCCTCATAACAGTGGTTCCTACAGCACAAATCCTCTTTTTATGTTTTATGGCATTATTAATAATATTAGCAGAATTTTCTGTTATTTTAAGTTCTTCACTATCCATTTTGTGTTTAGATAAATCTTCAACTTCAACTGGGCTAAAGGTACCAAGCCCAATATGAAGTGTAATCTCTGGAAGAAGAACTCCTTTAATTTCAAGTCTTTTAAGTAAATGTTTTGAAAAGTGTAATCCAGCAGTCGGTGCAGCAACAGCACCTTCATTTTTAGCATAGATAGTCTGAAATCTTTCTTTATCATTTTCTTCAACTGGTCTTTTAATATATTTTGGAAGAGGAGTCTCACCTAATTCTTGAAGTTTATTTCTAAACTCATCATAAGGACCATCAAAGAGAAATCTTAATGTTCTTCCCCTAGATGTTGTATTGTCTATAACTTCAGCTACCAAACTTTCGTCTTCTCCAAAATAAAGTTTATTACCGATTCTAATTTTTCTAGCAGGATCGACCAGGACATCCCATAGCCTTTGATCTGTATTTAATTCTCTTAAAAGAAATACTTCAATTCTTGCCCCAGTTTTTTCCTTATTTCCATATAATCTTGCTGGAAAGACTTTCGTGTTATTTAGGGCAATTACATCTCCTTCATCAAAAAAATCAATTACATCTTTAAAAACAAGATGTTCAATGGTCTGTTCTTTTCTGTTTAATAACATTAATTTACACTCATCTCTTTCATTAGATGGATATTGAGCTAAAAGTTTTTGTGGGAGCTTATAATCAAAATCAGATAATTTCATAGAATTTTATTGAGTCCGCAAATATAGTGTTCTATAATACCGAAAGTCAAGTATTTAACTATTTATTTTTTAAAATTTTAAATCCAAGTTTTTCCAAATGATCCCAAAAACTAACATAAGATTTTGATACAACCAGTGGGTCATTAATTCTTATCGGATTTAAAAGGGATAATGGAGCAAAAGACATAGCCATCCTATGATCATTATATGTGTCTATTGAAATATTTGATCTAAGTTGCGAATTATTTTCTAAATGCAGAGAGTCATCTGTTATTTCTATTTTATCTGCTCCAAATTTTTCAATTTCAGATTTCAATGCTCTAAGTCTATCAGTTTCTTTTATTTTTAGAGTTTGCAGGCCATAAAGATCACAATCAATTTCAAGACCTAGACATGTTACAACTATTGTTTGAGCTAGGTCAGGATTATTTGAAAGATCTAATGATATTTTTTTCTCAATTTTATCATCAGACTTACTTAGATGAATTCCATTATTAATATATGTAGTTTTAACACCAAAATTTTTATAAATCTCAACTAGATTAGAGTCTCCTTGTATACTATCTTTATAATAAGTGTTTAAAGTCAAATCTGACGAATCTGATAATGCGACTATACTATAAAAATATGAGGCAGAGCTCCAATCTGACTCAACTAATTGACTTGGTATTTTTTTATTTGATAATGGATTAATCAGAATTTGATTAGGTTTAAGCTCAACACTCCCTCCTATTCTTTCAATAATTTTTTTTGTCATCTCAATATATGGCAAAGAGATTATTTCTGTAGAGAGATTAATAACAAGTCCTTTTTGTAGGGATAATCCAAGCATCATAAGAGAAGAGATATATTGTGAACTAACATTTGCTGGAAGGTTAACTTGTTTCTTATTAATTAATCTACCATTAATTTTAATTGGAGGATAACCTTCATTCTCAAGATAAGATATATCAACATCCAGTTCTCTTAATGCATCAACTAAAATTGAAATAGGTCTTTCTCTCATTCTTTTTGACCCAGTTAGAATAACGGATGAATTCTGAATTGATGAAAAATAAGATGTAAGAAACCTCATTGCCGTCCCTGCATGTCCAATATCAATCTTCTCTTGATTTGAAGTAATTGCTGACATCATAACTTTTGCATCATCTGAATCAGAAATATTTTTTATTTCAAAATAAGAGGTGAAAGCTCTTAGGGCCAATAATCTATTTGACTCACTTTTTGACCCACTAATATTTAAAGACCCAACTATGGATTTTGATTTTTTTGAAATTTCAAACACTACTTAAGCTTTTTATTAGATTTATGTCTTTGTCTGTCTCTCTCTGTTTTTTTAGATAGATTATTTTTAAATGATTTTTCGAGGTCAATTCCTGTCTGGTTTGCAAGACATATCAGAACAAATAACACGTCTGACAACTCATCACCTAGATCATCTATACTATCATTTTCTTTCAAACTTTGCTCACCATACTTTCTGGCAATAATTCTGGCAACCTCTCCTACTTCCTCTGATAGTATAGCCATATTTGTAAGTTCGTTAAAGTATCTCACACCATGTTCTTTTATCCATTCATCTACTAATTTTTGTGCATCTTTAATATTCATAGTTCAATTTTTTTGATTTAGTTTATTCCATAAATCCTCTTTAATTTCATTTATACCAAAAGTACTAACAGAAGAGATTACATGATATTGCATATCCTTAAATTCTTGTTTTAAAATTGTTTTAAATTCTTCTAATAATTCTTGATCCATAAGATCTGCTTTACTAAATGCTATAATAAAATCTTTATCCGCCAGTTCTGGATTATATTTTATAAGTTCTTTTTGAAGAACTGTAAAGTCCTTCTTTATATTTTTTGTGTCGACAGGTATAACATATAAAAGTATCGAGTTTCTTTCAATATGTCTAAGGAAATAGTGACCTAAACCTCTGCCTTCACTTGCTCCTTCAATTATTCCAGGTATATCAGCCATAACAAATGATCTAAAGTCTGACATTGCAACAATTCCAAGGTTAGGTTTTAATGTAGTAAATTCATAATCTGCTATTTTAGGTTTAGCATCAGATAGAACAGACAAAAGTGTTGACTTTCCAGCATTAGGATATCCAACTAATCCAACATCTGCTAAAACTTTAAGCTCTAAAATTATTTTCAGTTCCTTTCCAGGAAGTCCACTTTGAGAATATCTAGGAGTTTGATTAGTAGGGGTCTTAAAATGAAAGTTACCACGTCCACCTTTACCTCCTTTTAAAAGAATTATATCTGAGGACTCATCATTTATCTCACAAATAACTTTTTCGGTCACTAAATCCTTAATAACAGTTCCCAGTGGAACATTAATTACAATATCTTCTCCGTTACTTCCAGATTTTCTTGAACCACTACCATCTCCGCCATTTCCTGCTTTAAAATGTTTCTTATACCTAAAACTTTGAAGAGTCCATAAGTTACTATTACCTTTTAAAATAATATTACCACCGTTACCACCATCACCACCATCTGGCCCTCCTTTTGGAACAAACTTTTCCCTTCTCAAGTGAGTAGAACCTTTTCCACCTTTACCTGAATTAACAGTAAGCTTGACATAATCAACAAAATTATCGACTATCATAATAGACTATATTAAACTATCAACAAGGTTGAATAATCTTGAAGTAATATCATCAACACTTCCGTGGCCATTAACTGAGTAAAACTTTGATTGTTTTTGATAAAAATCAATTAGTATAGATGTCTTGTTGTTATACTCGTTAAATCTATTTTTAATTTTTTCAATATCCTGATCATCAGATCTATTTGTAGTTTTACCTCGATCTAATAACCTAGTTATTAGCTCATCTTCATCAACTTCAAGAGCAATAGTTGCATTTATCTTCTGATTAATAGATTCAAGAAAAATATCGAGGGATTCGGCCTGATTATGTGTTCTTGGAAAACCATCAAAAATAAAACCATTAGCATCCTTATTTGCTAAAACTTCATTTTCAAGCATTTTAATTGTAACAATATCAGGGACAAGATCTCCATTATCAAGAAATGACTTTGCTTGAATACCTAGATCAGTTTTATTTGAAATATTTTTTCTAAATAAATCACCTGTAGATATATGATATAAATCATATTTAATTTTTAAAAAATCCGCCTGGGTTCCTTTTCCAGAACCTGGTTTACCAAAAATCACGATATTAAACATAGGCACAAAGATATTTAAAATGTTTGTTATTCTTTATTGTGACTAGAGGAATGCTTATTTTTGGAAAATGTTTAAGGAAAATAGAATAATAGGTATACTTGGAGGGGGTCAACTTGGTAAAATGGTTCTTGATGTAGCTAATAAATGGGGACTTCAAATATATATTTTAGATTCCAATGAAAACTGCCCATCTAGCAAACTTTGTTCAAAATTTTTTCAAGGTGACCTAATGGACTTTGATACAGTTGTCAATTTTGGTAAAGTTGTTGACATATTAACAATTGAAATCGAGAATGTAAATGTTGAGGCATTAAGATTTCTTGAATCAAATGGATTGGAGGTTTTACCTCAATCTAAAGTTATTGAAATAATTCAAGACAAATCTTTACAAAAAAAATTCTACTATAATAATCAAATTCCTACTTCCTCATATAAAATTTTCAAAGATAAAAATGAGTTAAAAGAGAGTGTAAGCAAAGGTGAAATTTCACTTCCTTTTATCTGGAAAGCATCAAGAATGGGATATGATGGCTTTGGTGTAAATAAAATTTCTAATAATAAAGATTTAGAAAAGATAGATGATTGTCCCTGTATAGTAGAGGAATTAATTTCAATAAAAAAAGAACTTTCTGTAATGGTAGCATCAAGAAAATCTGGTGAATTAATTAATTATCCTGTAGTTGAAATGGAGTTCAATAGCGATTCAAATCAAGTAGAATATATTTTATCACCTGCAAAAATTAATGATGATGTAAAATCAAATGCTGAAAGGCTTGCTATTGAGGTTGCAAAGAAACTTGAAATTTTAGGAATACTAGCTGTTGAAATGTTTTTAACTTCAGAAGGTGAAATTCTTGTCAATGAGGTTGCTCCTAGACCACATAATAGTTATCATTTTTCAATAGAGGGCTCCTACACCAGTCAATTTGAACAACTTTTAAGATCAATTCTTGATATGCCCTTAGGTAGTACAAAAATTATGGAAGCTGCTGTAATGGTAAATTTAGTTGGTGAAAAAGGATCTAATGGCCCTGTTATTTATAAGAATATTGATCAAATTATTGGGCTTGAAGGTGTTAATCCACATATTTACGGTAAATTTGAAACTAGATTCAATAGAAAAATGGGTCATGTAACCGTTATTAATCAAAATATTGATAAAGCAAAAGAATTAGCAAAAGAAATAAAAGAAACAATTATTATTACATCAAAAAAATGAGTCAAGTAGCAATTATAATGGGTAGTAAGTCTGATTTTCAAATAATGAGTGAAGCTATTGAAATTCTCAAATCATTTGATATAGATACAGAGTATGATATAGTTTCAGCTCATAGAACACCTAATAAAATGGTTGAATATGCTTCTAATGCTGAAAAAAAAGGGATAAAAGTTATTATTGCCGGAGCAGGAGGAGCAGCTCACCTCCCTGGAATGGTAGCTTCAATTACATGCTTACCTGTTATCGGAGTTCCAATAAAATCAAGGAACTCAATCGATGGTTGGGACTCAATTTTATCTATACTTCAAATGCCTGGAGGAGTTCCAGTTGCAACTGTAGCTTTAAACGGTTCAAAAAATGCAGGTATTCTTGCTGCTCAAATTATTGGATCCTTTGATCCTAAAGTTGCTGATAAGGTTAAAGCTTATAAAAAAGATTTAGAAAATAAGGTTATTGAAAGCAGTAAAGATTTAAAAAAAAATAGCTAGTCTTTAATCCAGTCCTTATATCCCTTTTTATAATGATATATTATCTTAAAGCCTAAAGATTTCATCACGTGACTAGCCTTTAAACTTCTATTACCTGACATACAATATATAATGTAAGGTTTTTCTTTATCAAGCTTATTTAAATTATCTACAAACTCCCTCTTTTGAAAATCAATGTTGAAAGAGGATCTTATTTTGCCATCTTCAAATTCCTCTTCAGTCCTAAGATCAATTAACATTACATTATCATCAATGAGATTATTTACTTGATCTTTATTAATATCTTGAATGGTAGGAGATTGAAGAAAAACTAATAGTACATAATAAAAAAGTTTTAACATTTAATGAACATTATGATTATTATTTTCAATAATACATATTTTTGCTAAAAACTTTCGATGTTTAAAGAAAATTTTACTCGAAGACATATTGGCCCTAACTCTTCTGATTTAAATAAAATTCTTAGTACTATAGGCGTTAATTCTGTTGAACAACTTCTGAATCAGACTATTCCAGAAAAAATTAGATTAAAAAAAGACTTGAATATACCTAAAGGTATTTCTGAAATGGAATTTTTAAAAGAGATAAAAAAATTATCATCTTTGAACCAGAAGTTTAAAACTTATATTGGACTTGGTTATCATGACACGTTTACCCCTTCTGTAATTCAAAGAAATATTTTAGAAAATCCTGGGTGGTACACAGCATATACTCCTTATCAAGCCGAAATTGCTCAGGGAAGACTTGAGGCTTTATTAAATTTTCAAACAATGGTTTGCGATATAACTAAAATGGAGATAGCTAACGCCTCACTTTTGGACGAAGGCACTTCTGCTTCTGAAGCAATGATAATGATGTATAATAATAGATCAAAAGATCAAAAGTTAACAAATCAAAATAAGTTTTATGTTGATTCTAATATATTTCCACAAACTTTAGCTGTGCTGTCAACAAGAGCTAAGCCACTTAATATTGAATTAGTAGTAGGTGATTTAAAAGAATTAAATGAAAATGAGTTTTTTGGATGTATTATTCAATATCCTGGAAAGGATGGAAAACTAGAGGAAATAGATAATTTGTTAGAATCCATAAATAATGAAAATTTTAAAGTTGTTATTGCTGTTGATTTAATGTCAATAGTTTTAATTGAACCTCCTAATACAGATAAAATTGATGTTGTTGTTGGAACAACTCAAAGATTTGGAATACCTCTTGGTTATGGAGGACCTCATGCTGCTTTTTTTGCAACAAAAGAAAAGTACAAAAGAAACATACCAGGAAGAATTATTGGTGTAACCAAGGATCTAGATGGAGATTATTCACTTAGGATGGCTCTTCAAACTAGAGAACAACATATTAAAAGAGACAGAGCAACATCAAATATCTGTACTGCACAAGTTCTGTTAGCAGTAATGGCTGGAATGTATGCAGTCTATCATGGTCCAAATGGCTTAAAAGAAATTTCAAAATCAATTCACCTTAAGGCTGTTTATCTAAAAACAAGTTTAAAATCTATTGGACTTCAAATTAAATATTCTAATTTCTTTGACACAGTAACTGTTATATGTGAATCAAAAAAAATAAAAGAATTAGCAGTTATAAAAAAGATTAATTTTTGCTATCTCTCAGATAATGAAATATCAATTTCTGTAAATGAAAAAACTAACTTAAATGATCTAACAGAAATTATTTCAGTTTTTGAAGACTATGCTAAAAAAGAATCAAATATTAAAGAATTCCCAAAAGATATCGAAGTTGTTAATGAAAGAAAATCCAACATTTTATCTCATCCCGTTTTTAATTCATACCACTCTGAGACTTCATTAATGAGATATATAAAATCATTAGAAAATAAGGATTTATCTCTAACTCAGTCTATGATTTCACTTGGATCTTGCACTATGAAGCTAAATTCAGCTTCAGAAATGATACCATTAAGTTGGACGGAGTGGAGTAGCATACATCCTTTTGTCCCTGTTGATCAAGCAAAAGGATATCACGAGGTAATAAATAGATTAGAAAGGTACCTTTCAGAAATTACAGGTTTTGCTGCAACTTCTTTACAACCTAATTCTGGTGCTCAAGGAGAATACAGTGGATTAATGGTAATCAAATCTTATTTAGATAAAAAAGGTGATAGTCACAGAAACATATGTTTAATTCCATCTTCTGCACATGGAACTAATCCTGCATCAGCAATTATGGCCGGATTAAAAGTAGTGGTTATTAATACTGATGAGAGAGGAAATATTGATTTTGAAGATCTTAAAACTAAAGTAAAAGAGCATAAAGATAACCTTGCTGCATTGATGATTACTTACCCATCTACTCATGGAGTATTTGAATCTGAGATTCAATCAATTAATGACTTAATTCATCAAAATGGTGGTCAAGTATACATGGATGGTGCCAACATGAACGCACAGGTTGGCTTGACAAGTCCAAAAATAATTGGTGCTGATGTTTGTCATTTGAATCTACATAAAACTTTCTCAATTCCTCATGGAGGAGGTGGTCCTGGTGTTGGGCCAATTTGTGTGGCAGAACATCTTAAAGAATTTCTTCCATCTAATCCATTAATTAAGACAGGTGGAGATGATTCACTTGAGGCAATTTCATCAGCTCCCTGGGGTTCTGCACTTGTTTGTATTATATCATACGGATATATAAGGATGTTAGGTAGAGAGGGTATTAGAAAATCCACTGAAATAGCGATAGTAAATGCAAACTATTTGAAGACTAAACTCGAGAAAAATTATAAAATACTTTACAGCGGAGAAAATGGAAGATCAGCTCATGAATTTATCATAGATTGTAGAGATTTCAAAAAATATAATATTGAAGTTGTAGATATTGCTAAAAGACTAATAGATTATGGATTTCATGCTCCAACTGTTTCATTTCCTGTCCCCGGCACTATGATGATAGAACCTACTGAAAGTGAAAATTTAAATGAATTAGATAAATTTTGTGAAGCTCTTAATTCAATTTATACTGAGATTATTTCTGGTGATGATTCCAAAAGAGAGATGCTCAGGAATTCACCCCATACTTTAAAGATGTTGACGTCCACAGACTGGCCATATCCCTATAGTAGAGAAGACGCGTCCTTCCCTAAAAGCTATTTAAAAACTAATAAATTTTGGCCATCAGTTAGAAGAGTAGATGAAGCTTATGGTGACAGGAATTTAATTTGTAGCTGCCCTCCTATAGAGACTTATCAATAATTTAAGTAATTTTATAAAATGAACTACAGAATAACTGGTACAGGAAGCTGCACACCAGATATCACAAAGAAAAATTCAGATTTTCTTCAGAATAAATTCCTTGATAGAGATGGAAGTGATATTCAAAGTTCAAATTCAGAAATAATCGAAAAATTTAAGTCTATAACTGGTATCTACGAGCGAAGATATGCTTCTGATGAAATAAATTCTTCTGACTTAGCAACAGATGCCGCAAGAAGTGCAATTATTAATTCAAAAATTGATCAAGAAACATTAGACTATATAATTGTCGCTCATAATGCAGGAGATATTTCATGTAATAGTGGACAAGTAGACACACTTCCCTCAATTGCTTCAAAAGTTAAAGCAAAGCTTAAAATCAAAAATCCAAATTGTGTAGCATATGACATTATTTGTGGTTGCCCAGGATGGGTAGAAGGAATGATTCAAGCAAAATCTTTTATTAAGTCTGGAATGGCGAGTAAATGTTTAATAATTGGTTGTGATACACTTTCAAGAATTTTAGATGAAAACGATAGAGACTCAATGATATATGCAGATGGATCTGGTGCTACCATATTAGAGAAAGACAAATCTTATGATGGGGGAATATTATCTCATAAATCTGCAACTTTTACCTATGAGGGTGAAAATGATTTTATATTCTATGGCTCATCATATGATAAAGACTTAAGAGAAAGTGACGATAAGAAATTTATCAAAATGCAGGGTAGAAAAGTATACGAATTTGCACTATCGAATGTTCCAATAGCCATGAAATCATGTTTTGATGAATCAAAATGTAAGATTGACAATCTTAAAAAAATATTTATTCATCAGGCTAATAAAAAAATGGATGAAGCAATTATTAATAGATTTTATAGACTATATAAAAGTACTCCACCAGAGGATGTTCTTCCAATGAACATAGAAGAATTTGGTAACAGTTCAGTAGCTACGATTCCAACTCTTTTTGATATAGTTAAAAGAAACAACTATGGAGGACATGTCTTAAATAAAGGAGATATAATAATGTTTGCAAGTGTAGGAGCGGGTATGAATATAAATGCTATAACCTATAAGATTTAATCATAATGAAACTTTTTTTTCATATAGGTAGGTACTTTTTAATGATTAAATACACTTTTACAAAATTTACTAAGTGGAATGTTTTAAAAAAATTAATTGTTCAAGAAATTGATGATCTCATTATTGGCTCAATTTGGATTGTAGCTTTCATGTCTTTTTTAGTAGGAGGTGTGGTTGCAATTCAGACTGCCCTTAATATCGAGAGTCCTTTTCTACCAGGAAATCTTATTGGATTTGCAACAAGACAATCAGTAATTTTAGAGTTTGCTCCAACTCTAATTTCTATAATTATGGCAGGAAAGGTTGGATCTTTTATTACATCTAGTATTGGAACTATGAGAGTGACAGAGCAAATAGATGCGCTAGAAGTAATGGGTGTTAATTCATTTAATTATTTAATTTTTCCTAAAATTATTTCTTTAATGTTATATCCATTTTTAATTACCATGGCTATGTTTCTTGGAATATTAGGTGGTTACGTGGCCAGTGTTTATGCAGGATTTTCTACAAGTTTTGATTTTATTCAAGGAATTCAACTAGATTTTAAAGTGTTCCATGTAATATATGCATATGTAAAGACAACATTATTCGCATTTATTTTAGCTACAATTCCTTCTTATCATGGATTCTTTATGAAAGGTGGTGCATTGGAAGTGGGTAAAGCAAGTAATATATCTTTTGTTTGGACAAGTATAGTAATTATCATAATTAACTTTATAGTAACTCAACTTTTATTAGCCTAATGATTAAAGTAGAAGAAATATCAAAATCATTTGACGGCGTTGAAATTTTAAAAGAAATTTCAACTGTTTTTGATAAGGGAAAGGCTAATCTAATAATTGGTCAGAGTGGATCAGGGAAAACTGTTTTAATGAAATGTCTACTAGGACTTCTTGAGGTTGAGAGAGGAAATATTTATTTTGATAATGAAAGGTTTGATAAGGATAATATATCAGCACTAGCTCACTTAAGGAAAGAAGTTGGAACTGTTTTCCAAGGAAGTGCTTTATTTGATTCAATGACTGTGTTAGAGAATATTATTTTTCCAATGAAGATGTTTTCAAATAAAACTGATAAAGAAATGTTATTGAGAGCTCAAGAAGTAATTAATAGAGTTGACTTAAAAGATGCAGATAATAAATATCCTTCTGAAATATCTGGCGGAATGAAAAAAAGAGTTGCAATAGCACGAGCTATTGTTTTAAATCCAAAGTATCTTTTTTGTGACGAGCCTAATTCCGGACTTGATCCAAAGACAGCTATAATAATTGACAAGTTAATTAAAGAGATAACAATTGAGTACAATATTACAACTGTCATAAATACCCATGACATGAATTCAGTTATGGAGATTGGGGATAAAATTATTTTTTTAGTTCAAGGAGAAAAAGTCTGGGAAGGAAATAATAAAAAAATTCTAAATACCAATAACAAACTAGTTAACGACTTTGTCTATTCATCTGAATTACTAAGGAAAGTTGGAAAATTAGGGAGTTGAGTTTGAAACAGATATAAGTTTTCCATTAAATAATTTCCCACCATTTAAAGCAAAATCTAATATATAACTTGCCATTTCATCAGGATTTATTTGTGCAACATACTCAGGAAAAGCCTCTTTAAGCATCTTTGTTTGGACAGCACCTAGAGCAAGAACATTAAAAGAAGGGCCATTAGGAAATTCCTCTGCTAGTACTTCAGTTAAAGCAATAACCGCAGCCTTGCTGCTTGAGTAAACTGATAGACCAGGAAATTTTTTTGAACCATTTACACCTCCAATACTACTTATGTTTATAACATGGCCTGACTTATTAATTATAGGTAAAAGCAATCTTGTAATTTGAGCTAAGCCAAAAACATTTACATCGTATGTTTGCTTAAAGGATTCATACGAAGTTTTATTAAAAGTTTCATTTTTGAGATGACCTGCATTATTGATTAAAAAGTCAATTTTAACTTTTTTACTTTTCAAATCCTCAACTAAATTATTTAATTGATCATTATCTGTTATGTCAACTGAGTAACAATCAATTCCCTTAATTTTTTCAAGAGGCTTAGAATTTCTTGATATAGATATAACTTTATATTTAAGCTTAAGAGCCTGAAGACATATTTCATAGCCTATACCAGAGCTTGTTCCGGACACAAGTATAGTTTTCATTAGATTAGAATTGAGACTGGATTTTCAATGTAATCTTTCAAAGTTTTGAGAAACAATGAACCAGTAGCACCATCAACTGTTCTATGATCACATGCTAATGTTAACTTCATAGTATTTCCAATGACTATCTCTGAATTTTTAACTATTGGTTTTTGAATTATTGCACCAATGGAAAGTATCGCAGAATTAGGTTGATTAATTATTGATGTAAAACTTTCTATACCAAACATGCCAAGATTAGAAATAGTAAATGTACTTCCTTCAATTTCTGATGGATTTAATTTTTTGTTTTTTGCTCTTTCAGCAAAATCCTTTATTTCTGAATTAATCTCAGGAAGATCCTTAGAGTCTGCAAACTTTACAACAGGTACAACTAAGCCATCTTCAACTGCAACAGCAACACCAAGATGAACATGCTCACTATAAAAGATTTTATCATCATACCATCTAGAATTAACTTTTGGATGCTTAGCAAGAGATAGTGCAACAGCCTTAGCTATAATATCGTTAAATGAGATTTTTATGTTTTGAGTATTTATAAATTGTTGCCTAAATGATATCATGTTATCCATTGCCAGCTCAATGTTTAGATAATAATGAGGAGCTGAAAATTTTGAATCAGACAATCTCTTTGCAATAGCTTTTCTCATAGTATTGTTGGGAATCTCATATGATGATTCTTTAACATGAGGCTTTAGTTGAGTAAAATGACCATAATTTGTAGGTTTATATGAATCTATATCTCTCTTTATAATTCTTCCATTATCACCAGTCCCTTTAATTAATGAAATATCTATTCCCTTTTCAGATGCAAGTTTTTTTGCTAATGGTGAAATAAGTATTCTGCCATTAGAGTCAAACTTTGGTTGATCATGAGTTATTGGGTCAGCTTCCTGTTTAACCTCTAATTTGGGCTCCTCTTTAACTTCTACTTTGGGCTCCTCTTTAACTTCTACTTTAGGCTCCTCTTTAACTTCTACTTTAGGCTCCTCTTTAACTTCTGGTGTAGAATCGCCATTGATTAGTGACGATATATCTTCTCCTTTTGAACCTATTACAGCAATTATACTATCTACTGGAGCTGTAGAACCTTCATCTATTCCTATATGAAGAAGAACTCCATCATGAAAAGATTCAAACTCCATTGTAGCCTTGTCTGTCTCAATTTCTGCTAAAATCTCTCCTTCTTTAACATCATCTCCAACTTTTTTGAACCACTTTGCAAGAGTACCCTCTTCCATAGTATCACTCAGTCTTGGCATATTTATAACCTCAGCCATATTAATCTAATTTATGTTTAATAAATGGATAATCATTTTGCTCGTAAACAACATCATACATAACAGAAGTATCTGGAAATGGAGATGACTCTGAAAATTCTTCACACTCTGCAATTATTTTTTTAACTTTTTTATCAATCTTTTCAATATCAGATTTAGTTCCATATTTCTTTGAGAGAATAATTTTTTCAACCTGAGTAATTGGATCAATTTTTCTATACTCTTCGACTTCTTCTTTAGTTCTATACTGTTGAGCATCAGACATCGAGTGACCTCTATACCTGTAGGTTTTTACATCAAGAAGTGAAGGACCTTTTCCAGCTCTTGCATGTTTTACACATTTATCAATTACCTCAGCAACTTTAACTGGGTCCATACCATCTACTGGCATTGAAGGCATTTCGTATGGCTCACCTAATTTCCAGAGATCTTCCTGACTTGTTGTTCTTGCTACTGATGTTCCCATAGCATAACCATTATTTTCAACTATATATATAACAGGTAGTTTCCATAATGCTGCAAGATTAATTGACTCATGAAATGCTCCTTGTCTAATAGCACCATCTCCTAGAAAACACAAAGTAACATTATCTCTTTTAAAATATTTATCACCAAAAGCAATTCCAGTACCTAAAGGAATCTGACCTCCAACAATTCCATGACCTCCAAAAAAATTATATTTTTTTGAAAAAATATGCATTGAGCCACCTAAACCTCCAGATGTACCAGTTGCCTTACCGAATAATTCTGCCATTACAAATTTTGGATCCTCTCCTAAACCTATAGCATGAACATGGCTTCTATATGAACTAATCATTCTGTCCTTTTTAGGATCTATGGAATGAATACAGCCAGCAAGAACTGCTTCTTGGCCGTTATAAAGATGCAAAAAACCTCTTATCTTTTGTTGAATATATTTAGCAGCAAGTTTATCCTCAAACTTTCTCCATAAAAGCATATTTTCATACCAATCTAAATAAGTCTTTCCAGTAATTTTTTTCATATTATAAAGTTGAAATCTGTAATCAAATGACGCAGCAAAAATACTGATTTCTTTAGTATATTGCAATAAAATTAGGTTGGACACTCAAAAATTATATTCTCTTTTCAATTCTTGCTCAGGTGTGTCTATTGATACTAGGAAAATTAATAAAGATGAAATGTATTTTTCATTAAAAGGAGATAATTTCGATGGTAATAATTTTGCAATGGAAGCAATTGAAAAGGGTGCAAAGTTTTCAATTGTTGACGATGTTGAGCAAAAGGATATTCATGATAATATAGTTTATGTAGAAAACAGTTTAAAAGCTCTTCAAGATTTAAGCAATTATCATAGATCTCTATTTGATACAAAAGTTATTGGAATTACTGGTAGTAACGGTAAAACTACCACTAAGAATCTAATCTATTCAATCCTTTCTCAAAAGTATAATGTAATCAAGACAAAAGGGAATTTGAATAATCACATAGGAGTTCCAATCTCACTACTTAATATAAAAGATGATATTGATGTTGCAATTATAGAGATGGGTGCTAACCATGTTGGAGAAATAAAAAGATTATGTGAAATTGCTATGCCAGATATAGGATTAATTACTAATTACGGGTATGCTCATCTTGAAGGTTTTGGAAGTTTTGAAGGGGTTATAAAAGGTAAGACTGAGATGTTTGAATATTTAACAGAAAACTATGGTCACATAATTTTAAATAATGATGATAAATTACAAGTAGAAAATTGTAAAGGAGACCTTGCGGTGACTTTTGGAAGCGGCAAAGATTCAGAGTATATATTTGATTATAAAAAAGATAATTCATCTTTGAAACTTAAAACTGATGGATTCGAGTTTAATTCAAATCTCTACGGTGAATATAACTTTTCAAATTTGGCCTCAAGTATTACAATTGGAAAGTTCCTTGACTTGTCAAATGAAGAAATTCAAGAAGGACTTAATAAATTTTCAAATGACTCCAATAGGTCTGAAATTTTAACTTTTGATAGTAATAATATCTATTTAGATGCATATAACGCTAATCCTACAAGCATGTTAGCAGCTATTTCAAATTTTGAAAATATGAATATAAATAATAGAGTATTAATATTGGGAGAGATGTTTGAACTTGGAGAGTATTCAGATCATGAACATCAAAAAGTAGTTGATTTTGTTAAAAATAAAGATTATAGTAAAGTCTATTTAGTAGGTGATAATTTTTCAAATTGTAATACTGATGGGGAATATTTTTTTAAGTTTTCAAACACAGATGAAATAGCACGATCTGATTCATTTAAAAGTTTAAAAAATATGAATATTTTGGTAAAAGGGTCAAGGGGGGTTAAGTTAGAAAAATTATTTAGATAATAGCTCCATCTATAATTTCTGTAACAATATCAGGATTTAAAAGTGTAGATGTGTCTCCAAGGTTCTGAAAATCATTACTTGCAACCTTTCTAAGGATTCTTCTCATTATCTTACCAGATCTAGTCTTGGGTAAACCACTAACAATTTGAATTTTATCTGGTTTTGCAATTGGTCCTATAACTTTTCTTACAACATTTATTATCTCATCCTTAATTTTATCATCATTTAATTTTGTACCTACTATAACATATGCATATATACCCTCACCTTTAATATCATGAGGATATCCAACAACAGCTGATTCAATTACATCTTCATGCTCATTAATCGCATTTTCAACCTCAGCTGTTCCCATTCTATGACCTGATACATTAATTACGTCATCAACTCTACCAAGTATTCTCAGGTATCCATCATGATCTCTTTTAACTCCATCACCTGTAAAGTACATACCTTTATAGTTTGAGAAGTATGTATTAATGCATCTTTTATGATCACCATATGTAGTCCTTATGATAGATGGCCAAGGAGATTTAATACATAAATTACCTTGAACATTATTTTCATTTAATTCATTACCATCCGCGTCAACGATTACAGGCATAATACCTGGTAATGGCAATGAAGCATGAGCTGGCTTGTTAGGAGTAATTCCTGCAAGTGCTGAGATCATTATACCACCTGTTTCAGTTTGCCACCATGTATCAACTAAAGGACACTTTCCTTTACCAACATTATCATGGTACCAATGCCATGCTTCTTCATTTATTGGTTCTCCGACAGATCCAATAACTTTCAATGAATCGAGTGAGTTATTTTTAAGTGGCTCTAGACCATGAGCTTGAAGAGCTCGAATTGCAGTTGGTGCTGTATAGAATTGATTAATCTTATATTTATCAACTATATCCCAAAAACGACTAACATTAGGATATGTTGGAACGCCTTCAAACATTACTGTAGTGGCACCACAAAGTAAAGGTCCATATACTATATAAGAATGTCCTGTAATCCATCCTACATCGGCAGTACACCAATAAATATCTTCTTCATCATATTGGAATACATTTAAGAATGTATAAGAAGAGTATACCATGTATCCAGCTGAAGAATGAACAACACCTTTTGGCTTACCTGTTGAGCCTGATGTATATAAAATAAATAATAAGTCCTCTGAATCCATAACTTCAGAATCGCATATATTAGATTCATCCTCAATACATTCATGCCACCAAAAGTCTCTTCCGTCCTCCATATTAATATTTTGTTTTGTCCTTTCTAGAACAATAACACTTTCAATTGAAGAACATTTTTCAAGAGCTTCATCAACTACATCTTTAACAGGAATTGTCTTATTTCCTCTAAAGTTTCCATCAGATGTTAATACTATCTTTGCCTCACAATCATTTATTCTATCTGCTAAAGATGCAGCGGAAAAGCCAGCAAAGACAACTGAGTGCACTGCGCCCACTCTTGCACAAGCAAGCATAGCAATAGCTGCCTCTGGAACCATTGGCATGTAGATAATAACTCTGTCTCCTTTCTTAATTCCTTTACTTCTAAGAGCATTAGAAAAAGTACATGTTTGCTTGTAAAGTTCTTTGTATGATAGATA
>CACEJV010000009.1:0-38081 GCA_902559905.1 uncultured Bacteroidota bacterium | reverse complement strand
TTCCTTTAAATATAGTTGATGATCATATCTTAAAACTTTCAAAAAATAATGATTTGACCTATGATAAATTTGATTCTGGTCACACAATATCTCAAGAAAATTTAATCAGCTTATTAAATTGGATTAACGATACAAGTATTTAATCTAATTCAACTACTAATCCGTCATAAGCAAGACTTACATTAGCTGGAAGGTTTTCACAGACCTCCTCATGGAATCCCATATTATGACTTATATGGGTAAAGTATGTTGTTTTTGGATTTATTTGATTAATAACTTCAATCGCTTCATCAACATTCAAATGTGATGGGTGTGGATCAAACCTTAAAGCATTAATGACTAAAACGTCAAGATTTTTTAACTTTTCTAGTTCTTCTTTTTGGATTGTCTTAACATCTGTTAAGTATGCAAAATTATTAATTCTAAAGCCTAATACTGGAAGTTTCATATGCATAGACTCAACAGGTGTTATTGTTAACCCTTTAATCTGAAACTTACTATCCTTATTAATTAGATTTACCTCAAAGTCAGGTGCGCCTGGATATTTTTTGCTTGGATCAAAAATATATGCAAACCTTTCTTTTAATGATTTTAAGACTCTTTCATGAAGATAAATTGGAATCTTTCCTTGTCTAAAAAAATATGGTCGAGTATCATCAAGACCAGATGTATGATCAGCATGCTCATGAGTGAAAACAATTGCATCAAGTTTTTTGCAATTAGCTCTTAACATTTGCTGTCTAAAATCAGGTCCACAATCAATATTAAAACCAATATCACCATATTGAACTAAAATAGAGGATCTTAGTCTTTTGTCTTTCAGATCTTTACTGAAAGATACTGGATGATCACTTCCTATAACTGGAATACCCTGTGAAGTACCTGTTCCTAAAAAAATTATTTTTAGCACACATAAATCTATGATAATTTATTCTTTTTTATTATTTAATCTTTGTAATTTTATAAAAAAATTGATGAATATTATTCTTCCTGGGGATAAGGATTATGAGTCAAGACCTTCAGTCCAAAGAAAGTCTTTAAGAATAAACCTAAACGAGAATATATACGGAACATTCGTTGAAATTGGTGCTGGTCAAGAGGTAGCTAGACATTTTTATAGGGTTGGTGCTGCATCAGGAACAATTGCAAAGTCAATGAGCGCTTATGACAAGAGTTTTAGTGATAGTATATATGGTAAGGAGGATAATTCAAGATATGTTACACAGAATAGATTAGATAAAATGCTTTCCCACGAAATGAATCTACTAGAAAAAAGAATTTCGAGGGATGACTATCCAAACAAATTCTTTTTTGTTTATGCTAATACTGTTGCTACAATTGATTTTGTAAAAAAATTTAAAGGTCATGGATGGATGGGGATTCGTTTTCAGACTGACCCAAATGATGACTATTCTGAAATTAAACTTCATTTAAGATTTCATCAAAACGAGGCTAAGCTTCAACAAGAGAGCCTTGGTATAATGGGTGTTAACCTTATTTACGGCGCTTTTTACAAGCATAATGAGCCACTTAAGTTGATGAAATACTTATATGATCATATTGATGATCAATCAATTGAAATTGATACTATTAATTTTAGCGGTCCTCTTTTTAAAGACGTTGACAATAGGTTAATAAGCCTTGAACTAGTTAGACTGGGAATGACTGATGCAGTTGTATTTGATGAGACTGGAACTAATGTCTTACCTGCTCAAGTTCTCTATAAAAAGAACATATTAACACTTAGAGGAAGCTATAGACCAATAACTAAAGTGAATGAAGAAATGTTTAAGAAATCTCTTGAAGCGTTTCTAGAGGAGAAAGGTGTCAAGAAAGAGAATACAATTGTATTACTTGAAATTACCCTCTCTAACTTAAGGTCTACAGGAGATATTGATGATAGTGACTATTTAGATCGAGCGAAATTACTTTGCTCACTAGGTCATATGGTTATGATTTCAAACTTTTCAGAGTATTATAAGCTTGTTAAATATTTAACTAGATATACAAAAAAACAACTAGGGTTAACAATGGGAGTAACAAACCTTATAGAAATTTTTGATGAAAAATATTATGATGGTGTAAAAGGAGGAATATTGGAGGCTTTTGGTAATATTTTCAAGAATAACATGAAGATATACCTATATCCTGTATTAGATAAACAAAAAGACACTGTAATCGACTCTACTAACTTAAAACTTGAAGATAATATGAAAGAATTTTATAAATACTTCAAGGTTAATGATAAGATTCGTGACTTAGAATTTAACAAAGATTATCTCAATATCTTCTCTAAAGACGTACTAAAACAAATAAAGAATAATACCCCTGGTTGGGAGGATAAACTTCCAGAAGGTGTGTCTGATTTGATAATTAAGAAAAAAATGTTTGGTTATAAATAGTTAATCAAGAATTTGATCAGCATGGTCTTTAGTTTTGACCTTATCAATTACTCTTTCAATAATTCCTTCTTCATCAATTATAAATGTAGTTCTAAGAACTCCTTCATACTCATTTCCTCTAAATTTTTTCTTTCCCCAAACTCCAAATGCATCAATTAATTCTCTAGAATCATCAGCTAATAAGTTATATTTGAATCCAAATTTATCAGCAAACTTGTTTTGCTTATCCACAGTGTCAGGACTTACTCCAATGACTTCATATCCCTGAGATGTGAGTTTAGAATAATTATCGTTTAGATTACAGCTTTGTGCAGTACAACCTGGTGTATTTGCTCTTGGATAAAAGAAAAGGATAACTTTCTTTCCTTTAAAATTTGTAAGGTTAATAGTTTCTCCCTTGTGGGTTGTTACATTTATATTTGGTATATTATCGCCTACTTTTAACATAATTTTTTTTTCAAAAGTAACTAAATGAAACTAAAAGAAAAAGTTGATTTCCTAATAAATAAGCTTGAGGAAATTTATCCAACTCTTGAAATCCCGTTAGATCATAAAGACCCCTATACATTATTGATCGCTGTTCTTCTCTCTGCACAAAGTACTGATAAGAAAGTAAACGAGATAACACCTAATTTATTTAACAAGGCAGATAATCCTTATGATATGATCAAATTATCAATTGATGAGATTAGAGAGATAATTAAACCTGTTGGCCTCTCCCCTACAAAGTCAAAAGGTATTTGGAATTTATCAAAAATATTAATTGACAAATACAATGGTAGAGTTCCAGAGGATATTAGCAAGTTGGAGGAACTTCCCTCTGTTGGTCATAAAACAGCTAGTGTAGTTGTATCTCAAGGATTTGGACAACCAGCATTTCCAGTTGACACTCATATACACAGGCTTATGTTTAGATGGGGATTATCAAATGGAAAAAATGTTGAGAGAACTGAAAAAGATGCTAAAAGAATTTTTCCTAGAGAAAAATGGAATGAACTCCATTTAAGAATAATCTTTTATGGAAGGGAATATTGCCCTGCGCGAGGATGGGATATTAACAATGACATTATAACAAAAACTATTGGTAGGAAATCAATAATTAATAAACTTATTAAGTAATTTTGCATTTTTTAGGCTTAATGAAAGATATTTCTAAGATTGACCCCAAACATAACATCATCATTAAAGGTGCAAAGCTTCATAACCTAAAGAATATTGATGTTGTAATACCCAGAAATAAATTTATAGTAGTTACTGGTTTATCAGGGTCAGGTAAATCATCACTAGCCTATGATACTCTATATGCTGAGGGACAAAGAAGGTATGTGGAAAGTTTATCATCATATGCTCGTCAATTTATGGGTAAGTTAAATAAGCCAAAAGTTGATTACATAAAAGGTATATCACCTGCAATAGCTGTTGAACAAAAAATCAACACATCAAATCCAAGGTCAACTGTAGGAACTAAGACTGAGATTTATGATTACTTAAAACTATTATTTGCAAGAATCGGTAAAACATACTCTCCTGTTTCAAATAAAATTGTAAAAAAAGATTCAGTATCTGACGTTGTTGATAAAATAATAAGCTTTGATGCTAAGACAAAGCTTCTTCTTTTATCACCAATTGAATCATCAACAAAAGAAAAGTCAACGGAAAGAATTGAAATACTTAAGAAGCAGGGTTTTGTTAGAATTTTTAAGAAAGGTGAAATAATTGATCTTAATGATATTAATGGAAAGGAAATATTGGATTTTAATCTAGTTGTTGACAGATTAGTGGTAAAGCATGACGAAGATTTTAAATCAAGAGTTTCAGATTCTGTTCAACTTTCATTTTACGAAGGAAAAGGTGTTTGTTCTATTTATGACATTGAGAAGGGTAAAGAAATAACTTTTTCTAACAAATATGAGATGGATGGTATAAAATTTATTGAACCATCTATACATCTCTTTAGTTTCAACAATCCTTTTGGTGCATGTAAAAAATGTGATGGATTTGGAGAAACAATAGGAATTGATGAAGAACTAGTAATCCCTAACAAAGCATTATCAGTATATGACGATGCAATTGCTCCCTGGAGAGGAACAGGTTTAAGGAAGTATTACATGAAATTGATTAATAATGCCGATGGATTTAAATTCCCTATATATAAACCATATAATAAGTTATCAAAAGAGGAAATTGAAACTCTATGGAATGGGAATGAGCATTTTACAGGTATAAATAAATTCTTTAAATACTTAGAGAAAAAAAATTATAAAATTCAAAATAGAGTTCTTTTATCAAGATATCGTGGTAAAACCCTATGTAATAAATGTAAAGGAAGTAGGCTTAGAGAAGAATCCTATCATGTAAAAATAGATGGCAAAAATTTACCTGAAATATTGGCAATGCCTATTGATAAACTTGGATTGTTTTTTAATGAGATTAAAATAAATAAAACTGACAAAGAAATATCAGCTAGAATCTTAAAAGAGATTAACAATAGAATTGACTATATGAATAATGTAGGATTAGGATACCTAACACTAAACCGAAAAGCAAATACTTTGTCAGGAGGAGAAACTCAAAGAATTAATCTAGCATCTTCTCTTGGAAGTAGCCTAGTAGGCTCAACATATATTCTAGATGAACCATCTATTGGTCTTCATTCAAGAGATAATGATAATCTTATTAAGATTTTAAAAAATTTAAAAGATATAGGTAACACTGTGATCGTTGTAGAACATGATGAGGAAATCATTTTATCTGCTGACCATATTGTTGATATTGGCCCTATGGCAGGATCTCTAGGAGGTGAAATAGTTGGGCAAGGAACAGTTAATCAGTTATTGGATTCAGATACACTGACTTCAAAATATTTAAGAAGAGTTGAGAAAATTGAGTATCCAAGCCAAAGAAAGAAACCAGAATATTTCATTAATGTTAATGGTGCCCAAGAGAATAATTTAAAAAACATAAATGTAAAGATTCCTTTAGGTTGTCTATCAATGATTACAGGAGTGTCAGGAAGTGGGAAGTCTACATTAGTTAAGAAAATAATATATCCAGCATTACTTAATTATTTTAGAGATTATTCTCAAAAACCAGGAAAATTTATTGATTTAACTGGGAATTTAAGTAAAATCAAATCTGTTCAGTTTATTGATCAGAACCCCATTGGAAGATCTTCTCGCTCAAACCCTGTAACATATTTAAAAGTTTACGATGATATTAGAACGTTATATTCAAAAATACCTCAGTCTGTTTCAAAGGGGTTTAAATCGAAATTCTTTTCATTTAACACAGATGGTGGAAGATGTGATGAATGTAAAGGAGAAGGAATTGTAAGGATAGAAATGCAGTTTATGGCAGATGTAGAGCTTGAGTGTGAAATATGTAAAGGAAAAAGATTTAAAAATGAAATTACTTCAATTAAGTATAATGGAGTTAGTATTGATATGTTATTAAATATGACTGTTGATGATGCAATTCAATTTTTCAGAAAGTATAACCAGACAAAAATTGTCAATAAACTCCTACCCCTTCAATCAGTTGGACTTGGTTATGTTTCTTTAGGTCAGTCTTCTAATACTTTATCAGGAGGTGAAGCTCAAAGAATTAAGCTAGCCTCTTTTATTGGAAAAGGAGATCAGCTTGATAAGACATTTTTCATTTTTGATGAACCTACCACCGGTCTGCATTTTCATGATGTAAAAAAACTACTAAATACATTTAATAAATTGATTAGAATGGGTCATTCAATACTTGTTATAGAGCATAACCTTGATATGATTTCCTGTGCAGATCATATAATTGACCTTGGTCCAGAAGGAGGAGATAAGGGTGGAAATATAGTTGCTAAGGGAACTCCAGAGGATTTAATTAAAAGCAAAGAATCATATACCGGTAAATATCTCAAAAAAAGATTGGATAGAGCTACCAGTTCTTGTTAAACTTATCGATAAATATATTTACGTCGTCACTCAGCCTAAAAATATATGCAGCAAGAGTATATAAAATAAATACAAGGCTTGATTTAATTATAATATTTAATAATGGCTGAAAGCCTAGTTCAAGGTTTGTAAATACAATATATGTCAAGATACTTAGAACTATAATTTTGATTGTATCGTTACTGTATGGATGCATGTTAAATTTAACCTTAATAAGGTATATCTTCAGTGAATTCATTATTACAAGGACAATAAGAGTTGCATATGCTGCACCAATGATTCCATAGTCAGTAATTAGATATATATTCAGAAATACAGCTAGTATTGAGGAAAACAGCGAGAACCAAAATGTGTAATAATAGTATTTTGAATTAGAAATAATATTATTAATACATCCTATCGACATTGTGTAAAGTTTACCTAGGGACACAATAATTACTATTGGAATACCTATTGAATATCCATCCTGATTTAACATATTATAAAAATCATCTAGGTTTAAATTAATCAGTAAAAAGAATAGACTTGCTACTAAAACTAGATTCGTGGAACTTTTCTTAAGTAAGTCTTCTAATTTCCTAAAATGCTTTTTATTTATTGCATCTGCTACAACAGGGCTTAAGATTTGAAACATTGCCCTTCCGGGTATTTCAATAACTGCTGCAATAAAAACTGCAACTGAATAGTATGCTACATTCTCGACAGTTAAAATTGAAGAAAGCATTGATTTATCAATATCTAAGATTATACTTGATGCAGCTCCTGATAAAAAAATCAGTAAACAATACTTAAAGATCTCTCCAAAGTCATCTTTCAAACTAATATTAATTTTAGGTTTGATAATGTAGAAAGAATAGATTACTACAATTATTAATCTTAGATAGTATCCATAAATTAAAAACAAAATAAACTCTTCAAAATTTAATACTCCCAGAGAGTATGAAACAAGAAGAATTGATATTAGGAGTCTAGGGTATAATTCTTTAAGAAAGTTACCAAATACAGATTTAAGTTTAACTCTAAGCCATGAATAGAAAACTTCAAAGAATGATGTCGAAATCGCTATGAATATTATAACATAAGCATATCTTGATAGACTTTGATCACTTTGAAATAGATATTGTCTAATTTCATCATAGTAGGCAAAAAACAGTGGAACAAAAAGTAGTATTATTATTAATGGGATTAAAACTGAAAGTGTTAAAAGACCGTCTTTTTCTCTTTTTTTTGAGTATTTGGAATAGTACCTAATAACAGCATGTTGCGTTCCAAATGATATAAATGGTTGTACGATGTTTGATATTGCTAGAAGTGCAATAACAAGACCTTGAAACGTACTACCCAGATAAGTTGGATAAAGATAAAGAGTATTAAATGCTCCTATAAGAAAAGCAACCCCTATACTAATTAAATTTAAAAAAGATTGCCTTACTACTATACCCATTTATTCTTCTTATAAACCATGTATACGATTAAAATAAAGGTAATTATAATTGTTAGTATTCTAATATTTATTCCTGTTTTTACTATGGTAGGAGAAAAATAAAAATCAATTTTATGAACCCCAGATGGGACGACCATACCTCTAAAAATATAGTTTACATCAAAATATTCTGATTTTATATCATCAACATATACTTCCCATCCAGATGGATAATAAATTTCTGAAAACACAATTAGCTGGTCAGATAATGATTCAAACTCATAAGAAATGTGTGATGATGAGATTTTAGTTTTTTTAATTTTAACTAGATTACCTGAGTTGTATACTTTTGAAATAGAAAGTGGAACAGAATTATTTATAGATAAGGCAACTTTACTAATATCAGTATCTTTTAATTTAATCAGTAATTCATCTGCTGTATCAACTGTTATAAGTGAGTCAACAGACCATGCATTTCCAAGAGCATCTGGATTCTGATATAGTTGATCTTCATTATTTTCATCTTTAGCTATGAGATATTTAACATTTAAAGAATTGAACAGTTTCTCGTTATCATGAAGAGATAAATAGTCATAATACTCTTGAAATCTTCTAAGTTTAGCAGCGTGATATCCATTAATAGAATTATGATAATATGAGCTACTTGCATTTGAAAGACCTGCAGCAACATTAAAAACTCTATAATCAGTTGTGTCAAGTAATATTTCATTATCTAACTCAGTCATTTGATATGTGTTGTATGACTTATCAATGAATAGTTCTTTATCAATGTATCTTTTATTTACATTGAATAAGTCAATAAAAACAATTGCAAATACAATTAGAAACGTAAAATTCCTGCCAATTAATTTATAAGATCTAAGTGTTGCAAACAGAAATATTCCAATAATAATTGCCCTTATAACATCCTTATTAAAAATATTCTGCCTTTCCTCTTCAATCATTCTAAAAATTTCAGGCCCGTATGCATTTGAGTAATAACCATCGTATAAACCAGAAAATGAAAGTGAACCTTTAAAAAGAAGTAACAATACTAACGGGACTGTAAATACAATAAAAGTCTTATTTATATTCTTTACATTGAAATCACTAAGGAATTTATGCAAACCAATAACTGAAAGGAATGGAACTGCAAACTCTATAATTATCTGAATTGAAGAAACAGCTCTGAACTTATTATAGAATGGAAAATAATCAATAAAGAAATTTGTAAGTAATGGAAAGTTTTTACCCCACGAAAGTGTTAATGATAATATCAATGATATCAATAACCACCATTTAAATGGTCCCTTAACTATAAATAGAGATAGAATAAAAAGAAAAAATATTGATGCGCCTATATAGGCAGGTGCTTCAAGAATTGGTTGATCTCCCCAATATGTTGGAACAGATGATACAAAAGAATCTGCCTGTTTTCTTGGAACATTATTATCAACTAAAAATTTATACAAATCTGAATTTCTTCCAATGTCTTCTGATGATGCTCCACCTTGAACTCTTGGTGCAATAAGATTTATACTTTCAAAAATTCCATAACTATATTGTGTGATATAATCATAGTCAAGACCAGTAGAAATTTCTTTCTCTGTCCCATCAGGATTCAATTTAAGCTCACTCTGAGATCTTGTTGAATATTTAGAGTAATCATATGTAGAAAGAATATTTGGAGCATTTAAACCCAATGATAATATTCCTGCAAGAGCAAATATTCCAATATATTTTAAATATTCTTTTAAATCTTTTTTTCTATAAGAGTCAATAAGGTAAACTATAACATATATACCTAATAGGATTAACATATAATATGTCATTTGATAATGATTAGCTCTTATTTGTAGGGAAATACCCAGGAGACTAACTAAGAATCCAGGTAATAGCTTATTCTGCCTCAAGAGGACAAGTCCAGCAACTACTAGTGGAATGTATGCTATTGCAAGAGCTTTTGTGTTGTGCCCAACCTGAAGAATAATTAACAGGTAAGTAGAGAAAGCAAAAGCAACAGATCCAAGAATAGCAATTCTCCATGGAATTTTTAATACCATAAGAAGAATATACATTGTAAGGAGATACAAGAATAAAGTATGAGCTGGTCTAGGGATAAATCTAAATAAAAGATGGAATGGTGATAATATATCATAAGCAAACTTTGCTCCTAGTTGAAATGTTGGCATTCCACCAAAAGCATTATCTATCCAGTATATCTCATCTGAGACATTATCTCTATTTTCTTGAATCTCCCTTGACATTGCCTCATACTGATTTATATCTGACTGATATAATTTTTTGCCATCAAGAAGTGGACTATAAAAAATCATAGATAATACAGCAAATCCAATTGCAGTATACAAATGAATTAGAGATTTTCTAATTAAAACTTTATTCATCGATATCCTCATAGTCTATGTATTCTCCGTATTTATCATTTGTTTTTTTCTTATTTGAGTTTGAGGATTTATTGAAATCTGTCTTTTTTTTAGCCGATTTAAACATACTTGCAAATATCATTTTGAAGATAGAAGGAATTATATATCTAATTATTAGATAAATAGTCAAAAAAGCCAATAAAAACTTCATAGTTTACGCCTTTATCAAATTTAATCAAATCTTGAAAAATAACTATTTATTGGTAACTTGCTTTTTCAAATGAAATCTGACTCAAATATTACCATTAAAGAAGTCATGAATAGTGATGAATTAAAGAAATTTGTCATGTTCCCTCATACCTTGTATAAAGACTCTAAATATTGGGTTGCCCCTATTATAAAGGAAGAGCTAGAGGTTTTAAATAAAGAAACAAATCCTGTGTTTAATAATGCAATTGCTCATTATTTCCTTGCATATAATGATGGTAAAATAGTGGGGAGAATTGCAGCATTAATAAATTGGATTGAGGTTAAAGATCTTAAGAAAAAGAAAGTAAGGTTTGGATGGTTTGATTTTATAGATGATAAAAATGTATCAAAAGCTTTACTTGAAAAAGTAATTGAAATAGGTAAAAAAAATAATCTTGAGTTTATAGAAGGTCCTGTAGGATTCTCAAATATGGATAAGGCTGGTATGTTGATCAAGGGATTTGAGAAAAAAAATACAATGATTACAATGTATAACTACTCTTACTATCAGGATCATATGAAAGCTCATGGATATAGTAAGCTAGCAGAATGGGTTGAATATGAGCTTAAAATTGCCAATTATGATGATGCGCCAGAAAAAATTAAAAAGTTTTCAGATTTGATTCTAAAAAGATATAATCTGAAGAAATTAAACTTCACATCAACTGAGCAGATTGTTCCTTATGTTGATCAAATGTTCTATTTACTTGGTAAAACATATGATAAGCTTCAAACTTTTGTTCCAATTCAGGAATATCAGATAGATTATTATAAAAATAGATTCTTAAAGTATATTAATCCAGGTTTTATTAAATGTGTTACGGATGAAAATGATGAGCTTGTTGCATTTGCCATAACGATGCCTTCGTTTTCAAATGCACTTAAAAAAATTAAAGGCAAGGTTGACTTAATTGGAAAATTAAGACTTTTACATGCTAAAAACTTTAATAGTAAAGGATCTTTATATTTAATAGGTGTAAGACCGGATTTTCAAAATAAGGGAGTAATCGCAATTTTATTTAACGAATTACAGAAATTCTATAATAAGTTTGGTATTACTGAAGTTGAAACAAACCCTGAACTTATTGAAAATGCTGCTATTCAGCAACTTTGGAAGAACTACGAAAACAATCAACATAAAAATAGAGCAACCTTTACAAAACAGATTTAATCATGTATAATGAAGGAACAATAATTGCTCTATCCTCCCCTCCCGGTTCTGGTGCAATTTCTATTATTAGATTATCAGGAAAAGATTCAATATCTAAAACTGATAAATTCTTTGAGTCTAAATCTGGAAAGAAATTAAAGGATTGTACTGGTTATTCTATAAGCTATGGTAATTTTTTGGTAAACAAAGAAGTTCTTGATGAAGTTGTAATATCTCTATATAAAGGTCCTAACTCGTATACAGGTGAAGATATAGTAGAGATATCCTGTCATGGTTCAAATTATATTCAACAAGAAATAATCTCATCTTTTACAAATTCCGGAGTAAGACTAGCTTCACCAGGTGAATTTACACTTAGAGCTTATTTAAATAATAAAAAAGATCTATCTCAGGCTGAGGCAGTTAGTGATTTAATTGCTTCTGAGTCCAAAGAAGCCCATAGAGTAGCAATGCAGCAGATGAGAGGTGGTTATTCTAATGAGATTGAAGAGTTGAGAGAGAAATTGATTGATTTTAAGTCATTAATTGAGTTAGAACTTGATTTCTCTGAGGAAGATGTTGAATTTGCAGATAGAAAAGACTTAAAAGATCTTTTAAATACTCTTGAGAGCAAGTTGTCTGGTCTAATTGAATCATTTACCTACGGAAATGTTATTAAAGAAGGTGTAACAGTTACAATTGCCGGTAAGCCTAATGCTGGTAAGTCTTCTCTTTTAAACGCATTAGTTAATGAAGATAAGGCTATTGTATCGGACATTCCTGGTACTACAAGGGATGCGATAGAAGATGTAACAGTTATTAATGGAATAAAGTTCAGATTTATTGATACTGCAGGTATTAGAGAGACATCAGATAAGATTGAATCAATTGGTGTAGAAAGAGCTAAAGGAAAAATAGGCAAATCCAGAGTACTTATATACTTATTTGATAGGTCAGATATTAGTGAAAATGAGCTAATAAATGAGGTCGAGAGCTATAAAAGAAATGATTTAAATATTTTTATAGTTGAAAACAAAATTGATTTATTAAATAATTTAAATACAGATAGTTATAAAGAAAATCTAAATCAATTAATTAAGTCAAAAAATATAAAATTACTTCAAATTTCAGCTCTAAATCAAACAAATATTGAAGATCTTAAGAATGCTATTTCTAAAGACCTAAATCTTTCCTCTGAAAATAGTATCGTGATTACTAATTCTAGACACCTTGAAGCACTAAAAAACTCTCTTAATGCTATTGAGTCTGTAAAAAAAGGATTAAAAGATGGCATTTCTAGTGATTTACTAAGTATAGATCTAAACGATGCTATTATTAATATTTCTATTATCACTGGTAAAATTGATATAGATCAGGACATTTTAGGCTCAATATTTTCAAAGTTCTGTATAGGTAAGTAGCTAATTATATATAGGTTTTATGTTCTTCTCATAAAAATTTGTTACAAGGTCCTTCTCTTGTTGAGTTGGCCATTTAAGTTCATCATAGTTATGTTTGGTATTCAAACTTCTATCAAACCAAGTAAAAAACTCTTCACCAAAAATGTAATCTTGAGAATAATAAATACTGTAAGGTCCTACAAGGATATCATTTCCATCTTTATCTACTGACCCAAATTCATTCCATTCAAAAGTTTTTGTTTTTTTATTGAATGATTTGTAAGTATGGATACAAAGGATATTTCCATTATCAAGTTCAAATAAACTAAAATAAAAATTGTCAGAAACTATACCGTTTTCATCGGGCATTGAATCTAATGCCATTCCGTAATCATGATATCTGATTATTTTCATTTAAGTTTTATTTTTTAAAATGTTAAAAATAAATTTTTTATTAAACCAAAAACACTGATTAGAAATTGATATTTTTTTCTTAGAATAGTTATAAAATTCTTTATCTATATCTTTTGAATCCCTTGCTTTTGGTCTAAGATGAATAATTTCTGTCTCACTTTCTTTGGTTAGGTTATTTCTCTGTCTATAACCACGTCCAAACTTTTCATCCCATACTTTGATTCCCTTAATTACTATATTCTTTGTGTATTCCCACTCTTTTTTAATTATACTAAACTCTCTATCAGACGGAAACCAAATTTTAGGCTCACCAACAACCCATTCTTTCCAAGAATTATATTTTTCTTTTTCTCTTAATTTAATTAATGGAATAAAAAGAAAAGTCCTAGAGATTAAATTTTTAAATTCTGACTCATATCCTATTTTATCATCATCATTATCTCCATCCCATTCTTGAAACAAGAGATCAACAAGACTAAATTTATTGAATGACATGCTCTCATAAGGTTTATAGTTTTCATCAACCGGTATAGTTTTAATAACAATATTATTTTCTTCAAGATTCCTTATCTCAGTATCAGATTCAACGTTAAATACTTTTTTTATAAGTCTAGGAAAAGCAGACTTGTCGTTTTTAAAATTTATATTTTTAATATTAAAAATATTGACTAATTCGTTTAAACTGCGCCCAGCTAATTCATCTTTTATTTTTTCCTTAAATAAATATTCAAACTTATTGTTAGATTTGTTTTTATCAAGACCTAAAGACTCTTTGGTTAATCTCTTAAATTTCTTTTTCTTGTAATTTTCTAAATAGAATAACTTAAGGTAGTTGTGCTTTAGTGAGTAACTTCTCTCTTTTGCCTTGTAATGACCTCCATATGTTTCAATTCTACCCTTACCCGAGGTGCATGCTCCAAGAATTTTAGAGTCTGACTCAGAAAGTTCATGAGCGAGTTTAGATTTTACTTTATATTGAATTTCTTGCCAATCTTTTTTAATTATGTGACTCAAGTGTCCATCCATTTTAAATAATAATGTTCCTAAAAAAATAAACTCCTCCCAATCATTATATGTTTTACCTGAAGGCTGTTCGTATAAAAAAAATAAAATTTTAGTTATTTTCTTTTTTAGACTTGTATCCTCCCAAGATTCATTAAGTAATTTATCATAATTAATCTTCTTTATCTTTGAGCGTTCTTTAGGCATTAAATTATTAGATACTCTTCTTAACGGCATTACCTTTAATTCAATTCCAAGATTCAAAACATCTGGATTAGGACTGTTGTTAGGTGAGTTGCCAATTACTGACTCCATAACCTGACCAACTATCCCCTTGTTAGTAATTAATTTAATTTCAGGAAAATAAGAGGCAGAATAACCTTTTATTGATTTGAGACTAAAATTTTTAAACTTTGAGTAATATTCTATTAACTCATTTTCATCATTGAAAGTCATAACATAATACCAATTTTTTCAACGACACCGCAAACCAAAGCATTACCCATAAAAAACGCTCTTTTGGAATCAGATATACCATCTAATTTTGTGTGATTATCTGGGAACCCATTAAGTCTTTCTAATTCTATCGGAGTAAGTCTTCTCCATTTACCCTTAATTTCAATCACATGTTTAAATCTACTAGGTGAAGGGCCTCCCTCCCCAGTTATAATTGTTCTTGAGGGATTATCTAATTTATCAGGAAATATCATTTTACCTTCAGAAAATTTATACTCAAATCCTTCTTTAGTAATCCTTGGTTCGCTTTTTTTATCTTTAAGATAAACCCATTTTTCTTTTTCTTTTTCATCAAAAATAAAAAATGACTTATCTACTTTACCATTTTCAATTATATCCTCAAGGTTTTTTATATCATTATATTTTTTTGAATATCTTGGAAATGACTTATAGGTTATAACTCTATTATTGATACAAATTCCTGAGTTTTGGAATTTTGAAATCTTATCTAAAAAACCAAAATTATTTGATATAGTTTTAATATCTTTTAATGAAATCTTAGATGAATTTTTTTCCAGTAATTTAAAATATTTAATGTCTTCAAGAACCATCTCTTTAATTGGAAAAGCTTTTGCTAGTGTTCCTGAAGAATCTAACCAATCGTGGTTGTTTTTTTTTAATTCATCATATTGTTTTGTTGACTTATGATAACCAATAATAAAAACTCTTCTTCTTCTTTGAGGGAATCCATAATCAGCAGCGTTAATAACTCTCCACTCTACTGCATAATCCAAGTTATTTAGACATCCTAGCATTACAGCAAAATCTCTTCCTCTTCTGTTAGCAGGTGACTTAAGAAGTCTGTCGACATTTTCAAGAATTAAGAATTTTGGTTTGTTTTTCTTTTTTCTAAGTATTTTTTCAATACTCCACCATAATACCCCTTTTTGACCTATTAAACCTTTAGAGTTTTTTAGTGTAGTAGCTACCGAATAATCTTGACATGGAAAACCTCCTACTAAAACATCACAATCTGGAATATTTTTATTTACATTTTGTATTACATTCTCTATATCTTCATTTGAATGTACAGCATTTTCAAATCTCTTTTCATAAACCCATGATGCATGTTGAGCTTTAGTAGATGGCTCCCATTGGTTACTCCAGATTATATTAAATTTATTTACAAGAGATTTGTCTATTTTTTTTTTGAAAAGAGAAGTTGAAGACTTGCCTCTCCAACCTTCTAAACCAATTCTAAAACCACCAACGCCAGCAAACAATTCAACTACAGTTAGGGGTTTTTTTCTCATAATCAAATTTAAGTAAAGATTAGTGTTTCAGAATAAAAATTTTATAAATTGTATTAACAAGTAAAATTTTATGGAAATTTTAAGTAAAGGAGAGATTAAAAGACTTGAGAAGACTTTTGGAACAATATCTTCAGACTCAATGGAAGATCTTCTCTTTTATTATTCTGACGTTTGCTATAAGAATCCAGCCGAAGGAGATTTAGTGAAATTTAAATTAGAAAAAAATAAGAGAGGGAGCTTTGAAGCAGTTGAAATTAACTTGGTACAAAAATCAAAATTAAAAAAATCCCCTAAAAAGAAATTCCAATTTTTTGATAAGAATGATTTTAACTTATCATATGAATTAATAACTGAAAAATTAAATTACCAATTACTTAAAAAAGACAGTTTTGAAGATTCAGAATACATTGAAAAAGAGATAAACTATTTAAAAAATATTTTAGATGATTTACTTATAGGCGATGCACCTAACATAAAAACCATTAATATAGATCATCTAAATGACTACCAAGCAGGAAATAGCAATAGAGATGATATAAATTATTGGCTTAATAATTTTAATATACAAGAATTTGGTGTGAGAATTACTGAAATAGGCAAAATTGAACCAAATAAACATATACCTAAAGATTATTCAATTGTTTGGGGTGAATGGAGAGACAAAACAAAACAAATATTTAAATCTGGCTATGATGAAAAATTTTTTCATCTATCCTATATTGACAAAGGGGAGAGTGAACAAACAACTGTATATGATAGCCCCCCTCCTAAAACCACTTGGAAACTTAGAAAGATAATTCAAAAAAATACAATTTTTTATATCTCTTCAGCTCCTGTAAGAGAAATAGCTCAAACAAGTTATGTGCCATCGTTACCTCCAATTATGAAGGTTACGGACACAGCCAGTAGAATTTTGGATAATACGTATAAACCTAAAGAGTGGCAAAGAGAGGTTGAAGTTAGCAGAGTTAGAAAAATAGAACAATTTATTGAAGAGTCATCTAATATTGTAGCAAATACACCTATGTTATTTATAAACAGTACTAACTCAGCTAAAATCATAAATGACGCTTTAGTAATTGATTTTAGTTCTTTTTTAAAAAAAATGGAGAAAGGAGAATTTCGAAATAAATATGTAGATAGAATGGAAAAGGAAGAAAGAGATGAGGCAGGAAATAAAATATATTATGAATATAGACCTTTATGGCTAATAGATGGACAACACAGAATCAAGGGAATTCACAGAAGTGTTGAGAAGGAAATAGAAATTCCAATAATTATTTTTCCAAACGACTTTGGAGAAAGCGAAACAGCAAAAGTTTTTGCTGAAATAAATACTCTTCAAAAAAAATTAAATCCACTTCATGAGTTATTTATGCAGCATAGGTTTAATATAGATTCTGTAAGCCCAAATAGAAAATTTAGAAATTATAGAGAAATAGACCTTAGATCAGCTGAAAGAGAGAATTGGGGTAATGATTGGCTGCATTCCAGAGCAAATATCTTATCATACGAAATTGCTGCAAAACTTGCAAAAGATGGTGTTCTTAAAAATCAAATTCAGTTTTTACCTCAAAATGAGAAAAATTCAACATTAGTTAATGCAGATCAATGGGTTAACTATTCAAGAGATTTATTTTACAGCAAATGTTATAAATATCAAGGTGATAGAATTAAAGGGGTGTGGATAAGTAATCCATCAAAAAAGGAAGAAAAAATGACAGAGTTTGATATTTTTTATGAGGAATTTAATAATTATTTTAAGGCCTGGATAGAAATTTGCAATCACAAAGATTGGGATGAAAATAAACCCAATTCTTGGTCCAAAGAGATTACCAATAATAGGAAAAGTTTAATACAAATGAGATCTCCTTTTATAATTCTTCTTGAGATATACAGCTTGGTTCGAGACAAAGCACAAGAAAATTTGGATAATAATTATGAAAAAAAAATAATTCAAAAAGATGATTTTTTTAAAGCTTTAAGTGTTTTTAAGTGGGTAGATTGGACTGATAGTACTTTAAAAAGTATATATTCAGGTTCTGGTGAAAGTCCCAGAAGGTCTCTTGAAGCATGGATGTCAGATGCGATTTTAAACGGTGTAAACCATAAATACGAAATGATTCACTGTGAAAATCCTGAAACAAATATGTCAAAACCTGGAATGGGTATTTGTTCATACCTGGAAAGACCAGATATCGAATTAATAAGTAAAAATAATTGGCCAACAAAAACGAAGAAAGTATTATTTAGATCTAAAAGACCATATAATGCAAGAATAGAGTCTACTTGGGAGCTATTTGACAAAGACTTCAATACAATACTTGAAAAAAAGATAAGTTGCCAAAAACATATACTTGATAGTTATGTTGAATTTGAATTAAAATACTCAAGAGAATTTGAAAATTTAAAAGAATTCAAAGTCCAAGTTGAATGGAAAAATGCTCATTCAAGAACAGGAAAGAGCTTGTTAGAGATTAAGAGAGATTAATCTTCTCTAATATCTCATGCTCATTTATGAAATCCACATTTTCTAAAATTAAATCCCATTCAACTTTTAAAATATCATTAACAATAGTTGGTTTTGGCACATCACTAAATTTAAAGTATTTAGGTTTTTTTTCATTATTAATTACAAATGAAAAATTTGTGTTATTACATAGTGATTCACCTCTAATTTTTACTCTTTGATTGAATAACATAGCATTTTCGTTACCAATAATCTTGTTTATATTGTTTTTAAACTCATAACAAGATAATCCTTCACCCTCCTTTATACAAATACTAGCTAAAAACCCATTGAACCCCTCAGTTTGCTGTACTTGATTTAACGTTGAAATATGATGAATTCTATTATCCGATGTTGTAGTTTTTACTTCAATATTAATTTTTGAAACATTTAACGTTAAATCGATTAAAGATCTTCCGTCAGGGCTTTCCCAAGAGTTAATTATATGCTTATGAAAGTTAGATGATGAATTTATTAATAAAAAATGAATTATATAAAATTCCCCCCAAACCCCCACGATTTCATTAAGTTTATCTCTTGAGCTTTTAGTTATTGCTTCAATCTCATCTAGAGCATTTTGTAAATCTTTAATATCATATTTTTTTTTAAGATTTATTGAAAAATATGTATTCAATGACTCTGAAAAAAGTTTTGGTATAATAGAATCATTGTGTCTAACCATTAAGACATTATTCAAAACTATACTATCTGTACTTAAAGATTTTATTTCCTCTATTTCAAGATTTTTATAATCCTTAAACTTTTTATTGTTGATTACATTATCAATTAAAATCCCACATCTGCCATCATCATCCTTTACTATCCAAAGGTTTGAATTGTTAAATTTTTCACATGTATAATTATTTGAAGAGGGAATCCTAAGATTATGAAATATTGAATCAATATTAGTTTTCATCATATTGATTTTTTTGCCATGTTTCACATAATTCTTCAATTTTCGCCCTTTCTTTAATCATCTGAGAATTTTTAAAAACTATCGTTGTAGGCCCCCCTAATGGTGAGTGAATTCCATATAGTATTAGTGGAGGCAATTTCTTTCCTTCCTCAACCAATGAAGGATCTTCCTTATACTTTGATCTACTTTCATAATTTTGATTTACTTTATAGAAAGTAATGAGTATATTTTTATTTTTATCCCTTTTAAATCCTCTTTTTGATTGAATATCTAGATGAAATTCCTTGTCCATGTCAATCCATTTATCACCCATAAATTTATAGTCTTTTAATTGTTTTGTAGCACCTACATATTTTATAAAATGTCCATTACTATTTTCACGAGTCAATAATTCATTATTTTTTCCAAAAACAGCAATATTAATTTTAGGAATTGAACTTTCATATCTATTTAAATATTGAATATATTTTTTTGGTGTTATATTAGTTAAATAATCTTCTATATAGAGTTTTTTAAAGAAATCTATAAATTCACTGGCCTCTATATCAAAATATACCTTAGCCCTGCTATGCATTTCTTTTGATTCTCTATTACATAAAAAATCATCTATAATTTTATAATTTTCTTCAAATTTGGAATGCTTTTTTGGCCATTCAAGATATCTATTTTGACCAGCAAGTGAACCATTATCTTTTTTAAAAAATTTTCTTTTTGGTGGAGAAGTAAGATTAAATAATTCACTAGACTGAAGATTAATAATAAAACATTCAGCTGGTTGATTAGTGTGCATACTTTGCCAAAACTCTTCCCTTAATTCATTGTCAGCATTTGAGATTGACTTAAAAAGTTCGAGGTTCTCGGAATTAATGTATAAAGAGTGAATATCAATATTCTTTTTTTTATGGCCAAACCATCTACACATTTGCAAATTTGTATCACCTAAACTTTTAACTTGAGATCTTATAAAAAATGATGTTGAAAGATTCTTAACAGTTAAACCTCTACCTAAAATATGGCCTCCTATAAAAATTGCAGATTTTTTTGTGTAGTTGTCAGCGTGTTTATCCTCATATTGAAGAATTGAACCATTATTACTTGAATTTAATTGGTATATAAAACTTTGAGTTCCAACAATGTTATCTCCTGAAATATTTATTGCTTTATCAATAAAGTGACTCAAACTTTCTAGACTTGGTATTTCCTTTTTTACAAGGTTTAATGACTTAATAGATTGTTTCCTATACTGTTTATTAAAAATGTTATTTTTCAATGTAATATCTGAATCATAAAAATCATTTTTAACATCTTTAAACAATAACTCAATTAATTGTAAAACACTATCTTGTTCTTTGATACTATAAACCAGATTAAATATCATAGCATGATGAGGATAATCTTGTTTTATGAATTCTTTACTGGGTAATTCAGTGTGATTTTGTTTTTTATAAAACCTATACCACCTTATAGCACAAGTGATTAAGTGGTCAACAATAGCAATCTTATAATAAGAGCAAACACTATCTCTTATTGTTTTATTTGATAAAAATATTTCAATAGCTTCTTTCTCAACATCTTTTAGTTTTGCATTTTCTCTCAAATTATTATCCCAATCAATAACTCCTACTTTTTTACCATTTATTTTTTGATAATGAGGCCATGATCTTGGATCAACCAGGGTAACCAAATCTTCTTCATATTCATCAAAGAATTCGTTATGACCTAAATAGGATGGATTAGAATTTGTATTAGGGTCACGGTAAACATCTAAGAGCCATAGAAAATGTTTTGGATATCCAACTAAAAGTTTTGGGTCAGCACCAAGGCAAGCTTGCGGGGTTGCAGTATATTGTACAAATGAATTTTTTAAAATCAATTTCCTAATATCAACAATCTTTTCATGAATTCCTCCTACTTTTCTAGTCTTTTGACTAGCATAATCTGCCTCGTCATCAATTATTAAACATTTAATCTTTTGAAATAAGATATCATCATCGTTTTTGATAGTTTTCAAATCACTTAGAAGTTTATCAAGTTGAAGATCATTTTTTTTAATACAAACAATAATTGTTTGACCCATTTTAAGGTTTATAATTATCTCTCTTGTTTGTTTTTGATAATCACCATTTATATCAGAATCTGGCATAGGTAGTTTTGTTAAACTTTTGATTTTAGTGTCAGCACCAATATAATCTCCATTACTATCATATCGTACAAATTCACCACCTTGTGCAAGATTAAATGTTTCATTGATTCTTTCTTGCGTTTGATTCCTTAAAGATTCTTTGTCTGATGATAATAAAATTAAAAAATTGAATCCTGCTGAATGAGCTAGCCCCATTAATGTAAGCATACTAGCAGTTTTTCCGGATTGAACCATACCATATACTAATCCCTGTTTATTTTGATAAAATTGATTTTTATTTTTTATTCTCCAAGCAGTTGGAGTTTTACCTTCTTCCCATGAATTTGGATTATTACATCTTCCTAAAATGTGTATAGCATTCAGAACAGTATGATTAATTACTGCTTTAGGTATGTCCTTATCATCATAAATTTTATTTACAATAACCTTCTTGAAATATTTATCATTAATTAATTTATCCCTATCATCTTTACTTTCAAGCCAACCAAAATTTTGAATTTCAGATAACTGTGGTTGGTTTTCAACGGGAGAGAACTCTTTTTGCCCTGTATCAAAATTATTTTTTGAATGATTATCCACATATCTAATTTAACTATTTTAATGTAAATTTGTATAGCATCAAGAACGCAATGCGTACCAACCGACACACTCGATGCACGGTGGTTTAGAATGTGGAGATATTTCTCAAAGATTCGAGTAATCTTTTTCTTTCTGCTTTTGTTTAACTAATATTATAAATTATGGCAAATTTTAGTGGAGAAATTACTTTTAAAATTAAATTTAAAAACCTTAATGTTCCTGTTGGATTTGGAATGACAACAGCTATTTTAAATCATGAATGTTTAGAGCAAGCATATGCTAGATCACCATGGACTAAAATATCTAGAAAAATTAAAAGAGATAATTTTTTTATTGAGAGAGTAAGTAAGAAAATTAAGGCAGGTTAAAGATTTTCTTAGAAATTACATTAATTATCTTATTGAATATTAAATACTTACATTCTTATACAGAGATAATACGATCTGATTTTGTTATAATATATATAATCTATAAATTGTAAGAAATGAAAAATTTTGATTACGATAGCCCTGTTTTTATTGGTAAAAGTGAAGATTTCCATAAATTTTTTAGTGGATTTGCCAGAAATAAAGTACAAACAATTACGAACTCATATAAACAATTAATTGGTAAATGTCAGCATTGTGGTTCTACTAAATCAGAGCTTAAGTCCAGAAATATAAATCTTGAATCTGCACACGTTAAAGGGAAAGAAAGAAAAAATTTAATAAATAAGATTCTACATAAATTTAAAAAAGAGAATTATTACAGAGTGGAATTAGAAAAATTTGAGGAATTATTTATTGATTCTCATCGTCCTATTGAAAATGTAATTTTAATTCTTTGTAAACCATGTCATAATGCATATGATAATAAATCAGAAAAAAAAATTACTTCAAATAGTCAATCAGTAAATTATATTCCCAAAAAGAATTTTTCTGAGGAATTAAAGATAGGACAGTATATTAAATCCGTTTTTATAGAATTTTTTGAAAATAATATGCTTTCTAAAGATGAGATTGATAATCTTTTAAATCCAAATTACTCAAAGAAGGTTTTTGGAATTTCATCAAATAATTTAGCCATAATTAGACATGTAAAGTATGGTACTAAAATTATTACTAAATCAGGTACAGAGCATAATCGATATTGGACTAATATTTTTGAAAATCAATATTATGTTTATTCTCAGTGGATTAACACAGAAGAACAATGGTCAAATTTTAAAAAATGGGAAGAAAAAATTAAAAATAACAATAAATAGATTTTTATTAGTTTAATGGACTTTCTAACATGTTAAAGTCATTCAATTTTCCATTTATAAATTCCAATACCTTTATTATTAATAATAAGGATGAAATATTTACTACAACAAATACAAACCTGATACAAATTGCAGTTGATATAGTAATTATATAACTTTAAAAATAATTATTATGCCATACAAAGATCCAAATAAACGCAAAGAGCTCATTAAGAAGCATTATAATAAGAATAAAGACTATTATAAGAAGAAAGCTAACAAATGGAAAGCTCAAAATAAGGATAAAATAAAAGAATCAAGGATTAGATATTCTGAAAAGAAAAAAATTATAAGTGAGTTAAATGATCTTCAAATATCATTTTTCAAAACTGATAAATCTGCAGAAGCATTAAGAGATTTCTTTAGTCATAATGAAAATGAGTTAAAGAATATTCTACGAAAGATTATTTCAATTCAATATAATCAGATGTACCAAAAAGAAATTGAAAAGTCTGAACTTAATGATATAGTCAATTCATTTTACAGTTCAAAAAACACAAGAAATGTTGACTATTACAACTACATTGAGATTGTTGTTTTTAAGAACATATCTAATGAAGAGATTGGAAATATTTCAGGAAGATTATTTAATTCTGGATTATACATTCCAATTTTAAACCTCATCAAAAACGACTTATAAAAATCAAAATAGGTTCGAAGCCCTTTTGTTTGTTAAAAATTATTTTTAATTTTCTTAGATACTAATTTTATTATACATACAAGAGAATAATAAATTAAAAAAAGTATGTTTTTGAGGTTGTTTTTTATAAAATACCCAAAAAAAGCCTGTATTATGTAACCCTATTGTTAAATTAAAACTCTTTTTTATGCAAAAAAAATTATACTCTATTGAAGAAGACAATTACATTTTAGAATCAATACTAAATAATTCTAACCAAGATATTAAGTCTATATCCCAATCAGCCTTCAAAAAGTTTAATAAGGCAAGAAGTCTTGCTTCCTACACGATGAGAATTCACAACATAAGAAGTTATTTGTTAAATAAAGGTCTGGATGGTATTGGACCAAAGCACAAAAATATAATTGATGTTTTTTTAAAAAATCACTCAACAGAAAGATTCATTAGTCAATTAGAAT
Source organism: uncultured Bacteroidota bacterium (assembly GCA_902559905.1). GTDB lineage: Bacteria > Bacteroidota > Bacteroidia > Flavobacteriales > Flavobacteriaceae > Marisimplicoccus. Next base: position 13,423 of record CACEJV010000009.1, on the reverse strand, counting down.
CTATTTAATTTTTATTCATTATTTAATTTAAGTTATTTAACTACCGTCAATCTTTGGCGGTAGTTTTTCATTTCAATGAATTACAACAAAATTATTTCAGCCAATAACAATGATAATTATTCTTCTATTCTAAAGAAAATAATGCTACAGGATAAGATAGTAGATAAAATAGCAGTCTATCATCTTTTTGAATATACAAAACCACATATTGTTCATTCTAAATTATTTTTAGAATATTTAAGGATATGGGATAAAGATTTCTATGATTTCCTTGTAACAAGTCATCCTACAATAAAAAAACGTTATTCTAATAACATATTATACATAATTAGAAGATTATACACTCCAATAAAAAGTTTGATAACTAAAACACTGTATATATCAGCTTCAATTGCCATAACAATTGTACTTACTGTTTTCTCTTTAATAGTCATGTTTAAGCTATTGGAGTTTATTACAAAACTTCTTAATGGCAACTTAGATAACTTTTACATATTTGAAAGTCCGATCTAATACAAACCTAATACGAATTGCAGTTGATATAGTAATTATATAACTTTAATTAAATATTATGAGCTACCAAGATCATTTAGAGCATTTTTTTAGTCTAAGAGCTGCTTCCCTTAAACTTAAAGGGATAGATGTAGATTTGAATAAACAATCATTTGTTCATTCATACATAGAATGTGATTTTGGATCTCTTCCCAAAGACTCAACTTGGATTGAAAAATGGGATGGCGAGATAAATGAGTCAGGATATTCAAAACCTAAAAGCAAAGGTGAGTTTGATTTTAATGGGACAATTAAGTTACATTTTATAGACTTTAATTTCCCGGTGAGTCTATCTGAGGAAAATATTAGAAAATATAAAGAATATATGAATGGAGATCAAGAATTATATGACTCGGAATGGTATTGTCATTTTCACGATGATTATATAGGAAGACACATTGATACTCCATATCAATTTGCTAAGGGTAATTTTACAATAGATAATATGGAGTTTGAAGATTATTTAATACTTGATCCTGATTTTTATTCTGAATATGAAGAAGGAAATGTATGGGAGGAGCCTTGGAATGGACGTTATAATCGAATGGAATATAAAGGTTATAGAGTCTTTCATCCAACTGAAAAAAAGTTTGTTCGTGTTTCATTAAGCAATGGAGGATCTTTTGGAGATCCACATTTATTTTTGGATGTTTCATTGAGAGACAAAAAACAGGTTGAAAAATTATCAGGAATTCATGATGGAGAAACAGAATTTCGACACGGAATTGATGTTCAGGATTATATCTCAAGACTCAAACTATGAAGCTACACGAAAACTATATAAAAGAATTAAAGAAGTATTATAAAAATCACAGGCAACTACCAAAAGATTTTGATAAAGGATTCTTTGGTAGATCTACAACTGAAACATTAATTTATTCTCTCCCAGAGGATGCTGAATGGATAAATGATGAAGATGATGTGAACTACAGAAGCTGTGTGCCACCAGGAAAAGAGTTTAGTGTCAATTGGTATTCTATAGATCAAACTGAAAGAGGTGGTTATTACAGTAAATCAAATTCTATAGGAAAAGAGTTTTCCATGATTATGTATACTCGTAGTTACTATTTCTTTGAAGGCAAAGAATTTGGGGTTACCGAGGACATGTCATTTGAAGAATTAAATGATACTATTGAGAATTATAATCCTGACTATGGTTTATATACTCCAGAATGCGATTTTTGGACAAACTCTTTAGATTTTAATATAAAAACCTTTAAGGCTGTAAAATGCACTCCTATCTTTAAACCAAACGATTATTTTAAATTTGATTATGAAGATATTTTTATGATAATTGAACCATTTAATGGTAAGAATCAAGAACTTCATTTAGATAATATAAAACTCATGAACCCATTCACTGGTGAATATATTCCTGTTTGGTTAGTTCATAAAAATATTTCAGGAACTTACTTTCATAATTACAAAATATCTGAGAAAAATGCTGATGAAGAATTTGAGTTTTACCTAAATGAAAGTAAAAAATATGATAAAGAATGAAACTTCATCCTAATTATAAGAAAGCATTAGAGGAAAGATATTCAAGGTATAGTTTAAATGAATTCGTTAAAGAAGCTGAGGATTCGTACTTGTATATTGAAAATACACAAACATTTATTGCAAGAACATTTTATGAAGAACCAAAAATGACAATAATTAAAGATGAATATGAAGAGAACTATTATGGTGCCAAATATGAAGGTAAAGTAAAGGATGAGTTTGAAATTATTAAATACGGTTATTGTTTTGATAGAGAAATTGATAAAAGCCCTATAGGTAAAGAAATTCTTACAGAAACATTCGCATTAAAAGATAAACATCCAAACAAGGAACTTTATGATTTACATCAAGAAGTATTAGAAATGAATAATGGTCAGTATTTTGATGAAATAGTGGATCAATATATCGATTCTTGGTCTTATACAATTACTAAGGCTGAGGGATACGAAAATAAAGAATCTTATGGTCCAGAGCTTATTTGTGAAGGAGATTTTAATGTTTCAGATCAATATGAAGACTATCCCTATCTTGAAATCCATAACAACCCATTTAAAATTTTAAATGCTGAAAGTGGTCAATATGAAGAAGTCTATTTAGAATATGCTGATCATTCATATATGAATTTTTGTAATTGTAAGCCTAAAGGATTGAACCATTCAGGTGAACTTTATATCGAAATCTTTGAGAATATTAAAAAATACGGTAAGAAGTAAGTTATATATCTAATCAGGATTACAATTTGTAAAGTTTGGTTTTGGAAGAGACCATGATATTGCTCCATTAGAAAAATTAATACAATTATCGACATTAACAACACCCCATGAACTTAAGTTTTGATTAAAGTTACGAGCACTTCTAAACATCCAATACATGTTAGTTACACTTAGGGTATCCCAATTAGATATGTCTTGATCAAATCGCGTTGCTTGAAGAAACATAGTATTCATATCTGTAACATTTGAAACATCCCAATCTCCAATCGGCTGATTAAAAAGTTGAGCAGTATTAAACATTCCTGACATATCTGTAACATTTGAGACATCCCAGTTATTTAGTGGCTGATTAAAGCTATATGCGTTTGTAAATGTACTTTTCATATTTGTCACATTTGAGACATTCCAGTTATTTAGTGGCTGATTAAAGCTACTGGCACTAAAAAACATATGCCTCAATGAAGTCACATTTGATATATCCCACTCTCCAATCGGTTGATTAAAGTTTTCGTTATTTGTAAACATTCCTCCCATATCTGTTACATTTGAAACATCCCAATTCCCAATTGGCTGATTAAAAGGTGTATCTGCAAACATCCAATTCATGTTAGTAACATTTGAGACATCCCAATTCCCAATTGGTTTATTAAACTTTGAGTTTGTAAACATCTCATACATATTAGTAACATTTGAGACATCCCAATTTCCAATTGGCTGATTAAAAGCATGAGTATACCAACCATAATAAGCCCTAAACATTCCCCACATATTAGTGACATTTGAGACATCCCAATCTCCAATTGACTGATTAAAGCTTTTTGCATCAGCAAACATTTTTGACATATCAATTACGTTTGAGACATCCCAGTCTCCAATCGGTTGATTAAAATATGTTGCACCATGGAACATTGAATTCATATACTGAACAGAGGATGTATCCCAAGATGAAATATCTTGATTAAAACTATATGGTGTAGCAGTAGTATTTATGTAAATATCCTCTTGATTTTCTCCTTTAAACATATATGACATATCTGCAACATTTGAGACATCCCAATTACCTATTGGTTGGTTGAATGTTTGATTTCCTCTAAACATATATGTCATGCTAGTGACATTTGAGACATCCCAATGACTTATATCATTATTATAGTTTATCCCATCAAAAAGGTTGCTCATGTCTGTAACTTTTGATGTAACAACATAAGTCAAGTCATCTCCATTGTTTACCATTTGTCTTAATTGCTGCTCACTAACCACTGTGTATATATTTCCATTAAATTCAGATTGCATACCTGTTTCGGCTATTTCATTTGCCTTAATTGTAACCCCATTTTCTGCAAAGAAAAATATTTCAATTTCACAACCAGTTCCAGATACCAATGCAGCACCTGATGATGTGTTTTCACACTGATCTATATCATCTGTAACTCCATCACCATCACTATCTAATTGCGATAACCCACAACCACTTGTGTCTACAGTAGATCCTAGAGGTGTTCCAGGGCAACTATCATTACCGTTTAAAACACCATCTTCATCATTGTCAACTTTAGTAAAGTTTGCTGTTAGAGTTTTGTTTGAGTCCATAGTAATTGTTACCTGATTCTCTGAGCTATTCCAATTACCTGTCCAGTTATTAAATACATAGTACTGGTTAGCAGAGGCAAGTATCGTGACTTGAGATCCAGCGTTGTATGAACCTCTAGTAGGATTTACTAAACCACCGTTTGATGGAGAAGCAGTAACCGTTAAAGTATACTGAGGAATCTGATCAATAACATCACTATCCTTTGAACAAGTAGTAAGAATAATTAATAATGATATTGATATTAGTCTTTTCATTTAATTCGGATTACAAATTGTAAAGTTAGGTTTAGGGAGATTCCAGGCTTGTCCTGGTGAATAAAACTGACCACAATTAAAAACATTAGAGACATCCCAGGTACTAAGGTCATGATTAAAATCATAGTTATTATAGAACATCCATACCATATAAGTAACATTTGATACATCCCAACTTGAAATATCTTGATTGAACAAACTAGAAAAAAACATAGATCCCATTTGCTTTACATTTGATACATCCCAACTTGAAATATCTTGATTGAATGGATGAATAAAACCATAAATTCTATACCCTCCAAACATATTGTTCATATATTGAACATTTGATACATCCCAATTATTTAGTGGCTGATTGAATCTGCTATTTTGGAACATATCAATCATCCTAGTTACATTAGAGACATCCCAGTTATTTAGTGGTTGATTAAAATTATTTACAGTAACTCCAATACTATATCCCCCACAAGTTCTACAATCACTTTGAAAAATAACTTTTCCTGCAAACATCCGTTCCATTGTATCTACGTTAGAGACATCCCAATTATTAAGTGGTTGATTAAAATTTGTTGCACCGTGGAACATAGACAACATCTTGGTGACATTTGAGACATCCCAATTACCTATTGGCTGATTAAAAGGTGTATTTCCAAACAATCCTGACATATCTGTTACATTTGAGACATCCCAATTATTTAATGGTTTATTAAACCCAGAGTTTGAAAAAACACTTACTAAAGAAGTAACATTTGAGACATCCCAATTATTTAATGGTTGATTAAAATTTGTTGCATATGCAAACATGTAATCAATATCATATAAGCTTGATATATTCCAATCTCCAATTGGTTGATTAAAATTTGTTGCATCAATAAACATTCCATTCATAGAGGTAACACTAGATACATCCCAACTTGATATATCTTGATTAAAATTTATTGCCCATTCAAACATTTTTACCATAGAAGTAACCCTAGATGTATTCCAATTATTAATGTTATTATTAAAATATGACACCTTGAACATTCCTCCCATAAAAGTAACATTGGAAACATCCCAGTTATTTAGTGGTTTATTAAATGGATTAAAATATGTATCATAATCTCCCTTACAATTACAATATTTTCTGAATCCTGAGAACATTTCAGACATATTAGTTACACTTGAAACGTCCCAATTTCGTATTTCTTTATTAAAATATATATTACCCTTAAACATAGCTGACATGTCAGTTACATTTGAAACATCCCAGTTGCCTATTGGTTTATTAAAAACACTAAACTGAAAAATCTTGCTCATAGAAGTAACGCTTGAAACATCCCAATTACCTATTGGCTGATTAAAAACACTACCTTCTATTGTTGTTCCTGTGTCATTGTTATATATATATGTTCCAGAAAACATTTCAGACATATCGGTTACATTTGAAGTGTTCCATGCAGTTATATCTTGATTAAAATTTAATGCTACTTTAAACATTCCAGTCATATCAGTTACATTTGAAACATCCCAGTTGCCTATTGGTTGGTTAAACTTACTATATGAAAACATATATGACATATCTGCAACATTTGATACATCCCAGTTATTTAAAGGTTTGTTAAATTCAGTAGGTTCTATTTCATTAGGCCAGTCTGAGTAAGTATAAGTTCCAAAATTACCTTTAAACATTCCTGACATATTAGTAACATTTGAGACATCCCAATGACTTATATCTCCATTAAATTGAATTCTCTGAGCAGTTTCAGGCGCTCCAACATATGCATTACTAAAAAGAAAACTCATGTCTGTAACTTTTGATGTAACAACATAAGTCAAGTCATCTCCATTGTTTACCATTTGTCTTAATTGCTGCTCACTAACCACTGTGTATATATTTCCATTAAATTCAGATTGCATACCTGTTTCGGCTATTTCATTTGCCTTAATTGTAACCCCATTTTCTGCAAAGAAAAATATTTCAATTTCACAACCAGTTCCAGATACCAATGCAGCACCTGATGATGTGTTTTCACACTGATCTATATCATCTGTAACTCCATCACCATCACTATCTAATTGCGATAACCCACAACCACTTGTGTCTACAGTAGATCCTAGAGGTGTTCCAGGGCAACTATCATTACCGTTTAAAACACCATCTTCATCATTGTCAACTTTAGTAAAGTTTGCTGTTAGAGTTTTGTTTGAGTCCATAGTAATTGTTACCTGATTCTCTGAGCTATTCCAATTACCTGTCCAGTTATTAAATACATAGTACTGGTTAGCAGAGGCAAGTATCGTGACTTGAGATCCAGCGTTGTATGAACCTCTAGTAGGATTTACTAAACCACCGTTTGATGGAGAAGCAGTAACCGTTAAAGTATACTGAGGAATCTGATCAATAACATCACTATCCTTTGAACAAGTAGTAAGAATAATTAATAATGATATTGATATTAGTCTTTTCATTTCTCTAAAAAATATATTCAAATAAAGCTATACCAGCCTTTCCTAATACGAAACCAAACGAAATAAGAACCAAAGTCCAAACATTTTTTTCGATCGTTGTAGCATCATCTTTCCATCTGCCTATATAATCCTTAAATGGATTTCTAAATTTCATATCTCTAATTTAATCATTTTTAAAGCCCCATTCTTTCATGCCTTTTAAATAAAAAACCCCTCGTAAGTAACAAGGGGGTTTTAAGAGTTTACTATCATATATTAATTACCTGAGTGCAATTCATAATATTTGACATCTGCAGTTTCTCCAAGAATATCGACATCCCACATTACAAAATTCATTGCACCATTGCTAACATCATCAATAAAATAGAATTTAATTAACGCACCATCTCTTTTCCAACTTCCATTTAAAGGTGATGATAAAAGTGTGCCATCATTAAGAATTGTTCTTGCTTGACCATCTAGGGTTCCACTTGTTTTTGAATTATCTCCAGATATAAGTTTCATTGAAACAAAAACTTTACCGTAACCAGTAATATCTCCCTTAAAGCTCATTTTAGAATAACCATCACCTGGAGTAACTGATTCTATATTAAGAACTCCCCCACCTTGAGGAGAAGATAAATCTTGGGAGTAACTAATGAATGTTCCTATCAATGCAAATGATAGAATAAGTATTATTTTTTTCATTTTAATTGGGTTAAAGATTAATTCACAAATTAAAAAAAATAAAGGAATAGTAATTAAATCAATTACAATAAAGTGATATTAAGGTTAGTGTTTTTTTATTCGAAATTCAATAAAATCATATATTAGTTAAATAAATCAATAACTATGAAAAATAAAATTAAACTTTTACAAAATATTTCAGTTATAACAATAATTGGATTCATGTTTATAAGCTGCCAGACTAATCAGGAAAGCAGTCAATTGTCTCAAAACTTGATGACTTATGAAGAAGTATGGTCAAAATTTTTTAACGAAAGAGATATGGATGTAATTAATAGTGAATACTTTACAGAAGATGTAACTGTAGTATTACCAGGTGATGATATAGTTGGAATTGAAGGGCTAAAAAATTATTATGGAAATTATTTAACTGGATTTTCTGATGCAGAGTTTACTTTTGTTGACTTATTTGGTCAAGGTGATAAACTTGTAAAACACTGGAATTTCAAAGGAACACACGATGGTAATTTTGCAGGAATACCAGCAACTGGTAAAAAACTAAACCTTTATGGGACAACATTAATTCTAATGGAGAATGGAAAAATAAAACAAGAACAAGATTTTTTTGATAATCTAGATTTCTTAACACAATTAGGATTAATGGAATAAAATTAAATAGTTTTTATAAAATTTAAACCCTCACAATTTGAGGGTTTTTTTTGTGTAAAAATACGTCGAAACCTATCCTGCTCTATTTTTAACTATTTGATTTTAATTACTATAAGCTCAAAAAGATATATTGTATTGGAAAATAAGTACATTATTTTAACTGAATATACAGAAGACAAATTGAAACTATTATTAAGCAAATGATACATATTCTTGTGACCCAATCAATATTTTTCATATTTATTTTTTTATAAAATTCAAATCAAAAAAATAATTTATTCCAAAACTATAGTCAAATTTTTTACCAGTTAGATTTCCAAAATCTATCGATTTATTTATAATAGAAACAATTGATAAAGGAAAGTCTTTGAAGCCAACCTGAAGGGTAGAAGCAGCTAAAAAACCGTAATAAGATTTATCAGCATTTATATGAATTGTATATAATTGAGGTAACCAATTAATATGGAACTTATCATTTAGTTGTATTTTATTTAATTCAGGCTGCAAAAAAAACATTCTTCCTCCGTCAAATTGATCTTCATTTACTTTTTTCAAATTAAACCCTTCAAAATAAAGAAATGATAAACCAAAGTTATCATTAAATCTGTATGTTAGTTTTGTAGTTGTTAGTGTTGTAACCCATGGTTGTATTATAATATCTGGTAATTTATCTTCATCAACTTCAATCCTTTGAAAAGACGCACCAGGAAGAAATGCACCAATATCAACGTGGATTTTTCCCTTATTTATCAATTTATAATTCCAAATTATATCAACTGCCCAAGGTTGAAGTCCATCAAGCTCATATCTAAAATTAGGATTTATTGAAAATCTATCATTACCTAATGAAAAGCTAGCACTTAATGCAGGCTCTCCAAGGGTATAAAGTGGAACCCAATCAACGCCATTATTATCAACTTTAATATTCCCTTTAATGTAGAATTCCTCATTTGATTGAGATAAAATCAAATTTGGAATTAAAATCAATAAAATTACAAACCATCTATTCATATTTTAATTTATAAGAACAATAAATATCTGTGAATATATTATACGTAAGAAATATTCATTGTTGCTAATTAAGTTTTTTTTAAAAATTATCAAATTGTTTGTTTTAATAGCCCTTAACTAAGAAATGTATAAAAAAAAGTAAAAAATAGTGTTAAGTTTATTTTGAACCTCCTAATCTCCACATGAGAATTCCCCCAGTTATAAACATCCATATAGAATAGGCACCAGTGGGAAGCCCCATTTCGACATTATTCAGTATGGTAGTAGCAATAACAAAAGCTAATGTTCCGTTTTGAATTCCACTTTCAATTGTAATTGAAATTTGGCTTTTCCCTTTTATACCAAAAAATTTAGCAGTGAAATATCCAAATGCCATAGTTGATAAATTTAGAAGCAATGTAGCTAATCCAACTTCTTTCATTGCCTGAACAATTAAATCTTTATTAGCAATCATTACAAGTAAAAAAATAATAATAAATAACACTGTTGAGGCTATTCTCATAGGCCTTTCCATTCTTAGGGCAAAGGCTTCATTTTTTTTACGTATTACCATCCCTATGGAGACAGGAATTACTGTTATTACTAAAATTTGAAGCATAGTTTGAACAACAGGTAGTTCGATAATAACATCAGTTTCTCCTGTGAAATAACTAATGGCTTCTGATAAAATGATTGGAATTGTAAAAACAGTGATTAGGCTTGCTAAGGCAGTTAAAGTGACAGAAAGGCCAATATTTCCTCTTGCAACTTGTGTTATAAGATTGCTAGTGGGTCCACCAGGGCATAAAGAGAGTATCATAATCCCAATAGCCATGGATGAGTCTAGATCAAACAAAAGGATGATTAAAAAACCAATTAATGGAAGAAAGATTAGTTGATTAAACAGGCCGATAAGAACTTCCTTTGGATAAATAAAAAGTCTACCAAAATCGTTGACTATAAGGGTTAGCCCCATACCAAACATAATAATTGCTAAGGAGACTGGTAAAAAGATTTGTGTGATAATCGTTGTTGCGTCCATAATAATTACATCTTTTATCGATCGTTAATTGGAATTCCTACCGATCCACTTTTTGATGACCAATGAGAATGCATTTTTTTCCATTCTCCATTTATTTTAGTCCAGAAAAATGAAACCCTAACAGCATAATTTATTTTAACGCCTTTAAAAATATAGTCTCCATCAACATTAAATGTTACTACCGCACTATTTTTATTTGGAGAAACCTGGACTAAATGATCATGTGTAGTAAAATTAATCCATTGATATTTCACAGGTGTTGTGAAATAATCCTTATCATATATTCTTAAAGGACTACCGTTTGAAGAGAAGGTTGAAGAGTTAAAATTTTCATCAAGAAATTTTTTAGCTTCTTCATAATCTCTACCAGTAGAGGCAACCTTGGTCCATTGTATACTTTTTTTGATTAATTCCTCATTAAGTTTTGTCTCTTGTGCAGTTATAAAAAATGGAAATAAAACAATTATTATTAAATTTTTCATGTTTTAATTTATTTATTATTTATTAATTAAAGCATATTTAATTAGAGTTTCTAATGATGTATATTCTAATGTTTTCTCATGAGTTGCTTCTAGAATAACTTGAGGAGCTTTTCCAGCCTTTTCTGCTTCAATCCATCTTGAGACACAAAGACACCATTTATCTCCAGGTTTTAAACCCGGAAATTTATATAAAGGTATTGGGGTTATAAGATTATTCCCACGGGATGCAGAAAAATTTAAAAATTCCTCTGTCATTATTGCACATACAGTATGTGTACCAGTATCTTCTGAAATAGTTCTACAATTACCATCTCTAAAATATCCGGTCATTGGACTTGTGCAACAAATTTGTAATTCTTGACCAAATACATTCTTTTCCATAATTATAATAAAAATGAAATCTGATTAATATCTGGAAACTTAGCCATTTGCTTTACCAGATTATACTAAAATTAATTAAACCCATTTAATGCAAAAAGTAAGGTCTCCCTAAAAATTTACTTAAGAGAATCTATTTTTTTTTCAATTCTTTCAAGTTTGTCTAAAATATTTTCAAAATAATTTTTTGCCTCAATTGGACAATTATTTAAAAAATGATCTAATAAGTCTTTATTGTTATCCATATTATTTATTATTTCACTAATTATTTTCTAAATCAAAAATAATTGCCTTAACAAAGTCTTCCTTAGTTCTTTCTCCCTCAAAAGATGATTCAATAGAAGAGATTATGTCATTCACACTATCACCATTTTTATAACCCTGCACAGTTTTATTAAAATGTTCTCTTACAATATCTCTAAATTTAATAACATCATTTATATCACATATAGGGCCATGACCAGGAATAATTTTAGTATCACTATCTGAAAGAGAAATTATCATATTCAAAATATTTAAGAATCCCTCAAAGCTACCGCCATTGTTTAAATCAATATATGGATAGCCATAGGTTACAAATGTATCTCCTGCATGAATAACATTACTGTTTTTAAAAAATATAACTGTATCACCATCAGTATGGCCTTTACCAAAATTATATAATTGAATTTCTTCATCAGATTCATACAAACTCATTAAGGAAGAATATGTTAGCGAGGGTAATGCTTCATTTGGATATTTTTCAATTAATCTATTTGATCCGTATAAAACAGAGTTTCTGCTTAATCTTTTCCTAACATTTTTATGAGCATAAATTGGAATATTAAGTTTACCAAATGCCTTATTTCCGTCACTGTGATCATGATGGAAATGAGTATTAATAATAAGTTTTATTGGTAGGTTTGAAATTTCAGATAATGCATTTAAAATTTTCTCTTCATTTATTTCATATTGATCATCTATAACTATCAAACCATCATCTGATACAAAAACACCTATATTACCTGCAATAGGACCCCCAACAGAAGCTATCATATAGATATTGTCAGAAACAAAGCTAACTTCCTCTATTACATCATCAAATGAACCACTTTGAGAATATGAAAATTGAAATGAAAGCAATAAACATAAAATATATAATAATCTACTCATATACATAATTTAAAAAAATTTAACTTATTCCTTATTTCTATTAGTGATATAAAAAATTATCGCAATTACTAAATATACAATTATACCAACTGATAGTTTAAAGTCATTATTATAAAAAGATAGAACAGCTGCAGCTATAAATGCACCACTTATCAAATGCCAACTTTTCATGTATCTAATTTAGAGAAATTCTAGCTATTTCTTTTTTTTTAGTCTCTCTATATTCCATAGACCAATTACCCCCCAAAGACCTAATGCAGAAAATCCTATATCCAAATAATCTACTTCTAAATATAATAGAAAACCCATGACACCTATTGCTAAAACAGCAGGACTTGCATAAACAAGAAAAGGTTCTTTTTCTTTTTTCATAATTTACAATTTATAAAAATTCAAGCTATTCATTCTTATTGTAGAATAAAAGAGGGATTAAACCAAGTAACAAAAACAAAAGAAACTGTAAACCAGCATTAATATAATCTCCCTCAAATAGAAAATATAATGTAGCGCCTCCAAATACTATTACACCGATTATCCTTATAACTTTTTAATGTTTTCATAGATGTTATTTTTTACCTTTGATTTTTACTGAGTTGGGCGTCACTACACCTGCAGAGATAACTAGCTTGAATGCATCTTCAACACTAATATCAAGTTCAAATGCATCTTTTTTAGGTATCAATACAAAAAATCCAGAAGTTGGATTTGGAGTAGTTGGAACAAAGAGATTAATTAATTCTTGACCTATAATTGACTTAGCTTCACCTTGGTAGTCACCTGATTGAAATGCTATTACCCAAATTCCTTTATTTGGATACTGAATTAAATATGCCTTTTTAAAACTTTCGGATGAGGTATTTAATACTGTATCAGATACTTTTTTAAGTATGTTATATATGTTTCGAAATCCTGGAATACTATTAAGTAGCTTTTCCCATAAAGCAACTAACCTTCTGCCAAGTATGTTAGTAACTAAAATTCCT
>CACEJV010000008.1:0-40486 GCA_902559905.1 uncultured Bacteroidota bacterium | reverse complement strand
ATTCCAAAGACCTTTGGTTAATTATAAACTCTTTATTTAGGTTTAGCTTGGTGACTAAAGAATGATTTTGATCAATAATTCTCCAGTAAGGAAAGTTTTCAATATTATCCTCAATTACCATTCTCAAAAAAATTCCTGTAGTAACAGGGCATGTATTGTCTGCACCTTTAGTATTTGCTAAATCAAGCCTCATTTCCCTAAGTGATTTTGACGTACCTCTAGGAATATTAATAATAAAGCTTTTAATCTCCTCTGGTGAGGAGATATACATCCTATCTCCTGCCTTCATGTCAGCAAATTTTTTCTCTAAAACTTTAACAATGTTTCTGCCCATTAATTCAGAGCACCAATGCCAATACTCCAAAGTTCCTTATTATACTGAGGAATATTGACTTGATTTATTTCATCTATTTCTTTTTTTAGTTCAATCCATTTTTCATCATGAGACTTGAGTGACTTAAGAATTCCTTCACTTACATTTGGTATATCTCCTTTGATTTCATCAAGAATAAAAAGATAATCTGCTAAAAATTTATTAGGAAAATTCTCTACATCATCATATGCTTTAGACATTCTCTGCATCATTTTTTTATCCCAGTTATCCATCAACTCAAGTAATTTTTCACCGTTTTCCTTAACTTCTGGATTTTCATCTAATTCTTTCACGAGAACATCTAACTTATCCATAAGTTTTTTGTTGCTATTTATATATTTAGCCATCTCGTTAAAATTACCCTCCATATGAGTAGCATATTTATCAAGATCTAAATAGTCTTCATCTGAAACACTAAAATTGGGATTCTTTAAAATTTCAAACTCAGAATTATATGATGTTTCCCCAACTTCTAATGTTAACGTATATTTTCCCGGAATAGCCTTATGTCCTCTAAAGCTACCTTCAATATATGCATAAGGGACTCCACTTAAAGAGGAATGTCTAGAATCCCAGACAAATCTATTCAATCCAGATTTATTTGATAATACAGGTTCTCTTGAAGGTCCTCCGTTATATGAAATAAAACTATTGTCAGGTTCTGTAGTAATTGCCCTTACAAGTTTATTATTCTGATCATAAATCTTCATTGAAACTTTTTTGCCACTATCTTCTTTTCCAATGTTATAATATATAACAACACCATTAGCTGGATTAACTCCAGTAAATGACGAAGTACCATCTGAATAATTTGAATTTAATTCACTAGACCAGTTTCCAATTGTTGAGTTTTCAGGATCATATAATTTTGTATTAATATCACCATCCAGCTGCCTTATAAATCCCATATCATCAAGTATCCAAAAAGATCTTCCTTGAGTCGCAACAATAAGATCGTCATGCTTTATCATCAAATCTGTAATAGCAAGTACTGGCATGTTAAGATTAAATAATTCCCATTTTTTACCATCATTAAATGATATATAAACCCCTAACTCAGTTCCTGCCACAAGAAGTCCCTTTCTTTTATCATCCTCTCTAACAACTCTAGTATAGGCACCATAAGGAATATCACCTGTAATATCCTTCCAAGATTTACCATAGTTTGTAGACTTATAAAGTCCAGGTGTCTTATCATTAAACTTATACCTTGTCGTTGCAATATATACTGTTGCTTTATCATGAGGTGAAACATCAATAGCATTAATTATTGTTTCAGGAAGACCTTTAGGTGTAATATCAATCCATGATTCACCGCCATCTTGAGTAATATGTACTAATCCATCATCAGATCCAACATAAATTGTGTTTGGTTCATGAGGAGATTCAACTACATAACTAATGGTTCCATAGTTCTCAGCACCAACAGCTTCATTTGTATATGGACCACCACCATTTCCTTGTTTTTCATCTTCATCTCTTGTCAAATCTGGAGAAACTATTTTCCAAGATTTACCTTGATCATTCGTCTTAAATAGATGTTGAGCTGCATGATAAAAAGTATTTGGTTCATGTTGAGACCAAATAATAGGTGCATTCCAATTGAATCTGTATTTCATGTCTCTTGAAGCTCTTCCAATATAATTTATTGGTTCAATCATAACTTTTTTTCTAGCATTAGCTTTAGTATCATATATGTTGACACTCCCAAGATAACTACCACCCATTACAATACTTGGGTTATCTGGGTCGAAAGCAAGAAATGCACTTTCTCCTCCAGCAGATGCTGACCAATCTCTTTCAGAAATACCTCCTCTAGATCCTATGCTTGAAATTTTAACAGTGGAATTATCTTGTTGACCACCATAAAGGTTATATGGAAATAAATTATCAACATTAACTCTATAAAATTGAGCAGTCGGCATATTATAGATACTAGACCAAGTACTTCCATTATCAAATGTTATTTCACCACCTCCATCATCAGAAATAATCATATTTTTAGAATTATCCGGATTTATCCAAAGGTCATGATAATCTCCATGACCGCTGTATATTCTTTTCCATGTTTTACCTCCATCTATTGATCTAAAAGCTCTAGCACTTAAAACATAAACTGTATCCTCATTATTAGGATCGGCAAACACTTCAATATAGTACCATGCCCTTGAGGTTAGTTCTGCATAAGAGCTAACTTTAACCCAGCTTTCACCAGCATTATTAGACACAAATAAACCTCCAGATCTTTTGTTTGAGTTACCTTCAGCAAGAAGAAACACCTTATCAGAGTTAGCTCTAGATACTGATATAGCCATTTTACCTAGCTCAGATGGTAAACCATTTTCAATTTTAAACCAGCTATCTCCTCCATCAACAGATTTATATACCCCATCGCCTTGACCACCACTAATTACCTTCCAAGGAAGCCTTTGGTGCTTCCACATAGTAGCGTATAATACTTTTGGATTGTTATAATCTATTGAAAGTTCAGAGGCACCTGTTAATTCATTTACAAAAAGAACATTACTCCAAGTTTTACCACCATCAATAGATTTATAAATCCCTCTCTCTTTAGTTGGCCCGTTAATAGCTCCTTGAGCAGCAACAAAAACTATGTTAGGATTATCTGGGTGAATTATTATTCTAGATATTTGTTGAGTTTCTTTTAAGCCCATATGTTCCCATGTCTCACCAGCATCAGTAGATTTATATACTCCATCTCCATATGAAGTAGTCACTCCTCTTGGGGCATGTTCTCCCATACCAACATATACTATTTTACTGTCACTTTCTGCAACTGCAATTGCTCCAACTGAAGACGTTTTGAAGTAATCGTCTGAAATATTAAACCAATTTACACCAGCATTTGTAGTTTTCCATAAACCTCCTCCTACAGTCCCCATATAGTATGTAAGTGGATCCCCTATAACCCCAACTGATGATACTGATCTACCACCACGAAAAGGTCCTATATTTCTATATTTTACCTCATCAAGTTTTTCCTCTAAGCTTTGAGAGTAGGAAAGGGGTGAAATTATTATTAAAGCAAATAGTAATCTTAAATTTTTCATCAATTTGATAGTTTACAGTTAGATCTACTAAGTTACATCCAATTTTGAAAAATTCAGATATATTTACAAAAATTAAGTGATGAGAAGTCAAATAATCCAAAGAGATTCTAAACTCATTGGAGATGAACTTATTGAAAAATTTATTTCACAAGATAAAAAGGTGTTGAAATATATCGATTCTTTTTACAGTAATGAGAGCGTAAAAAAACACTCAGAAAATAAAAGTAAAAACTTTACTAAAGAACAAAGACAAATTTTGGTTAAATCCTTAAAAAGTCAATATTCTGATATTGAAATTTCAAAAAAAACTTCTGAAAACATAAGCTCCCTTTTAGAATCTAATACTTTTTGTATTACCACTGGTCATCAGCTTAATTTATTTACCGGTCCTTTAATGGTGATCTTTAAAATTGCTCAAGTAATTAGTATTAGCAATCAGTTAAACTCAGATACTAAAAACTTTAAATATGTGCCAGTTCTTTGGATAGCTTCTGAAGATCATGATTTTGAAGAAATTTCAAAGGTTAACCTAAATCAAAAAAACATCAAGTGGGAAATCAATTCAAATAATTTACCTGTTGGTGAAATTGAGATTAATAATTTCAAGAATGTGTTGAGAGACTATAAGGACTCAATAATTGATTATGATTTTAAAGAAAAGATGGAAGAAATTATAGATAATTCCTATAAAGAAGGAGATACCCTATCTATGTCAACTATTAAATTCATAAATTCTTTATTCTCAGAACATGGATTAGTAATAATTGATGCTAATAAAGAAGATTTAAAGTCATTATTTATAGATCAACTAAAAAATGAAATAGACAATTTTTCATGTAAAGAAAACACGTCTTCTCAAATATCTGAACTTAAAAAAGATTTTGAATCATATAAGGTTCAGGTTAACCCATCTGATATTAATTTTTTTAAACTTACTGATAAAGGAAGAAAAAGGATCAGATATGATAAAAAGTTATTCAAAGTAGATGATGAGAATTCTTACAACAAAGATGAGATACTAAATTTAATTGATAGAAGTCCAGAGTTATTCTCTCCAAATGCAATCATGAGGCCTTTGTATCAAGAAATTGTGTTGCCTAATGTTTGTTACGTTGGAGGTCCAAATGAATTGAGATATTGGATGCAATTAAAAACTTATTTTGAAGATAACAAAGTTCAATTTCCAATTCTTAAGTTAAGGAATAGTGCATACATAGTTGATTCTAAGACTTCAAAAAAAATTAAAAACTCTGGAATTGAAACCAAGTATTTTATGGGAGAAATAAATGAACTAGTAAATTACAAGATAGAGAATACCTCTAGTTTGAAGCTTAACTTTGATTCTTTAAGATCAAATTTATCATCACAATTTGATGAGTTAAGAAAGGTTTCACTTGAAACAGACAAGTCATTTATTGGTGCCCTTAATGCTCAAGAAAAAAAACAAAAAAAGGGAATTGATGATCTTGAAAAAAAACTTAATAAAGCTGAAAAGAAAAATCATGAAGCTGAAATAGAATCAATAAGGTCTATTTACAATTATCTTAACCCTAGTAATATTAATCAAGAGAGATACTTAAATTTTGGAAATTTCTACTCATGTAAGGGGCCTTCATTCATAAATTACATAGTTGAGAAAATCTCAATAATGGACGATAAAATATTAATAATAGATCTTGAAGATTAATTTATAATTGTATTTTTGTCCATGCAAAATAAAGTCTTAATTGTTGATTTTGGCTCTCAGTATACTCAATTAATTGCAAGAAGAATTAGAGAGCTTTTTATTTACTGTGAGATTTCACCATTTAACAACCTCCCTGAAGATTTAAACCAATATAAGGCTATTGTGCTTTCTGGTTCTCCTTTTTCAGTTAATCAAGAAAATGCTCCTGAAATTAATCTTAAAAGTATTTTAGGTAATAAACCTGTAATCGCAATTTGTTACGGAGCACAACTAATTGCAAAAACCCTTAATGGAAAAGTTGAGAACTCAAACTCAAGAGAATATGGAAGAGCTAATCTGTCATTCATTGAAAAAGATTGTAAGCTTTTCGATAATATAAAAATCAATAATCAAGTATGGATGAGTCATGGAGATACAATTACAGCTTTACCCGATGGTGCAACAGTTATTGCTAGTACAGACTCTGTAAAAAATGCTGCTTACTCAATCGACTCACTTAATTTATATGCTCTACAATTTCATCCTGAGGTTTTTCATACAGATAATGGTTTAAAAATATTTGAAAACTTTTTCATAGAGGAATTAAAATTTATTAAAGAGTGGAATCCTGAATCTTTTATTGACAGGACAGTTAAAGAGTTGAAATCTGAAGTATTAGATGAAAAAGTAATTTTAGGACTCTCAGGTGGAGTAGACTCTAGTGTAGCTGCTGTTCTACTTGATAGAGCAATAGGTAAGAATTTACATTGCATTTTTGTAAATAATGGTCTTTTAAGAAAAAATGAATATGATGAAGTATTAGATCAATATATTGGAATGGGCCTAAATGTAAAAGGTGTTGACGCATCAGATCAATTTATTAATGGTCTTAAAGGTGTGACTGATCCTGAGAGGAAAAGAAAGATAATCGGTAATACATTTATTGATGTTTTTGATGAAGAATCAAAAAAAATATCCAATGCAAAATGGCTTGCACAAGGAACTATCTATCCAGATGTAATTGAATCAATATCAGTAAAGGGGCCCTCTGCAACTATTAAATCTCATCATAACGTTGGAGGACTTCCTCAAAAAATGAATCTTAAAGTTATTGAGCCTCTTAAGATGTTATTTAAAGATGAAGTAAGAAAAATTGGCACCTCTCTAAAAATGCCTCAAGAGATACTATCTAGACATCCTTTTCCAGGTCCAGGTCTAGGAATAAGAATTCTTGGCGAAGTTGACTATGAAAGTATAGGGCTTATTCAGGAAGCTGATAAAATATATATTGATGCTTTAAAAAAATGGAGTCTCTACAATAAAATTTGGCAAGCTGGATCTATACTCTTGCCAGTTAAAAGTGTTGGTGTGATGGGTGACGAAAGGACTTATGAAAGATGTGTCGCATTAAGAGCCGTAGTTTCAACTGATGGAATGACAGCGGATTGGTATGAATTTCCAAATGATTTCTTGAAAGAGGTTTCCAATAATATTATTAATAAAGTTAAAGGAATAAATAGAGTTGTTTACGACATAAGTTCTAAACCTCCTGCCACAATTGAGTGGGAATAAAATAAAAATGGAAGAACTTCATAATTCATTTAAACCAATGTTAACTCCAAAACAAATGCTTCACAAGGGTATATTTGGAGGTACATATTTTAATCAACTTGTCGATTACAGAATTTTTCCAAAAGATTGGTTCAAAGATCTTGATGAATCATATTACCTATCAAAAAAATATTTAGTAAAAATTAATTTATTTAAAATTAAATCAGGACAAACTCAACAGGAATGGGAGGAAAAAGGATGGATTCATCAAGATGATCCAAGAGGCTGGTTTGAATGGTATTGTAAGTACTACATCGGAAGACGTCACGAAGATGACATTAGACAGATAAAAAGATGGCTAGCTTTTTGTGGTCCAAAAGGTAGATTTAGAAACGCTATTTATAATAAAATTTTCAAATCAGGTTTAAAAATTGAAAATTCAAAAGATATTTCACCTAGAATTCAACAGTCTTTATTACATTGGTCATATATAGTTAATAATCAGGACTATGAAAGCTGGAAACTTGAAAAGCAAAAATAAATGAGAAGATTAATACTAATAATATTCCTTTTATCATGCAGTTCAATATTTTCTCAAAATATTGTTACAGATACAATTTTTCATAAGGTTGAAAGAAAAGAAACTCTTTTTTCAATTTCTCAGAAATATAAAATAACTATCAATGATTTATTAAGCTTAAATCCAGAGCTTAGAGACTCGAGACTCAGAAGAAGATCAACTATACTTGTCCCTGTATTTAAATCTCCAGAGGATTTAGATTTAAAAGTTGTGGAAAATGAATTGATCGAAACAGAATTAACCTCTCTAGATTCTATTTATATTCAAAAGAAAAGAAAAAATGATGAATTGAATGTATCTGTACTTTTGCCATTTAGATCATCTGAAGTTAATTTTGACTCGATTCAAGAGGTTGAATCACTTTTTGAAGATAGAAATCTTTATACCATTGCTTTAGATTTTTACTCTGGAATTCTTTATGCAATTAATGATATAAGGAAAATGGGTGTCTCAATTAATTTAAATGTTTTTGATACGGAAAACTCATTAAATAAAATTTTTGAGATATCTAACAACGAAAAAATTATTAACTCTGATATAATAATTGGACCTCTTATTCCAAGGAATTTTGAGACTTTTTCTAGTCTTGATTTCCTGGAAGCAATACCAAAAGTTTTTCCCCTTTCTACAATCCCAATAAAAATATTCAAAGGAGTTGTACAGACTGTTACTCCTAGAAATCTTTTGAGGGATAAAATGCTAGATTACTTGGATACTAATTTAAACAGAGATGAAAATATTGTCATAATAGCAGATTCACTTAATGTAGATATTGAAAATAGGCTTACAAATATTTTTCCTAATGCAACCAAAATTAAACCTGAGTTTGAAGGATACATATTACCAGAGCTACTCGACTCTCTATTAGTTGATACACTTCCTAATAAAGTAATTGTTGAGTCTGAAATATTTACTCTTATCTCCAGTGTAATATCTCAATTAAACTCTCAAATTACATCTGAGAGAGATGTTAGACTCTATACAACATACAGAGGAAATCAATATGACGACCCTAGTATAAATGTCAAGGATCTTGGTAACTTAAGATTCACATATGCCTCTATTTCAAGAAAAATTAATCAGGATTCAATAACAGATTTTGAAAGTAATTATATTAACCTATTTGGTAGCTTCCCTAACAAAGATATTACTAGAGGTTATGACGTTACTAGGGATATCCTTCTTAGAAAACTACTTGATAATAATTTAAATAGAACTGTAAAATATGATGAACAGACTTACAATGAATCTAAATTTCTATATAAAAAAGATACACTAGGTGGTTTATTTAACTCATCTATTTTTCTTTTAAAGCATGTTGACTATAGTATTGAGGAGATTAATGAATAATAAATTATATAATCCCTTATTATTTTGTAAATTTGAGTCCGGAAATGTTATTCTATCCGGATGAATAAGCCTAAATATATTTTTGTTACTGGTGGTGTTACATCATCTCTCGGAAAGGGTATTGTGTCTGCTTCTCTAGCTCGTCTTCTTCAAGCTCAGGGCTTAAATGTAGCTATTCAAAAATTAGACCCCTATATAAATGTTGATCCAGGAACTCTTAATCCATATGAGCATGGAGAGTGTTATGTAACAGATGATGGAGCTGAAACTGATCTTGATTTAGGCCATTATGAAAGATTTTTAAGCAGAAATACCTCACAAAGAAACAATATTACTACAGGAAAAATATATCAAAATGTAATTGAAAAGGAAAGAAAAGGAGAGTTTTTAGGTAAAACAGTTCAGGTTATACCTCATATAACAAATGAGATTAAAGAAAATATAAGAAATCTTGACCATAATAATAATCTAGACATCATAATTACAGAAATAGGAGGTACTGTAGGTGATATTGAATCTTTGCCATTTATAGAAGCAGTTAGACAAGTTATTTATGAAGAAGGCCCTGAAAACTCTATGGTAATTCACTTAACTTTAATTCCATACTTATCTGCAACTGGTGAGCTTAAAACTAAGCCTACTCAACATTCAGTAAAAACCTTGATGGAGCTTGGTCTAAAAGCAGATGTTCTAGTCTGTAGATCAGAAAGAGATCTCTCAGATGAAGTCAAGAATAAACTTGCACTTTTTTGTAATGTAAAACTAGATTGTGTAATACAGTCTATTGATGTTGAAACCATTTATGATGTTCCTATGAAGATGAGAGATGAAGGCCTTGATAAGGTGGCTCTTCAAAAATTAAAAATTAAAGAGTCTGAACCAGACCTAGATAAATGGAAAAACTTTTTACATAAACTAAAAAATCCTACTCATCAGATTAATATTGGTTTAGTTGGAAAATACGTTGAGTTAAATGATTCATATAAATCAATTCTTGAGTCATTGATTCATGCTGGAACTGAAAATGAAGTGAAAGTCAATGTTAAGTCCATTCACTCTGAATATCTTGATAAAGAAAATATTGATAAAGAGTTAATTGATCTCGATGGAATAATTGTTGCTCCAGGTTTTGGCCAAAGAGGCTTAGATGGTAAAATATTAGCTGTAGAATATGCTAGAGTTAATAAAATTCCTTTCTTAGGGATATGTCTAGGTATGCAAATGGCAGTAATTGAATATGCTAGAAATGTAAAAAAGATAAGGTATGCTAATTCAACAGAAATTTCTGAAAAATGTAAAGATCCAGTTATTGATTTAATGACATCTCAAAAAGAAGTAATTAATAAGGGAGGGACAATGAGATTAGGGGCTTGGGATTGTGAAATTCTTAAGAATACAATTTCTAATAAAATTTACAGTAAAAAAGTAGTTTCCGAAAGACATAGGCATAGATACGAGTTTAATGATGAATATTCAAAAAAGATTTTTGATGAAAACTTTATTGTTGCTGGCAAAAATCCAGAGACTAATCTAGTTGAAATTGTTGAAAACAAAGACCATCCATGGTTTGTTGGTGTTCAATTTCATCCAGAATATAAAAGTAGTGTATACAATCCTCATCCAATTTTTGTAAACTTTGTAAAAGCTAGTTTAAAAAACTACCTAAAAAAATAATTATGGAAGAAAACAGGTTTGATCCTCTTCAGTTTATAGGATTTTTATTAATATCAGGAATACTAATGTTTTGGTTTTATGATAATCAATCAAATTTGATTGATTATCAGGAAGAAATAGCTGATGATAGCCAAATTGAATTAGTTGAGCAGCCTTCTAATATTGTTGACTCATCCAATAATGACTATAAAGATAATGATGAATTTACTGAGGAAATTATTGTTCTTGAAAACTCATACATTAAGTTAGAAGTAAGTACAAAGGGAGCTGAAATTAAGAAACTTTTACTCAAAGACTTCAATAACTTTAATGATGACCCTCTATTTTTAATTGATAACAATAAGTCAATTTTCAGCTTTAATATTCCGGTTGGAAGAAATTCAAATATTAATTCACAAGATCTAAATTATACTGCAGAAATAATTGATGAAAATTCATCCTTAAAACTAAAAGCTCAAATTGATTCTAGGAGTGAACTTGAGTTGTCATTTTTTTTAGCAGATAATTCTAGCATAGTTGATTTTGAATTAGATATAATTGATAATATAAACTCAAATTATGAAAATGTTGAGTTGATATGGGGTAGAGACTCATTTAGAAATTCAAAAAGTATAGACTATGAAAACAGGTACACAGCATTATCTTATGGTTTTGAAAACAATAAAGATTCTTATTTATCTGTTGCTGGTACTACAAATAAGGTAATAGACAATGTTAACTGGGTGTCTTTTAGAGAACATTTCTTTAGCTCTATTTTAATTTTAAATAATGAATCTAATCAAGTTGAAATTAGCTCAGAGGATCTTGCCGGAAATGATGCTTTGGATAAAAAATTTACAAAAAGATTTCTTGCAAATATTCCAATGAGTCTTGACTCAGATAATCAACTAAGTTTTAGTATGTATTTTGGTCCAACTGATTATGAAACTTTAAAGGAATACAATTTAAATCTTGAAAATTCAGTTCCGATAGGATGGGGTATTTTTGGTTGGTTAAATAGATTCATATTCTTTCCACTATTTTCATTTTTAACAAATTATTTTTCCTATGGAATCTCAATAATTTTAATGACAATAATTGTTAAGGTTGCTATATCTCCTCTTACTTATAAGTCATATTTATCTCAAATCAAAATGAAAATTTTAAAACCTGAACTTGAAATTATTAACGAAAAGTTTGGGGATGATCCTATGAAGAAGCAACAAGAGACTATGAATCTTTACACTAAATCTGGTGCTAATCCTATGTCTGGTTGTTTGCCGGCATTTCTTCAGATGCCAATTTTCTTTGCACTATTTACATTTTTTCCTGTAGCTTTTTCTCTGAGACAAAAAAGCTTTTTATGGGCTGATGACTTATCATCTTATGATTCAATACTAGACCTTGGGTTCTACATACCTTTGTATGGAGATCATATTAGTTTATTTCCAATTTTAGCATCTGTTGCAATCTTCTTTTATACAAGAATGACTACTGGTCAGCAAATGATGTCTCCTTCTCAAACAGGTGGTGTAAACATGAAGGTTATTATGTATATGATGCCTATAATGATGCTATTTTTCTTTAATAATTATGCTAGTGGTTTAAGCCTTTATTACTTTATCTCAAATCTATTAACCATAATACTAATGCTCATTATCAAAAATTTTATAATTGATGATCAAAAAGTATTATCAGAAATTGAAGAAAACAAAAAGAAACCATTAAAAGTTGGAGGATTTAGAGCTAGACTTCAAAAAGCTCTTGAGGAGGCAGAGAAACAAAAGAAAAGCAGAGGTCAATAGTCTCAATGAAAACAAATAAAGTAGTTATAGCCTTGTCTGGAGGAGTAGACTCAAGTGTTGCAGCCTTTTTATTAAAAAAGAAAGGCTACGATTTGATAGGTTTATTTATGAAGAATTGGCATGATGAAAATGTAACTATTTCTGACGAATGTCCTTGGTTAGAAGACAGCAATGATGCAATGCTTGTTGCAGAAAAATTAAATATACCATTCCAAACAGTTGATTTAAGTAAAGAGTACAAAGAAAGAATAATTGACTATATGTTTGATGAGTATTCAAAAGGGAATACACCAAATCCTGACATTTTATGCAATAGAGAAATAAAGTTTGATGTATTCATGGATATTGCTATTTCACTTGGTGCGGATTATGTTGCAACTGGTCACTATTGTAGAGTAATTGAGGATAATAATGATGAAGATGTTACTTACCAACTACATGCTGGTATTGACAATCTTAAAGATCAATCATATTTTTTATGTCAACTTAATCAAAGCCAATTAAAAAAAATAATTTTTCCAATAGGCGATCTAAGTAAAACAGAAGTAAGGAATATTGCTAGAGAAAATAATTTAATTACAGCTGAGAAAAAAGACTCTCAGGGACTTTGTTTTGTTGGGAAGGTAAGTCTTCCTGATTTTTTACAACAGAAATTAATGAAAAGATCAGGTAATGTTATCGAAATATCCTCGGAGTCAGATTTATATAAAAATGATGTCAATCAGCTTGACAAATATGAAAAACTAGAGTTTCTCTCAACTAGAATTTCCTACAAAAAAAATGATGGAAGAATAATTGGTCAACACCATGGAGCTCATTTTTTTACAATTGGGCAGAGAAAAGGTTTATCAATAGGCGGTTACAAAGATCCATTGTTTGTTATCTCTACAAATACATCTTCAAATGAAATTTATGTTGGAGAGGGAAAAAGTCACCCTGGATTGCTTAAAAAAGTATTAAAAATAAAATACTCTGAAATTAATTGGGTAAATAATACATATAACTACTTGATTTTAAAGGATTTAGTATTGAAAGCAAGAATTAGGCATAGGCAAAAACTTCAAGATATAAAAGTTGAAAAGTTTGAAGACTTTCTTTATGTAGAATTTAAAGAATTTCAATCTGCTATAACTCCAGGTCAATTTGTAGCTATTTATGAGAAAAATCAATTAATTGCCTCTGGTGTAATCCTTTAACTTTTATTATTGTTTTTTTTTAAAAAAACATGCGATAATACATACAATAACCAAAAAAAAATTTTAAATTTGCACGCTTTAATAAGGAATTTAATAATTATTGTATGCCAACAATATCGCAATTAGTGAGAAAAGGGAGGACTTCACAGTCTAAAAAGAGTAAGTCCGCTGCACTTGATAAATCTCCTCAAAAAAGAGGTGTTTGTACAAGGGTATATACTACTACTCCAAAAAAGCCAAATTCTGCTATGAGAAAAGTAGCGAGGGTTAGGCTTACTAATGGAAAAGAAGTCAATGCATACATTCCAGGTGAAGGTCACAATCTTCAAGAACATTCCATCGTATTGGTAAGAGGAGGTAGAGTAAAAGATCTTCCTGGAGTTAGATACCATATTGTTAGAGGAGCATTAGACACTGCTGGTGTAGAAGGGAGACTGCAACGAAGGTCCAAGTATGGTGGTAAAAAACCAAAAAAATAAACCATAATGAGAAAGAAACAATCTAAGAAAAGAGACCTTATTCCTGATCCAAAGTTTAATGACCAATTGGTAACAAGGTTTGTTAATAATCTCATGCAGCAAGGAAAAAAATCTACAGCATATAAGATTTTCTATGATGCTATAGATATTATTGAAAGTAAAAAAGAAGATAAAGAGAAGACCTCTTTAGAATTGTGGAAAGATGCTCTTTCAAATGTTATGCCGCAAGTAGAAGTTAGGAGTAGAAGAGTAGGAGGAGCTACATTTCAAATACCTACACCTATTAGACCTGATAGAAAAATTTCATTAGCTATGAAGTGGCTTATAGCATCTTCAAGAAAAAGAAATGAAAAGTCAATGGCTGTAAAACTTGCACAAGAAATATTAGCAGCAGCTAAAGAAGAAGGTGCTGCTGTTAAAAAGCGTGTTGATACTCACAAAATGGCTGAAGCAAACAAGGCATTCTCACACTTCAGATTTTAATAAATTATTATGGCTAGAGATTTAAAATTTACAAGAAATATTGGTATTGCAGCTCACATTGATGCTGGTAAAACTACCACTACTGAAAGAATTTTATTCTACACTGGAGTAAGTCATAAAATTGGTGAGGTTCATGATGGTGCAGCAACTATGGATTGGATGGAGCAGGAACAAGAAAGAGGTATTACAATTACATCTGCAGCCACAACATGTAATTGGAATTTCCCAACTGATCAGGGAAAAGCTATTGATTCATCCAAATCATATCATTTCAACATTATAGATACCCCAGGTCACGTTGATTTCACAGTAGAGGTAAATAGATCATTAAGAGTTCTTGATGGTCTTGTTTTTTTATTTTCTGCTGTTGATGGTGTTGAGCCTCAGTCTGAGACAAATTGGAGGTTAGCTGATAACTATAAAGTTCCAAGAATAGGCTTTGTTAACAAAATGGATAGACAAGGTTCAAACTTTTTAGGTGTTTGTAATCAAGTTATTGAAAAGTTAGGTTCCAAAGCAGTACCAATTGTTCTTAATATCGGTGATGAGGAGGATTTTAAGGGTATTGTTGACCTTGTAAAGAATGTTGCTATGGTTTGGCACGAGGATAATTTTGGATCAACATTTGATGTTGTTGACATTCCAGATGATTTAAAAGAAGAAGCTGAAAGACTTAGAGGTGAACTGATTGAAGCTGTTGCTGAATATGATGAAAACTTACTTGAGAAATATTTCGATGATCCTGACTCTATTACTGAAGATGAAGTTCATAATGCACTTAGAGCTGCTACACAAGATATTAGTATAATCCCTATGATCTGTGGTTCAGCATTCAAAAACAAAGGTGTTCAATTTCTTTTGGATGCTGTTTGTAGATATTTGCCTTCACCAGAAGATAAAGATGCAATTGTTGGGACTAATCCAGATTCTGAAGAGGAAATTTCTAGATTACCTAACGTTTCAGAACCATTTTCTGCTTTAGCATTCAAAATTGCCACTGATCCATTTGTAGGAAGACTTGCTTTCTTTAGAGTTTATTCTGGAAGACTTGATGCAGGTTCTTATGTCCTAAATAACAGATCAGGAGACAGAGAAAGAATTTCAAGAATATACCAGATGCACTCTAACAAGCAAAATGCTATTGATTTTATCGAAGCAGGAGATATTGGAGCTGCAGTTGGATTTAAAGATATTAAAACAGGTGATACTCTTTCATCTGAAAAAGCCCCAATTATTCTGGAAAGTATGGTATTCCCTGATCCAGTAATTGGTGTTGCTGTTGAACCAAAAACAAAAGCTGATGTCGATAAGCTTGGATTAGCACTTTCAAAACTTGCTGAGGAAGATCCAACATTTCAAGTAAAAACTGATGAAGCTTCTGGTCAGACTGTTATTTCAGGTATGGGTGAGTTACACCTAGATATTATTGTTGACAGACTTAGAAGGGAATTTAAAGTAGAAGTTAATCAAGGTCAACCTCAAGTTGAGTACAAAGAAGCTTTAACTCAATCTGCGAGCCACAGGGAAGTTTATAAAAAGCAAACAGGAGGGCGTGGTAAATTTGCGGATATTGTATTTACAATTGAACCAGGTGAACAAGGTAATTCTGGTCTTGAATTTGTAAACTTAATTAAAGGTGGAAATATACCTAGAGAGTATATTCCATCAGTTGAAAAAGGATTTAAGGATTCAATGAAAAATGGTCCTCTTGCTGGATTTGAGGTTGATTCTATGAAGGTAACTCTTGAAGATGGTTCTTTCCACCCTGTAGATTCTGATTCACTTTCTTTTGAACTTGCTGCAAAACTTGCATTTAAAGTAGCAGCTAAAGCTGCAAAAGCGGTTATTATGGAACCTATAATGAAATTAGAAGTTATTACTCCAGAAGAAAATATGGGTGATATAGTAGGTGATTTAAATAGGAGAAGAGGTCAGGTTAACTCTATGGATGATAGAGCAGGAGCAAAAGTCGTGAAAGGTGAGGTTCCATTATCTGAAATGTTTGGATATGTTACATCATTAAGAACACTATCATCAGGTAGAGCAACCTCAACAATGGAATTTTCTCATTATGCAGAAACTCCTTCTAATATATCAGAAACTGTTATTTCTGAAATAAGAGGAAATACAACAGAATAAAAAATAAATTATGAGTCAGAAAATTAGAATAAAATTAAAATCTTACGACTACAACTTAGTTGACAAGTCTGCTGACAAGATTGTGAAGACGGTAAAGAATACTGGTGCTATTGTTACTGGACCTATACCTCTTCCAACTCACAAAAAGATTTTTACTGTTCTTAGATCTCCTCATGTAAATAAAAAATCAAGAGAGCAATTTAAACTGTGTTCTTATAAAAGGCTACTAGATATATATAGTTCTTCATCAAAAACTGTTGATGCTCTAATGAAGTTAGAGCTTCCTAGTGGAGTTGAAGTTGAAATTAAAGTGTAATCATTATGTCAGGTATAATTGGAAGAAAAATAGGAATGACTAGCATTTACGACGAAAGTGGTAAGAATATCCCTTGTACTATACTTCAGGTAGGACCTTGTACTATCACTCAAATTAAAACTGATGATAAAGATGGCTATTCTTCTTTTCAGCTTGGATTTGATGAAAAAATTAAAAATATTACCAAGTCATATGAAGGTCACTTCAAGAAAAGCAAATCAAAACCTATGAACAAGCTTGTCGAGTTCAAGGGATTTAATGGTGACTATAAACTGGGAGATAAGATAACTGTTGATCATTTTGTTGAAGGAGAATTTGTAGATATTTCTGGTATAACTAAGGGTAAAGGTTTTCAAGGTGTTGTCAAAAGACACGGATTTGCTGGTGTAGGTGATTCAACACATGGTCAGCATAACAGGATGAGAGCTCCAGGTTCTATTGGTGCTGGCTCTGATCCTTCAAGAGTATTTAAAGGAATGAGAATGGCTGGTCAAACAGGAAATTCAAAAGTTAAGGTATTGAATTTAAAAGTTGTTAAAGTAATGTCGGAGGATAATATTTTAATTGTAAAGGGAAGTGTTCCTGGTCACAACAATTCATATATAACAGTTAGAAAATAATGGAGCTTAAAGTACATAACATAAAGGGTAAGGAAACTGACAAAAAAATTAAGCTTAACAAAGCTATATTTGGTATTGAGCCAAATGATCATGCAATTTATCTAGATGTTAAACAATATCTTGCAAACAATAGAAAAGGTCTTCATAAATCAAAGGAAAGAGCTGAGATTGCAGGAAGTACTAGAAAGATAAAAAAGCAAAAAGGTACAGGTACTGCTAGGGCTGGAAGTATAAAAAACCCTTTATTTAGAGGAGGTGGTACAATATTTGGTCCAAGACCTAGATCTTATGATCAAAAAATAAATAAAAAGGTAAAAAAGCTTGCTAGAAAATCTGCATTAGCTTACAAGGCAAAAAATAATGAGATATTAATATTAGAGGATTTCAAGCTATCAAATCCAAAAACTTCTGATTATTTGAAAATTATCAAAGCATTTGGATTAGAATCAAAAAAGACATTATTGGTAATAAATGAACTTAGCAATAACATTTATTTATCATCAAGAAACATTAAAAATTCTAAAGTTATAATTAACTCAGAATTAAACACTTATGAAATTACTGATGCAAATAACATCTTGATTTTAGAAAGTGCGGTTGAGGGAATAGAATCAACCTTGAAATAAATTATATTATGGATATACTTATAAAACCAATATTAACTGAAAAAGCAACCAACGAAAGTGAAGTAAGAAATACTTATACTTTTATTGTGTCTAAGAATGCTAACAAAGTTGAAATTAAAAAAGCGGTTGAATCTTCTTATGGAGTTTCAGTAAAGAAAGTAAGAACCATGATATATGGAGCAGAGTCTAGAACTAGATATACCAAAAGAGGTATTCAAAATAGTAAGAAAGGTTCATACAAGAAAGCGGTAGTAAAAATATCTGAAGGAGATAGAATTGACTTCTTCTCTAATCTATAATTATGCCTGTAAGAAAATTAAAACCAGTAACACCCTCGCAGAGATTCAGGATTGTAAATGGATTTGATGCAATCACAACTGATAAGCCTGAAAAGTCGTTACTAATTACAAAAAAGAGAACTGGTGGTAGAAATAACCATGGTAAAATGACAAGCAAGTACCGTGGAGGTGGTCATAAAAGAAGATATAGAATTATTGACTTCAAAAGAGATAAGTTTGATGTAACTGCTGAAGTTAAATCTATTGAATATGATCCTAATAGAACTGCATTTATTTCTCTATTAGAATATAAAGATGGTGAGAAGAGATATATTATTGCTCAAAATGGTTTAAAAGTTGGACAAAATGTTATTTCTGGTGATAAAGCAACACCTGAAATTGGTAACGCAATGCCTGTAAGTAAGATTCCTCTTGGTACAATAATTTCGTGTATAGAGCTTAATCCAGGGAAAGGTGCTAGTCTTTCTAGAAGTGCTGGATCATTTGCCCAGTTAATGGCAAAAGACGGTAAGTATGTTACAATCAAGTTACCTTCTGGAGAGACAAGGATGATATTAAATACATGTTATGCCACTATAGGTGCTGTCTCTAATTCAGATAATCAGTTAATATCATCAGGAAAAGCAGGAAGAATGAGATGGTTAGGTAGAAGACCAAGAACTAGACCTGTGGCTATGAACCCTGTTGATCATCCAATGGGTGGTGGTGAAGGAAAAGCATCTGGTGGTCATCCTAGATCTAAAAAAGGTATTCCTGCAAAAGGATATAGAACAAGATCGAAGAAGAAAGCATCTTCAAAATTTATAATTGAAAGAAGAAAAAAATAAAAAAATATGTCTAGATCACTCAAAAAAGGACCATATGTTCATCTTAGTCTTCTAAAGAAGGTTAACAAGAATTTAGAGGATAATAAAAAAACTGTTATTAAAACATGGTCAAGATCTTCTATGATTATTCCTGACTTTGTTGGACAGACTATTGCTGTCCATAATGGTAGACAATTTATTCCTGTTTATATAACAGAAAATATGGTTGGTCATAAACTAGGAGAGTTTTCTCCAACAAGATCGTTTAAAGGACATTCTGGAAATAAAAGATAATGGGTTCAAGAAAAAGAAATAGCGCTGAGAAAATAAAAGAGGCAAAGAAAGATTTAGCATTTGCTAAACTTAATAATTGCCCTACTTCTCCGAGAAAGATGCGATTAGTAGCTGATCAAATTAGAGGTGAAGATATCTCAAGCGCACTATCTATTTTAAAATTTAGTCCGAAGGAGGCTTCAAGAAGATTAGAAAAGCTTCTTGTTTCAGCAATTTCTAATTGGCAATCTAAGAATGAAAATGCGGATATAGACTCAGCTCAACTGTTTGTTAAAGAGATAAGAGTTGATAGTGCAGGTATGCTTAAAAGAATTAGAACAGCTCCTCAGGGTAGAGCTCATAGAATTAGAAAAAGATCTAATCATGTAACATTAATACTTTCATCAAAAACAATAAATTAAATGGGACAAAAAACAAATCCAATAGGAAATAGATTAGGTATTATCAGAGGCTGGGACTCTAACTGGTATGGTGGAAGAGATTATGGAGATAAGCTTGCTGAAGATGATAAGATCAGGAAGTATATTTACGCAAGACTTTCACGAGCTAGTGTTTCTAGTATAATAATTGAAAGAACACTTAAGTTAATTATCATTACAATTACTACAGCTAGACCTGGAATTATAATTGGTAAAGCTGGTCAAGAAGTTGATAAATTAAAAGAGGAATTAAAAAAGATTACCTCAAAAGATGTCCAGCTTAACATACATGAGATTAAAAGGCCTGAATTAGACTCCTTCCTTGTAGGTAACAGTATTGCAAGACAAATTGAGAACAGAATTTCCTACAGAAGAGCAATAAAAATGGCTATTGCAGCAGCAATGAGGATGAATGCAGAAGGTATTAAAATTCAAATATCAGGAAGACTTAATGGTGCAGAAATGGCTAGGTCAGAATCATATAAAGAAGGTCGAATTCCTCTTTCTACTTTTAGGGCGGATATTGACTATGCTATAGTTGAGGCTCATACTACTTATGGTAGACTTGGAATTAAGGTTTGGATAATGAAAGGTGAAGTTTATGGAAAAAGAGAGTTATCTCCATTAGTGGGAATGAAAAAGTCTTCTGGTAATTCTAAGAAGAATAATAGACAAATAGAAAGAAAAAGTTAATTAGATATGTTAACACCAAAAAGAACTAAATACAGAAAAGCTCAGAAAGGTCGAATGAAAGGTTTGTCCCAGAGAGGACACAGACTATCTAATGGTATGTTTGGAATTAAATCCTTAGAGTCTAAGTTTTTAACTTCAAGACAGATAGAGGCAGCTAGGATTGCAGCTACAAGGTATATGAAAAGAGAGGGTATGCTATGGATCAAAATTTTTCCAGATAAACCAATTACAAAAAAACCTCTTGAGGTTAGGATGGGTAAAGGTAAAGGTGCTCCTGAATATTTTGTTGCTGTTGTTAAGCCTGGAAGAATTCTTTTTGAAGTTTCTGGTGTACCAATTGCAGTTGCAAAGGAGGCATTAAGATTAGCTGCACAAAAGTTACCTGTTACAACTAAGTTTATAGTAGCAAGAGATTTTGAAGGATAATTATGAAAATAACTGAAATTAGAAATATGACTATTGACGAGTTAAACGAAAAGTTGACTGATACATCAAAAAAATTATCACAACTTAAGTTTAATAACTCAGTTCAAACTATTGAAAATCCTCTTGAAATTAAAATTTTAAGAAGACAAATAGCTAAGTTAAAAACAATATTAAACGAAAAAAAACAAGATTAAATGTCAACTAGAAGTTTAAGAAAAGAAAGAATTGGAATTGTTTCATCAGATAAAATGGATAAGTCTGTTATTGTTTCAGAGGTTAAAAAAGTAAAGCATCCTGTCTATGGAAAGTTTGTCTTAAAAACCAAAAAGTATGTTGCACACGATGAAAAGAATGACTGTAATGAAGGAGATACTGTAAAAATTATGGAGACTAGACCAATGAGTAAGACAAAAAAGTGGAGAATTGTAGAAATTATAGAAAGAGCAAAATAAAATGGTACAACAAGAATCAAGACTTAAGGTAGCAGATAATACTGGAGCAAAAGAAGTTCTAACTATAAGAGTTTTAGGTGGAACGAAAAGAAGGTATGCCAGATTAGGTGATAAAATTGTTGTAACCGTTAAAGATGCAACTCCAAATGGTACTGTAAAGAAAGGTCAAGTTTCAATTGCAGTGGTTGTTAGAACAAAAAAAGAAGTTAGAAGAAATGATGGATCTTACATTAGATTCGATGAAAATGCTTGTGTTTTATTATCTCAAACAGGAGAGATGAGAGGAACAAGAGTATTCGGCCCTGTGGCTAGAGAATTAAGAGATAAGCAATTTATGAAAATAGTATCTCTTGCACCTGAAGTTTTATAATATTGAATGTGATGAATAAAATAAAAATTAAAAAAGGAGATCAAGTATTAGTTGTTGCCGGAGAGAATAAAGGAGCGAAAGGTACGGTCCTTAAAATTCTTTATAACTCAAATAAAGCAATTGTCGAAGGCGTTAATACAGTTAAAAGACATACTAAACCAAACTCTGAGAATCCTAAAGGTGGTATAGTTGAGAAACAGCTACCTATTAATATTTCTAATTTATCATTAATGACTAAGGATGGCGAGAAAACTAGGGTAGGTTACAAAGTTGAGGATGGAAAAAAAGTTAGGATATCTATAAAATCTAAAGAAATAATTTAAAAATGAGCTACACACCAAGACTTAAAGAAGATTACTCTAACAAGATTGTTAATGAATTAAAAGACAAACTTCAGTTGGATAACATAATGCAGGTTCCAGTTTTAGAAAAAATTGTCATTTCTAGAGGAGTCGGTGCTGCAGTTAGTGATAAAAAACTTGTAGATCATGCTGTTGAGGAATTATCACTTATTTCAGGTCAAAAAGCTATTGCAACTCTTTCAAAGAAGGATGTTGCTTCATTTAAGCTTCGTAAAGGTTCTCCAATTGGAGCTAAAGTAACATTAAGAGGTGAGAGAATGTATGAATTTCTTGATAGGCTTATTACAATTGCTCTTCCTAGAGTTAGAGACTTCCAAGGTATAAATCCAAAAGGATTTGATGGTAGAGGAAATTACAACCTTGGAATTAGAGAACAAATTATATTCCCTGAAATAAACATTGATAAAGTAAATAAGATTGCAGGTATGGATATAACTTTTGTTACAAGTACAAACTCTGACAAAGAGGCTCAAGCATTATTAACAGATTTAGGATTACCATTTAAAAAATAAGAATTATGGCAAAAGAATCAATGAAAGCTAGGGAAAGAAAAAGACAACGTATAGTTGCAAAATATGCTGCAAAAAGGCAAGCATTAAAAGATGCAAAAGATTATGTGGGTCTTCAAAAACTTCCTAAAAATGCGTCACCAATTAGATTACATAACCGATGTAAACTTACTGGGAGACCAAAAGGATATATAAGGCAATTTGGGATTTCTAGAGTTATGTTTAGAGAAATGGCTAACAAAGGTTTAATCCCAGGGGTAACTAAAGCAAGTTGGTAAATTAAAGATTATGTATACAGACACTATTGCAGATTATTTAACTAGAATTAGAAATGCCAGCATGGCAGGTCATAAAGTTGTTGATATACCCTCATCTAATATTAAGAAGGATATTACAAAAATACTTTTTGATCAAGGTTATATTCTTAGTTATAAGTTCGAGGAAACAAAAAACAACCAAGGCAGCATAAAAATTGCCTTAAAATATGATTCAATTTCTAAAGAGCCTGTAATTAAAGAAATACAAAGAATTAGTAAGCCTGGTTTGAGAAAATACTCTAATTCTCAAGAATACCCTAGAATTTTAAATGGTTTGGGAATTTCAATAGTTTCTACATCTAAAGGTGTTATGACAGGTAAGCAGGCTGCAAGCCAGAATATTGGAGGTGAATTAATCTGTTATGTATTTTAAAAAATAAGTTATGTCAAGAATAGGAAATAATCCAATAAGTATTCCAGAAGGTGTTTCAGTAAACGTTAATAATAATGTTATTACTGTTAATGGTAAAAATGGTGAAATGTCTCAAGTTTTTGATGGAGTTAGTTTTGATATATCAGATAACACAATTATAGTAAAAAGAAATTCTGAATCTAAGGATCACAAATCAAAGCATGGATTATACAGATCACTAGTTGCAAATATGGTAACAGGAGTTTCAGAAGGTTTTACAAAAGAACTTGAACTAGTTGGGGTTGGTTACAGAGCAAGTAATTCTGGTCAAAAATTAGATCTTTCACTTGGATTCTCTCATACTATTGTATTGGATATAGCTCCAGAGGTTAAAGTCGAAGCTATTAATGAAAAAGGACAAAATCCAATTATTAAACTTACATCAATGGACAAGCAACTAGTAGGTCATGTTGCTGCTAAAATTCGTTCTTTTAGAAAGCCAGAGCCTTACAAAGGAAAAGGCATTAAGTTCGTTGGTGAGCAAATAAGAAGAAAAGCAGGTAAATCAGCTTAATATGGGAAATACTAAAACATATAGAAGAAATAGAATTAGACAAAGAATTAAGAAAGTGATTTCGGGTACAACAGATTTTCCTAGATTATCTGTGTTTAGAAGTAACAAAGAAATTTATTGCCAGTTAATTGATGATGTAAGTGGAAAGACTTTAATGCAATCTTCTTCTCGTGACAAGACTATTGCTGATCTAAAATTAGCTACTAACATGGATGTTTCATTTAATGTCGGTAAGATTCTTGCTGAAAAAGCTGTCAAAAAAGGTATTGAAAAAATAAAATTTGATAGAGGTGGTTACCTTTATCATGGTAGAGTTAAATCACTTGCTGAAGGTGCAAGGGAAGGTGGACTTAAATTTTAATTATGTATAAAAATTATAAAAACGTCGAGCTTGTAAAACCCGCAGGATTAGATCTTAAAGATAGACTTGTAGGTATTCAAAGAGTAACTAAGGTGACTAAAGGTGGTAGAGCTTTTGGTTTCTCTGCTATTGTTGTAGTGGGTGATGAAAATGGTGTTGTTGGACATGGTCTAGGAAAAGCAAAAGAAGTTACAACTGCAATTTCTAAAGCTGTTGAAGATGCAAAGAAAAATTTAGTAAGGATTCCAATTGACAATGGAACACTACCACATGAGCAAAAGGGTAAATTTGGGGGTGCTAATGTATTCATTAAGCCAGCAACTGAAGGTACAGGGGTAATTGCTGGTGGTGCAGTTAGAACAGTTTTAGAAGCTGTTGGTGTTCAAAATGTACTTTCTAAATCTCAGGGATCTTCAAATCCACATAATGTTGTTAAAGCCACTTTTGACGCACTTCTTAATTTAAGAAGTCCGTTAATGATTGCAAAACAAAGAGGCATTTCTCTTGATAAAGTATTTAAAGGATGAGTAAGAAAGTTAGAATTAAACAAGTAAGAAGTACGATTAAAAGACTAGAGTCTCAAAAGAGAACTCTTAGAGCCTTAGGTTTAAGGAAAATTGGAATGGAAGTTGAACATGAGTTAAGTTCATCAATTTCTGGTATGATAGATAAGGTTAAACATCTTGTAGAGATTAATTCTGTAAACAAATAATTATGAGCTTAAATAATTTACAGCCTGCAAAAGGTTCGAACAAGACAAGTGGTAAAAGGCTTGGTAGAGGTCAAGGTTCTGGAAAAGGTGGTACCTCAACAAAAGGTCATAAAGGTGCTCAATCAAGATCTGGATATTCTAGAAAAATTGGTTTTGAAGGTGGACAAATGCCACTACAAAGAAGGATTCCAAAGTTTGGTTTCAACAACATTAATAGAATTGAATATAAAACCATTAATATAGATGATATACAGGCTTTAGTTGAAGATAAAAAAATTAAAAAAGATTTAACCTTTGAAAAAATGATTGAGTTAAGAATTGCTAAAAAAGGTGATCTTGTTAAAGTTCTTGGTAGAGGAAAAATTGATGTTCCTGTAAATGTTGCTGCTCATAAATTTTCTGCATCAGCTGAAAAGTTAATTGAAAAAGCTGGTGGTAAAATAAATAAAATATAAAGTGAATAAATTAGTAGACATAATAAAAAACATCTATGGAATTAAAGAGTTAAGAGATAGAATTCTTTTCACTTTAGGTTTGCTATTAGTCTACAGATTAGGTGCGCAGGTTGTGCTTCCTGGAGTTGATTCCCTTGCTCTGTCTGATCTTTCAACAAGATCTGATGGTGGAGGATTACTAGGTATCCTAAACGCATTCACTGGTGGTGCATTCGCAAATGCGTCCATATTTGCGCTTGGTATTATGCCATACATTTCAGCAGCTATTGTTGTTCAATTAATGGGTGTAGCTCTTCCATATCTTCAAAAACTTCAGAAAGAAGGCGAGAGTGGTAGAAAAAAAATTACACAAATTACCAGATGGTTAACAATATTTATATGTGTTGTTCAAGCTCCCGCATATTTATATGGATTAAGTGCACTTGGTGTTCCAGAGAGTGCATTTATTTTTGGTAGAACACCAATGTTTGTTCTTTCATCAATAATTATTCTAGTTACAGGTACAATTTTTGCGATGTGGCTAGGTGAAAAAATAACAGACAAAGGGATTGGAAATGGAATATCACTTCTTATTACTGTTGGAATAGTAGCTACTCTACCACTCTCTTTTACCCAAAACTTAGTTTCAAGAGTATCAGAAAGTAATGGTGGTCTAATAATGGTAGTTATTGAGCTTGCAGTATGGTTAGTCATTATTATATTATCTATATTATTAGTTATGGCTGTTAGACAAATACCAGTTCAATATGCAAGAAGAAACTCTGTGCCTGGATCTCAATCTCCTGGAATGGCTACAAGACAATATATACCCCTAAAGCTTAATGCTTCAGGTGTTATGCCAATAATCTTTGCTCAGGCACTTATGTTTGCACCAGCAACAATTGGTAGTGTTTTTAGTGATTCATCAATTGGTCAGTGGCTTCAAGCAAGTTTTTCTGACATATTTGGATTATGGTATAATGTTTTATTTGCACTTCTAGTTATAATCTTTACATTTTTTTATACTGCTATTACAGTACCTACTAATAAAATGTCAGATGATTTGAAAAGAAGCGGTGGATTTGTTCCTGGTATTAGACCAGGTAACGAAACATCAGAATATTTAGATTCAGTGATGTCTCATATTACTTTTCCTGGGTCTCTTTATCTAGCAGTTATAGCAATCTTCCCTGCTATAGTTGTCCAATTAATTGGTATGCAACAAGGTTGGGCACTTTTTTATGGGGGTACATCTCTTCTTATTATGGTTGGAGTTGCTATTGATACAATACAACAAGTAAATGCATATTTACTTAATCATCATTATGATGGACTTATGAAATCTGGTTCAATGAGAAGTAAACCAACTATATAATATGGCTAAACAAAAATCTATAGAACAAGAAGGTAAAATTATAGAGGCTCTATCTAATGCTATGTTTAGAGTAGAACTAGAAAATGGACATGTTGTTACTGCTCATATTTCTGGTAAGATGCGTTTGCATTATATAAAGCTTCTTCCAGGCGATAAAGTAAAACTTGAGATGAGTCCATATGATTTGACAAAAGCAAGAATAACATTTAGAATGTAAAAAAATTATGAAAGTAAGAGCATCAATAAAGAAAAGAAGTAGTGAATGTAAAATCGTCAGAAGAAAAGGTCGATTATATGTAATTAATAAAAAAAATCCACGATTTAAACAAAGACAAGGTTAATTATGGCAAGAATTTCAGGAATAGATATACCAAAGGATAAAAGAGGAGCAATAGCTTTAACCTATATATACGGAATAGGTAGAAGCCTTGCATTAACAATCTTAGAAGAAGCTAAAGTTGATTCAAATAAGAAAGTTTCTGATTGGGATGATAAAGACATTGCTAGTATAAGAGATGTTGTAGGAAAACTTAAAATTGAAGGTGAGTTAAGATCAGAAACACAGCTTAATATTAAAAGATTAATGGATATAGGTAGTTTTAGGGGTATTAGACATAGAACTGGCCTACCATTAAGGGGTCAGAGAACAAAAAATAATTCTAGAACAAGAAAAGGAAAAAGAAAAACTGTAGCTAATAAGAAAAAAGCAACTAAATAATTATGGCAAAATCTACTAGTAAAAAAAGAAAGGTAATTGTTGATACGTCTGGTGAGGCTCATATAAATGCTTCATTTAATAACATAATTATATCAATTACTAATTTAAAAGGGGAAGTTATCTCATGGTCTTCAGCTGGAAAAATGGGTTTTAGAGGCTCCAAAAAGAACACTCCGTTTGCTGCTCAAATTGCAGCAGAGGATGCGGCGAAAATCGCCCATGATGCTGGTGTAAGAAGAATTAAAGTTCTAGTAAAAGGACCTGGAAATGGAAGAGAATCTGCTATTAGAACTTTACATAATAATGGCTTAGAGGTTTCTGAGATAGTAGATGTTACTCCAATGCCGCATAATGGATGTAGACCACCTAAAAGAAGAAGAGTTTAATTAATATTATTTAAATGGCAAGATATAGAGGACCAAAAACAAAAATTTCAAGAAAGTTCGGAGAACCATTATTTGGTGAAGACCGTACTTTAGAGAAGAAAAATTACCCGCCAGGGCAACATGGTAATGCAAAAAGAAGAGGTAAAAAGTCAGAATATGCAATCCAGCTTATGGAAAAGCAAAAGGCTAAGTATACTTACGGTATTCTTGAAAGGCAGTTCAGAAACATATATGATAAGGCTAATAGAGGTAAAGGTGTTACTGGAGAGCTACTTCTTCAATTATGTGAATCTAGACTAGATAATGTTGTTTTTAGGATGGGATTATCTAATACTAGAGATGGAGCAAGACAGTTAGTTTCTCACAAACACATACTTGTTAATGAATCAATTGTTAATATCCCATCATACACTTTAAGACCTGGAGACAAAGTTTCTATTAGAGAAAAGTCTAAGTCTTTAAAGGCAATTGAGAGTTCTCTTAGAGAAAATATATCTGAATATGAATGGATAAAATTTAATAGAGAACGTCTTGAAGGTGAATTTATTTCTCTACCAGAAAGAGAACAAATTCCTGAAAATATTAAGGAACAACTTATTGTTGAATTATACTCAAAATAAAAAATATGGCAATTTTAAACTTTCAAAAACCAGATAAAGTAATCATGATTGACTCTTCAGAGTCTCATGGTAAATTTGAATTTAGACCTTTAGAACCAGGATATGGTTTAACTATTGGTAACGCTCTAAGAAGAGTATTGTTATCTTCTTTAGAAGGTTATGCTTTTACATCGATTAAAATTGACGGTGTAGATCATGAATTTTCTACAATTGAAGGTGTTGTTGAAGACGTAACAGAAATTATATTGAACATTAAGCAAATTAGACTCAAAAGACAAATTGATGATACTGATAATGAGAAAGTTAATATTATTGTTGGTAATCAAAAAGTTCTTAAGGCTTCTGATTTGCAAAAGTTTATATCTGGTTTTCAAATTTTAAATCCTGATTTAGTTATATGTAATTTAGAAAAGGATGTAAAAATCAGCATAGAATTAAATATAGAAATGGGCAGAGGTTATGTGCCTGCAGAAGAAAATAAAATGCATAACGAGTCTATTGGTTTTATTCCTATAGATTCTATATTTACTCCAATTAAAAACGTAAAATATAACATAGAAAACTATAGAGTGGAGCAAAAAACAGATTATGAAAAACTTGTTTTTGAAATTGAAACTGATGGATCAATTCACCCTAAAGATGCTCTTACTGAAGCTGCAAAAATACTAATTCACCATTTCATGCTATTCTCTGATGAACTTATTACTCTTGAGGCAGATGAAATTGCTCAATCCGAGACTTATGATGAAGAATCTCTTCACATGAGACAGCTTCTTAAGACAAAACTTATAGATATGGATTTATCTGTTAGAGCTTTAAATTGTCTTAAAGCTGCTGAGGTTGACACATTAGGTGATCTTGTCTCCTTTAATAAAAATGACTTGATGAAGTTTAGAAATTTTGGTAGAAAATCTTTAACAGAGCTTGAAGAATTAGTTATACTAAAAGGTCTGTCATTTGGTATGGATCTTACTAAATATAAACTAGATAAGGATTAAACAATGAGACACGGTAAAAAAATAATTAAACTTGGTAGGAAATCAGCTCATAGAAAAGCTATGCTGGCGAATATGGCTGTATCATTAATTGAACATAAAAGGATAACTACTACGTCAACCAAGGCTAAAGCTCTAAAGATTTTTATTGAACCTTTAATTACCAAGTCCAAAAATGATAATACTCATAATAGAAGACTGTGCTTTAGCAAACTAAGGAATAAGGATGGTGTCAAAATTTTATTTGATGAGATATCTCAAAAGATAGCTAATAGACCAGGTGGATATACAAGAATAATCAAATTAGGTAATAGAATGGGAGATAATGCATCAATGGCTATGATCGAGCTTGTAGATTTTAATAACCTTTATAATTCAGAACAATCTAAAGAACCTCCTCAAGAACAAGTGGTTGATTCAGAGGAAAAATCTGAGTCTTAATAACACTAAATAAAAAGTAATTAACAAAAGGATATATGTGTTTTCATATGTCCTTTTTTTATGTAATTTTACTTTCCGAAATGACTTACAAAAAAAGGAAAAAAGGACTCGTACTGTTAGCTGATGGTACGATTTTTTATGGTCGTTCATCCGGAATCAATGGTACTTCTTTTGGTGAAATCTGTTTCAATACTGGAGTAACTGGATATCAAGAAATATTTACTGATCCATCTTATTTTGGACAAATTATGGTGACTACAACTTCTCATATTGGAAACTACGGTATCAAAATGTCTGAATCTCAATCAAATAAAATTTATATCAGTGGACTAATTTGTAAAAATTTTAGCGCTATAAACTCAAGATCAAACTCTGAATCAATTAAAAAATGGTTTGAATCAAATAAACTAGTTACTTTATGTGATGTTGACACTAGAGCTCTTGTAAGATATATAAGAGATAATGGTGCAATGAATGCTGCTATAACTACAGAAGTTGACAAAATTTCAGATATCAAGAAAAAACTTAGCA
The DNA here is from genome assembly GCA_902559905.1 of uncultured Bacteroidota bacterium. Taxonomy (GTDB): domain Bacteria; phylum Bacteroidota; class Bacteroidia; order Flavobacteriales; family Flavobacteriaceae; genus Marisimplicoccus. Next base: position 10,132 of record CACEJV010000008.1, on the reverse strand, counting down.
ATTTTCCAAGTATGAATGGATTAGAACTTGCATCTAAAGTTTCGACAAAAGAACCTTATGAAATTGGAAATAAACAATCCAATAAAAGATTAGCAGTAGTTGACTTGGGAATTAAAAAAAATATACTTGATAATTTTGTTAAAAGAGATCTGTTTGTTAAAGTTTTTCCATATGATACAAGTCTTGACGAAATGCTAAAATTTAAACCTAATGGATTCTTCCTTTCAAATGGTCCTGGTGATCCTGAACCATTAAAAACAGTGATAGAAACGACAAAGGAAATTCTTGAAAAAAATTATCCACTATTTGGTATCTGTCTTGGTCATCAAGTTATAGCCCTGGCTAATGATATAAAAACATATAAAATGTTCAATGGACATAGAGGTATTAACCACCCTGTTTTAAACATCAATACAGGTAAAGGAGAAATTACATCTCAAAATCATGGTTTTGCTGTTGATTATGATACTGCTGTTGCAAACAAGTCAGTTAAAATCTCACATAAACATTTGAATGATCAAACAGTTGCTGGTCTTGAAATAAAATCTAAGAATTGTTTTTCTGTTCAATATCATCCTGAGGCTGGTCCTGGTCCAAATGATGGAAATTATTTATTTGATCAATTCTTATCAAAACTAAATTAACAAATGACTAAAATAAAAAATATAGTATCTAGGCAGATTTTTGACTCAAGAGGAAATCCTACAGTTGAAACTGATGTAATCACAACAAACAATATAATTGGAAGAGCTGCCGTTCCATCTGGCGCATCCACTGGTGAACATGAGTCTGTAGAATTAAGAGATGAATTAGACTCATACATGGGTAAATCTGTTTTTAATGCAGTAAAAAATGTAAATGAAATTATTTCAAAAGAACTAAATAACCTATCAATTTTTGACCAGAAACTTATTGATGAAAAAATGATTAAGCTGGATGGTACAAATAATAAGTCTAAACTTGGAGCAAATGCTATTCTTTCAGTTTCTCTAGCTGTTTCTAAGGCTGCTGCTAATGAAAAAAAGATATCTCTATTTAAATATTTAGGTGATTCAAATTCAAATGTTTTACCTGTCCCACTTATGAACATAATTAATGGTGGTAGTCATTCTGACTCACCAATTTCATTTCAAGAGTTTATGATTGTTCCTGTTGGAGCAAAAAGTTTTACTAATGCTTTACAAATTGGTAATGAAGTTTTTCATAATCTAAAGTCTATTCTAAAGTCTAGAGGTCTCTCAACAGCTGTAGGTGATGAAGGTGGATTTGCTCCAGAACTATATGGTACTGAAGACGCAATAAATACAATCATTCAAGCTGTAAAAAAAGCAGGGTATGAGATGAAAAAAGATGTAATGATAGCATTAGATTGTGCATCATCAGAATTTTACAAAGACGGATATTATGATTATTCAATTTTTGAGAAAAATAATTCAACTAAGTTAAATTCTGATGAGCAAGTTGACTTCTTAGTTGAATTATGTAAAAAATATCCAATCATTTCAATTGAGGATGGAATGGATGAAAATGATTGGGACGGTTGGAAGCTTTTGACAGAAAAAATTGGAAATAAAGTTCAACTTGTTGGTGACGATCTTTTTGTAACGGATTTAAATAGATTATCTAAAGGAATAAATGAAAAAATCGGTAATTCTATTCTTATAAAATTCAATCAAGTTGGATCATTATCTGAAACTATCTCTTCAATTAATCTTGCATCTGAAAATAATTTTACCTCCGTAATTTCTCATAGATCAGGTGAGACTGAAGATTCTACTATTGCAGACCTTTGTGTAGCTTTTAACACTGGTCAGATTAAAACTGGTTCAATGTCAAGAAGTGATAGAATGTCAAAATACAATCAATTACTAAGGATAGAGGAAGAGCTTGGTGAAAATGCAAAATTTCTTGGAAAAAAGGCTTTTAATTTAAACCTTTCTTAATTTAAATTTTAATTAATTTTTTTCTTAACTGCAGGTAAATTAAATTTGTAGAAACACCTAATTATGGGAAAATCTGCAAAAATTGAATATGATGGAAAATCTTATACTTTTCCTATAATTACTGGATCTGAAAATGAGGAGGCAATTGATATAAATCAATTAAGATCAGAAACTGGTTTAATTACTTATGATCCTGGCTATAAAAACACAGGTCATTGTATAAGTGAAATAACTTATCTTGACGGAGAGAATGGTGTTTTAAGATACAGAGGCTACTCTGTTGATGAATTATGTCAAAAAAAATCTTTCTTAGAGGTTGCCTATCTTTTAATTTATGGAGATTTACCAACAAAGTTAGAAATTCAAAAGTTTCAAGAGGATATTAGAGAAGAGGCTCTTGTAGATGAAGATCTTAAGCAAATCTTTAAAAGTTTCCCTAAATCTGCTCATCCAATGGGTGTATTATCCTCTCTTACATCTGCTTTGATTGCATTTAACCCTTTAAATGAAACAAAAATTTCATTAAAAGATGCTGCAGGTACAACAGAAAAAGATAAAATGTATTTATCTACAATCAGACTTCTTGCAAAGTTTCCTATTATGTCATCTTGGACGTTAAGAAAAATCAAAGGTTTGCCTTTAAATTATAGTGACAATAATATAGAGTATACAGAAAATATTGCATATATGATGTTTGCTAAGCCAAATCAAGATTATAAGCAAAATGATATTATAGTTAATGCTTTGAATACACTCTTGATTCTTCATGCTGATCATGAACAAAATTGTTCAACATCAACTGTAAGAATTGTAGGATCATCCTATGCTGGTTTATATGCATCAATATCTGCAGGAATATCTGCTCTTTGGGGAAGACTACATGGAGGTGCAAATCAAGCTGTAATTGAGATGCTAGAATTGATTAAAAATGATGGTTCGGATATTGATAAATACATTAACAAGGCAAAAGATAAGTCTGATCCATTTAGATTAATGGGATTTGGTCATAGGGTTTACAAGAACTTTGATCCTAGAGCAAAAATTATAAAAAAAGCTGCTGATCAAGTTCTCAATGATCTTGGTATTGATGATCCAATACTTGAAATTGCTAAATCAATTGAAGACAAGGCATTAAATGATGAGTACTTTATCGAAAAAAAATTATATCCTAATGTGGACTTCTACTCTGGTATTATATATAGAGCTTTAGGTATTCCTACCGAAATGTTTACGGTTATGTTTGCTTTAGGGAGAATACCTGGTTGGATTGCCCAGTGGAAAGAAATGAGAGACTCTAAAAATCCTATTGGAAGACCAAGACAGATATATAACGGTCTAACACATAGGTCAATTTCATAAATTCAATGGATATCAAATCAGATATTTCAAAGTTAGTTTCAGTTTTTTTAGAAAAAAAATTTAAGCTAAAAACAAATGAAATTGAAATCCAAAATACAAAAAAAGATTTTCAAGGTGATTTAACCATTGTCCTATTTCCTTTTTATAAAGATCTAAAAAAAGACCAGATTTCATCTTTTGGCAAAGATCTTGGAGATAGTTTAGTTAGTAATTCTGATAATATTAATTCTTTTAATATAGTTGGTGGTTTTTTAAATCTTACTATCTCTGATAAATATTACCTAAACTTTATCGAGTCAATTAAAGACGATATTGATTTTGGAAAATCAAAAAAACAAAACGAGACTTTTATTGTTGAATTTTCATCTCCAAATACAAACAAACCACTTCATCTAGGACACATAAGAAATAACCTGCTGGGTTACTCTATTTCAAAAATTCTTGAAGCAAATGGAAAAAATGTAAAAAAAGTTCAAATTATCAATGATAGAGGTATACATATTTGTAAGTCAATGGTAGCTTGGAAGCAATATGGTGAGGGTAAAACACCAAAGTCAGAAAATATCAAAGGGGATAAATTTGTTGGAGATTATTATATACTTTTTGATAAGATTCATAATAAACAAAAAAATCAACTTTTAAACTCTGGTATTGAAAAAGATAAAGCTGAGGATAGTACTCAAATAATGCAAGATGCTAAAAATGAGTTAATGAATTGGGAAAAAAATGATGAAAAAACACTAAAAATATGGAATATGATGAATCAATGGGTCTATGAAGGGTTTGAAAGTACATATAAGTTATTAGGAGTTTCTTTTGATAAAAATTATTATGAAAGTCAGACTTATTTATTAGGAAAGGATATAATTAAAGAAGGATTGAATAAAAATGTATTTTATAAAAAAGAGGACTCATCCATATGGATAAATCTTGATGATGAGGGTCTTGATGAAAAATTATTATTAAGATCTGATGGAACATCTGTTTATATGACTCAAGATCTTGGTACTGCAGTTAAGAGAATTTCTGATAATAAAAATGTTAAAGGAATGATTTATACTGTAGGAAATGAACAAGACTATCACTTTAACGTGTTGTTTAAAATTTTGAAAAGACTAGGTTATGATTGGGCTAGTTATCTTTATCACTTAAGTTATGGGATGGTTGATCTTCCGTCTGGTAAAATGAAAAGCAGAGAAGGAACTGTAGTTGATGCTGATGATTTAATATATGAGTTAATTCAAAATGTAAAAGAAACAACGGAGAACCTTGATAAATTTAAATCAAAAAATGAAGCACTAGATTATGAAGATTATAGAAGTATTGCTCTTGGAGCTTTAAAATACTATATACTTAAAGTTGACCCCAAGAAAAACATTCTATTTAATCCAGAGGAATCAATTGATCTTAACGGAAATACTGGCCCTTTTATTCAGTATGCATATGTTAGAATCCAGTCAATTATAAAGAAGTATAATAATAAAATTTCTATTGATAAGGGATACTCTCTTAATGATAAAGAAAAAGAAGTTTTGAAGATAATATATGATTTACCTTTTGTTATTAAAAACTCATATAAAGAGCTTTCTCCTGCACTAATTGCGAACTATTTATATGATTTAGTTAAAAGCTATAATTCTTTATATCAAAATTTAAATATTTTAAATTCTGAATCTAAAGAATCAACATCTGTAAGGCTTTTGATATCTCTTAAAACAAGGGATGTAATTAGTCTGTGCTCTGAGCTTCTGGGAATAGATCTGCCAAATAAAATGTAAAAAAAAAGTCACCCGAAGGTGACTTTTATTTTATCTGAGTGTAAATTACTTAGATACAGCAAGGTTGTAAACAACAAGACCGAAACCGATTTTGTTAATTGCATCACCAACGTTATAGATAACATCCATTTGACCAGCAAGGCCACTAAAGATACCACTATACCATCCGTCAGTTCCTGCCATATATCCAATTGGATAAATAGCCCAACCTATAAGTACGAATTTACATAGCATTTTATGCGCACTCTCAACATTACCACCAGCTGATTTAGCTAGTTTAGCTGCATTACCCATGAATACTTCATGAACAATTGCAAAGTATGCTATACCTGAAACTAGACCCCATAATTGAGCGTCTAATCCCATAATGCCTGCCTCACCGAAGTATCCAGTAACAAGCATTACAGTTGAAAGGAGAATAAGTTTCCACAGCATGCCTTTAGTAGCACCTGATGGCTTTAAAATTAGATAAAACTCTACACACATAAGTGGTACAGTTAAGATCCAATCTACATACCTGTAGGCAGTAGTTATATCACCTTCCATAGCAGCATTTCTCATATAGTAATAGTGAAGAGCTGCGATACCAGTAATAAGAGCTGAAACTAGCATAGAGGTCTTCCACTTATCAGCTACTAAATTCATAGCAGAGAAAAAGAACATTGTAGATGCTAACATTGCAGCAAATCCAATCCAAAAAGTGAAATCTGTCAAGCTTAACTCAGTAGATAAAACTGGTAAAATACTTAATAAATTTTCCATAATTAAATTAATTATTGTTTATAGAAAAGTAAATTAAATAAAATAATGGAGTTAAAAAAGATAATTTGAAAAAAAATCATATCTTTTTTTAGGAAAAATTCAATGAATTATGACAAAAATTATCATATTCAGAATAGCTATTTTTATAGTTTTTACAATAGTAAGTTATTTATTATCAGCAAATTACCAGGATATGATAGGATTTACACTTGTTTTATCTATTGGACTAATTCATGGAGCAAATGACCTGTTAATAATTAAAAAAAATTCAAAATTTACATCTAATTACAGTCAATTTAGGCCTTTTTTTACATATATAGGTGTTGTTCTTCTTGGATTTACCTTCTTTTATTTTTTCCCTTCTTTTGCCTTAATCACATTTATTATCGTATCTATTTATCATTTTGGTGAGCAACATTTGGAGGCCATACCAATAACAAGAAGTTTAAAAAACAATTATAGGGTTATATCAATTCTATCCCATGGAATTATACTATTTACAATAATTTTTTTAAATAATATTAATACTGTAAATAATGTTTTTTTATCATTTAAAATTAACTTTTTGAATTCCAACATCTTGAATATAATTTTAATTACAGCTTCAATTGTATATATATCCACTTTAGTTATTAATAAATATCTGACATCTTTTATTTTTAGTGAGATTTTGTTTTTTGTTTTTTTTTATTTTCTATCATTAAGTTCAACATTAATTTTATGCTTCTCAGTTTATTTTATTTTTTTTCATAGTATACTGTCAATAAAGGACCAGGTTAAGTATATCTATGGAAGTAATGACTCCTCTAGTTTAAAGAGATATTTTATAAATTCTATGCCATATTTTATTCTGGCTATTATCTTTTTAATTCTGTTCTATAACTACACTGAAATTGATAATAGTGATCTTCTTCCTATTATTTTTACCTTTCTGGCAGCAATTACTTTTCCACATGTTATCGTAATTGAAAAAATGTATAGAAGCATGAAATAAATAGTTTATGCAATATGTATATTTGAAAAAATATTTCTATGAAAATAATTGATGGTAAGAAAATTTCTAATGATGTTCTAAATGAAATTAAAAATCATGTAGAGGATAGAGTTAATAATAGAAAAAAAGTCCCACACTTAGCTGCAGTTCTTGTTGGGGACGATGGTCCGAGTCAAACTTATGTTAACAGTAAGATAAGGGCATGTGAAAGAGTTGGATTTAATTCATCTTTATTCAAATTCAATGATAATATTACTGAGGATGAGTTGTTAAATGAAATTACTAAGATCAATGAAAATAAAGAAATTGATGGATTTATTGTTCAGCTTCCTTTACCTTCAAATATTGACCAGGAGAAGATTTTAACTCAAGTATCTCCAGAGAAGGATGTAGATGGATTCCATCCTTTTAATTATGGTAAAATGACTTTAGGAATTGATACTTTTATACCTGCTACTCCAGCTGGTATTATTGAATTAATAAAAAGATATAAGATTGACCTATCGGGCAAAAGATGCCTTGTAATAGGTAGAAGTCAAATAGTTGGTCGTCCGATTAGTATTCTTCTTAGTCAAAACCAATCCTTTGCAAATGCAACAGTAACTCTTGCTCATAGTAGATCTAAAGAATTAGAGACACTGTGTATTAATTCAGATATAATTATATCTGCAATTGGTATTCCAAAGTTTTTGAAATCTAAAATGGTTAGTGATAACTCAATCATAATTGACGTTGGAATTTCAAGAGTTGTTGATGAGACTTCTTTAAAAGGTTATAAAATTGTTGGTGATGTTGACTTTGAAGAATTCAGTCAAAGAGATGTATTGATAACACCAGTGCCTGGAGGAGTTGGGCCTATGACAATTTCAATGTTACTAAAAAATACACTCAAAGCTTGTGAGCTTAAAGACTGATTACTCAATCTTATTCATTAGACTGTAAATTTTTAATATTAGTAGTCCAAAAATTACACTAGATACAATCAGAAGAAGATTTGTCAATCCTGTTGAGGAAAATGAAAGTCTTATTAAAATAGTACAAATAATAAAACCAGTATTTCTCATTATTTGACTATACCTTTCTGTATAAAGGAAAGATAATAGAAGAATAAAAACATCTGCAATAATAAGTATTGAGAAAAAAGTTGTGTAAAAAACTTCATTTACATAATAGAAAGAGCTTACAAAATTTGAGCTCATTCCAATAGAATACCAATTATATATGCCTAAAACGAATAATACAAGCATAACAGGAATAAGAACTATGCTTATTATCTTCTTTGAATCAATAAATCTAACTATACTTTTACTGCTTTTTTTAGTTTCAATTCTAGATTTAACTAGATTAAATAAATAAATTAAAAAAAACAGAATTAAAATACTTAAAAGATCATAGGTAATTTGAAGATTATCAGGATTTCCTAGCCAGCTTTCTGTGTTAAGATCAAGCTTTGGAATATCATAAAAAATTCTTCTTATGATAATTAGTGAAATGATTTCAAACTGTTTTAAAATAGAGGTTGTAAATGATCTTGGTAAATAAAAAATTAATAAGAATATTTCATAATAAAGAATTATAGAGAAAGGAGTATAGATTGCTGAAATAGGATTAGTTAATAACAAGCTTTCATTACCTATATTTATAATTGAATTATTATTTAGTATAACTAATGAAAGATGGAAAATAAATCCAATAGTAGCAGTCCATATTGTAAATCCTTCTATCTTTTTTCTGTTCTCTTCAGAGAAAATAAAATCAAATATTTTAGAACCAAGTTTAAGCATAATTAAAGTTTAGTTGAGAAGAGCATTTCCATATCTTTAAATGATTTAAATTCAAGTGCGTTTCCAGAATTGTCATAAAAAAACATTGTCTTTTGTTCACCGGGAAGACCTTCAAATCTGACATAAGGTTCGATAACAAAATCAATATTATTATCAAACAATGATTTAGCAAAATTATCAAAATCATCCCAAGGTATAACAACACCAAAATGAGGTATTGGTACGGATTTCCCATCCACTTCATTATGGTGTTTTTTTCCTTCATGATTTGGATCTACATGAATGACTAATTGATGACCAAAAAAGTCATAGTCAGCCCATTCTTCAGACTCTCTGCCTGGTTTACAACCAAGAATATTTTTATAAAAATTTTTGGATTCAGAAAGATTATTTACTGGAATTGCTAAATGAAAAGGTGATAGTTTTGACATAACTGTTTCAATATAATAAATATTTCTTTCTAATTTTTTTAAACTTTTCAAGACCTTCTTTCCATGAATCTCTTATATCTGATTCACTAAAGCCTTCAATTATTTGTTTCTTCAGATTTGAAGTTCCTGATAATTTATCAAAGTCACTCCTAAAAAATTTTTTTTTATCATTTATTTGTGTAAATGAATTTATAAGCCATTTAAGTTCAATCATGTTTGAAGGTTTATAATTTCTAAGATCTTCACCATAAGATAGGACTCCTTTTAATTTTGGATATTGGCTTCCAAAATTAGGTTGAGGTATAAAGCTAAAGTCACCTTTGAAATCAGGGTGTCCGTATATTTGAAATTGAATTGTAGTTCCTCTTCCAACACTTACCTCTGTTTTTTCTAGAAAAGCTAAACTTGGATACAAATAAATTGATTGAATATTTGGTAGGTTAGGTGAAGGTCTAATTGGAGGTTCATATTTTAACTTATGATTATAGTTTTTGAGTTTGATAACCTCAAGATCAACTTTTAAATTATTTTCAAGCCAACCTTCTCCATTTATCATTAAGCCATATTCTCCAATTGTCATTCCATATACTATAGGGACAGGATGAAGCCCAATAAAGCTTGAGTTCTTTAGATCTAAAATAGGACCATCTATATAAAATGAGTTTGGATTAGCTCTGTCCATAATTATAAACTTTTTATTCTTTCTGGCAGCTGACTGCATTGCATAATGAAGTGTAGACAAATATGTATAGAATCTTACACCAACATCTTGGATATCAAAAATTATGATATCAATATCTTCAATATCGTCGTCTTTCAACCTTCTATTTTCACCATAAAGAGAAATTATCTCAATGTTATTGTAGAATGCGTTTTCAAATTTTTCTCCGTCATCTTTATCCCCTAAAAAACCATGTTCTGGACTAAAGATTTTATTAACTGATAGACCTCTAGCAATTAAAGTGTCTATTATATGAGTACTTCCTTTTGAGGTTTTTATTACGCTAGTGTTATTGGCTATTATAGCAATTTTTTTGTCATTTAGTTTATTAAAATAGTAGTCAACTCTTTCAGCACCTTG
>CACEJV010000007.1:0-45993 GCA_902559905.1 uncultured Bacteroidota bacterium | reverse complement strand
GCTATAATTATTGTAGTAATATTTTTGCTGTGATTAGCAATAGATTCAATAATTACTTTTTCAGTTAAATTATCAAGTGCACTGGTTGCTTCATCTAAAACTAATAAAGATGGATTATTGTATAAAGCTCTTGCAATACCTATTCTTTGTCTTTGTCCTCCAGAAAGTCTTACACCTCTTTCTCCAACCTCTGTAAAATAGTTTTTTTCTAATTCTTCATTTATAAAATTATCTAAATTAGCTATTTTACAGACCTTTTTAACTCGCTCAATATCTAACTCTTCTAATGATAATCCAAACGCTATATTTTCAGCAATAGTTTTATCAGATAGGAATATGTTTTGAGGAACATAACCAATAGAATTTTGCCATTCTCTTAATCCCAGATTGCCTATCTCAACCCCATCTACAGATATTTCTCCATTAGTCGGTTTCAATAACCCTAACAAAATATCTACTAATGTAGTCTTCCCACTTCCTGTACTTCCAACAATCCCAATTTTTTTTCCTGATTGAATACTTAAATTTATTTTATTTAATGCCATTCTGTTTGAATTTGGGTAAACAAAATTCAAATTATTTACCTCAATTTTGCTTTTTATTTGCAGACTATTATTTGTCTTTTTTGAGATTTCTAGATTTTTATTTTCATTTAATCTATATAAGATATCATCTAAGCCTTTAGTGGAAAAATTTATTTTATTTAAACTAGAAAAGATTTGTTGGAAAGCTGGAATCAACCTTAGTGCTGCAAAGGCAAACATTGATAAAACCGGAAGCACTTCAGTCAAGTTATTTCCTAAACTTAAATTATATAAAATAAATAAAATTAAAAAGCCAAAGCTTAAAGCCTCAAGTAAATATTTTGGTAAAACTGATACAATTTGAACATTTGAGTTTGCTGTTGAAAAATCATTTGCTGCAGATGAAAATTTATTAGAATAAATTTTTTCGATTCCACTTAGTTTAATTTCTTTAATTGCACCAAAAGCCTCAACTACAGTTTTATATCTTCTCTGATTATGCTTAACCTTATTTACACCTATTAATTTTATCCAATTCTTGACTTTATTAAAAATTAATAAATTCAAAACTAAAAGAAATAATAAAGTTATTAATGCAACTAAAGGATTTACTAAGACAATTAAAATAATTAATAGAATTGTTAAGAATAATTGAGCAATCATACCTAATAGTGGGTTTAATGAGTAATGAATTGTCTCTGCAACTTCAGATAGAATTCCTTTACCCATTTCTCCACTATGCTTGTCTAGAAACCAACTATAAGTTTGCCTAAGATATGATTCTAATAATCTTTTGCTAATTGATGACTCAAGACTAAATGTGTATCTAAGTTGAAGATACATAATCAACGCCTTAAAAGCTTGAGACAGTATTAAATAGATAAAGTAACTGATTCCAAGAAATAATATAAAACTACTAGTGTTGCTAAATTGAAAAAAATCATTTATGAGATTAAGTTGATAATTAGTATTTATAATTTCAGGATTGGAAGCTATTTCAATAAATGGGATTATTAGAACAACTCCGAAAGTTTCAATTATTGCAACGAAAAAAAAGGCAAATGATAGATAATAAAAAAATCTCTTTTCTTTATTATCTAAAATTGAGATCACCTTTTTTAGAAGTGCTATTAACCCTGATAATTTTTTCATTTTAACTTATCCCAATTAAATGTTTCTATTTCATTTATTGCTTTGCGGATACCTTCTCTTATTTTTATCTTCGGAGTCCAACCTAATGAATTAATTTTTGAATTATCTAAGAGTTTTAACATCGTACCATCTGGTTTTGATTTGTCAAATTTTATCTCACCATTGTAATTAAGTTCTTCCTTAATTAAATTAATTAATTCAGTTATTGAAATATCGCTTCCAGATCCAATATTTATTGGTTCAGCCTCATCATATTCGTTCATTAATAAGTAACAAGCATTTGCCAAATCATCAACATTTAAGAAATCTCTTCTTGGTTTACCTGACCCCCAAACAGTTACAAATGGATCATTATTTTTTTTTGCTATTACAACCTTTCTTAATAAAGCAGGAATTACATGAGAGTTTTCCTGGTGATAATTATCATTTCTCCCATATAAGTTAGTCGGCATTGCTGATATAAAATTACACCCATATTGTTCACGATAACTTTTACATAATTCTATTCCGGCAATTTTTGCAATTGCATATGGTCTATTTGTCGGTTCTAAATGACCACTCATAAGGTATTCCTCTTTTATTGGCTGAGGTGATTTCTTTGGGTAAATACAGGATGAACCTAAAAATAAAAGCTTCTTTACATTATTCTTATATGCAAAATGTATGACATTTGATTCTATCATAAGATTGTCATAAATAAATTCAGCTTTATATTTATTATTAGCGTGAATTCCTCCTACTTTGGCAGCTGCAAGAATCACAAAATCAGGCTTCCTTTTTTTATAAAATTCATTTACTGATAATTGATCTCTTAAATCCAATTCCTTTGAAGAAAATGTCAAAATATTCTTAAAACCTTCTTGTACAAACTTTCTTTCAATTGCCGAGCCTACCATTCCATTATGGCCAGCTATAAAAATTTTATCGTCTTTCGTTAACTTACTCATAAGATTGCTTAATTCTTATTTCATTTTCAACCAATTTAATATCATGCTTTACCATAATTTTAACAAGTTTTTCAAAACTTGTTTCTTTAGGATTCCATCCTAACTGCTTTATGGCTTTAGTAGGGTCTCCCAAAAGCGAATCTACCTCAGTAGGCCTATAATATTTTGGATCTATTTCTATAAGTGTATTCCCTGTTTTTTCGTCAATTCCTTTTTCTTGAACACCTTTCCCAATCCATTTAATTTTAATAGAAACAAAACTAAATGCTAACTCAACAAATTCTCTAACTGAATGTTGTTCTCCTGATGCAATCACAAAATCTTCGGGCTTATTGTTTTGTAGCATCAACCACATAGACTTTACATAATCTTTTGCATAACCCCAATCTCTTTTAGAATCTAAATTACCTAGGTACAATTTCTTTTGAATTCCTTTATTTATTCTTGCTGTAGCTAATGTTATTTTTCTTGACACAAAAGTTTCCCCTCTTCTTTCAGACTCATGATTGAAGAGAATTCCATTAACAGCAAATATCCCATATGCTTCTCTGTAATTTTTTGTAATCCAATATGCATATAACTTAGCAACTCCATATGGTGATCTTGGATAAAAGGGAGTAAGTTCGTTTTGTGGAACTTCCCTAACTCTTCCATATAATTCTGATGTTGAAGCCTGATAAATTCTGCATGTTTTTTCTAAACCACTGATCCTAACTGCTTCTAATACTCTCAATGTGCCCATAGCATCAGTTTCAGTTGTATATTCAGGAAGGTCAAAAGAAACTTTAACATGAGACTGAGCAGCCAAATTATAAATTTCTGATGGCTTAATTTTTTGAATTAATCTTATAAGATTTGTTGAATCAGTCATGTCCCCATAATGGAGATTAATTTTTCTTTTTAATTTTAAATCTTCTAATAATTCATCAATGTAGAGATGCTCAATCCTACTTGTATTAAAACTTGAGCTTCGTCTAATTATTCCATGAACTTCATAATTTTTCTTTACTAAAAATTCCGCAAGATATGAACCATCTTGCCCGTTTATACCTGTTATTAAAGCTTTTTTCATATTAAATATTTTTATGCTAAATCATTTACTTACTGTAAAGATTCAAATGTGTGAATATATTTAGAATCTTTAATTAGCTGTTTATTGTTAAATCCAAAAAAAGAAATCTTATTCTTAGTTGCGGCAAACTTATCATTAATTGAGTCTCCAATCAAACAACAACTGGATTCATTATAATTATTTGATTTTAGTAACTTTTTAATATTCTCTATTTTATTAACTGGAGATCCACAAATTGATTTAAAATATTTTTTGATATCTAAATTCGAACATAAATAGATTAGTTCTTTTTCATCTGAAGCTGAGACTAAATGAAAATGAAAGTTTTTATAATTTTCTTTAATAAAACTAATACTATTTTTTATTAAAAGATTTTTGTCACATAATCTTTCTCTACAATAATTACCATATAATTGAGCATATTGTTTCTTTTCTTCATTATTTAATTTTGTATCTAAAATTTTTTGAGAAAAATATTCAATTTTTTCATAACGAGATAAACCCCCGTTGATTTTATGATAATTTACCAGTTTATCAATATATTCTTTGGAATAACTATCAAAAATATATTTAAAACCTTCTGTTCTAACTTCATCACTATTTATTATAACGCCATCAAAATCCCAAAAAATTGTAGAGTATTTATTTAACATTATCTAAAGCAAACAAAACTTTTTTTATATCTTCTTTTACATCTACAGGAATAGATTTTTTCGACATCTCTACCATCTTAATCTTTACACCTAATTCTAAAAATCTTAACAATTCAATATCTTCAATTGATTCAAAATATGTTTTAGATTTTATATCAAATATTTCCAAACTTTTTTTGGAAAAAGCATATCCACAAACTTGTCTAAATCCCTTCCTAAACTCATTTTGTTTATTTGAAGGAATTGGTGCTCTGGATATATAAACTAACTCTTTTCTTTTATTAAAAATAACTTTTGGCATATTGAAAGAAAAAAATGTGTCTTCACTGTCAATACTACAATATCCGCAGTAAACATCATAGAGATTTTTTTGTTTATCTAGCTCTTGAATTAAATTTTGAATATCAATAGGATTAAATAGAGGTTCATCCCCTTGAATATTTATATAATAGTCTGCTTCAACTAATTTTGAAACTTCACATAACCTATCTGTACCAGTTAAACACTCATCTGAAGTCATTATAAACTGTATGTTATTTTTTTTACAATGATCTGCAATTCTCCTATCTTCTGTAGCAACATATATTGAGTCTCTAGGAACAGCTTTTAAACATTGATCATAAACACGCCTAATCATAGATTTACCTTTTAATAAAGTAAGAGGTTTTCCAGGGAATCGAGAAGAATTATATCTAGCGGGAATTATTAAAACAAAGTTCATTTTATTTATTTATTATACTGTAAATTGAATCAGGAGTAAAACTTTTATAGAGAGATGGAGTTAAAGAGATAAATTTTATTTCTTCATCCAAAAAGACTTTGAATATTTTTTCATTTTCATAAAACACTTCCCTAAAATTCTTATTTATAGAGTTTTCTTGATATCCGTCAAATCCAACTACATAAAATGTTTTTAAATTAGTTTTTAAAGCAATTTGCAATGATAACGAACAATGTGTGTACTCACTTATTTTTATCTTTTGATTTTCTGGTAGTTCAAATGAATTTGATTCCCATCCTTTTGGTAAATAAGTTCCAAATTCTCTTGGGCTAGGGGGGAAAACAATTTTTAAATTATGACTATTTTTTATGTTTGTGTCAAACCTATCCACTTCATTTCCTATAAATGAAATCATTTTATCGTTAGGAATATCAAGAAAATGTTTAATGTGTCTACTGCTTGAAAAAACAATTAATAAATTTCTATTTTTTATTAAAAAACTTTTAATCGCATCAATGTTTTCATCAACACTATTTCCGCCCCCAATAATTAGAACTTTATCATATTCGTTTTCAAATTTAATCATAGGTAGCTCTAATGCTTTCTCACCCGAAATTGAACTCTCTAGGGCCTGGACTATTGAATTAAATGACATGAAGTTTTTACCTAACCAATCCATTACTTTTTTTTGTGGGATTGAATAAAACCCTGAAATTATATATGGTAGATTAGTCCCCCAAGAGTATTTCTTTTTTAACAAATAAAATTCTGAAACAACATTAGAAATCAAATTAAAATTGATTTTTTGGGTTTTGCTTATTTGAGTTAGTAATAACTCTGTTTTTAGATTTCCTGCTCCACGTCCCATTCCTAAAATTGTCGCATCAATTATTTCAACTCCACAATTTACAGCCTCGATCGAATTGGCCAAAGCAAGCTCCATGTTGTTGTGGCCATGAAATCCAAGTTTTACAGATGTAATTAATCTTATTTTTTTAACTACTCTATTAATTTCTTCAGGGTAAACGCTTCCGTAAGAATCAACTAAATATAAATAATCAACATGTTTCTCAATTCCATTTAATTTTTTATGAAAAGAATTGTCATTTATCCATTTACTTAAATACATTAAATTAAATGCAACTTTATATCCTAGTTTTCTCACTACACTAGCCTTCTTTATTGCAAAATCAAATCTTTCTGGATCTATTGCAATTCTTATCATGTCTATATATTTTCCACATGGCTCAATAACTTGCTTTATGTCATCCTCAGAAAGGTTTTTTTCATCAATAATTAAAACAATTGACTTTGAAGTTAAACTCTTAACCTTCTTCAAAGTTTCTAATGGTGTATAAAAAAACTCCCCTTTATATTCAATTTGTTTTAAATTTCTGTAGCCAATTTCAATATAGTCAATTGGAAGTTCTTCCATTGCTTTTAAATATTTATTTACCAATTGAGATTTAAAATCCCAATTAGTATAATATCCTCCATCTCTTAATGTACAATCAAGTATTTTAAATTTTTTCATGTTTATTTTTTTAGCAGCCAACTACTTGACTGTATTTTATCTCCTAATCCATCAATTAATTCAACACTATATTCACTACAGATATCTTTTTCTGGGCAATTATCATTATTTTGATCACCTCCATTGGCAAAAGCTAATTTGAATTTTTCTCCAAACTCTTTAGCTATGAACTCAATAGTCTTACATACAGTTCGATCAGTATCAATTGAGAGAACAACTTTATCCACAGCTTTAATATTAGAGACTATGAACATGCGTTCATTTTCATCCTGAAAATCCTTACTCCCCTTAAGCTTTCTTTGATTATCATTATTTACTATTACAAATAATTTGTCTGCCTGGCTTTTAGCATTATTGAAATACTCCAAGTGACCTTTGTGAATTGGGTTAAAATATCCTGATACTATAATTACTTTTGGTTTACTCAAGATTGAAAAAATTGATTAATTGATTTTTGATATTGCTTGTAATTAATTAATAGGTAAATCATAGTTTTAAATTATTTGCCAATTGAAATTTTATTTTTATTATGATTAATATTTCTTCCGTCAAAAATTATTTTTGATTCTTCTACATCTATAAGTTTGAATTCTTCCCATTCTGTTAGAATAACAAATGTGTCACATTTTTTAGTTTCACTTATTTTTTCAACAATATTTATTCTTTTATCATTCAACTTTACTTTTGTGTCCCATAAACTTTGGATATCATTAGATATAGATCTTTTTTGAACCATGGGGTCATAGATTGTAATAGATGCACCACTTTTATATAATATCTCAGAAACTTTTATTGATGCAGATTCTCTACTATCATTAGTATTTGCTTTAAAGGCCCAACCTAATATTGCAATTCTAACACCGTTCAAATCTCCGTTGAAATAATCAATAACTTTTTGAGCAAACCGCTTTTTTTGATTGTCATTTATTCTTACAACCTGATGCCAATATTCAGCTTCCTGCTCAAGTCCATAAAATTTGCATAAATAAACTAGATTAAGAATGTCTTTTTGAAAGCAGCTCCCGCCAAAACCTGCAGAAGCCTTTAAAAACTTAGGCCCAATTCTATGATCCATGCCTATAGCCCGAGAAAGCTCATCAATATTAGCTCCTGTTTTCTCACAGAGTCCAGAGAGACTATTTATAGAGGAAATTCTCTGAGCTAACATGGCATTTGAAGCAAGTTTAGCAAGTTCAGAGGACCAGACATTTGTGGTTAGAATTTTTTCCTTTGGGATCCAATTAGCATAAATGTCAACTAAAGCTTTTACTGCATTTTGTCCAGATTCTGAATCATCTCCTCCAATTAATACTCTATCTGACTTAAATAAATCCTGTATAGCAGTCCCCTCAGCTAAAAATTCAGGATTAGATAAAACTTCAAAGTGATTATCTGTTGAGTTTTCATATAAAATCTCTTTTATCTTCTCTGCAGTCCTAACAGGAAGAGTGGACTTTTCAACAACAATTTTATCTTTTTTTGAATACTTTGCAATATCTTTTGCACATGCTTCAATATTTCGTAGGTCAGCTTTCATACCAGCCCCTTCACCTTCAGTTTTGGTAGGGGTATTAACAGCCATAAATATCATTTCTGCCTTTTCAATATTTCCAGCTATATCATCTGAAAAAAATAGATTTCGACCACGAGCCTCTTTTACAACATCTGAGAGTCCAGGCTCATATATTGGTAAATTATTCACAGGGCCATTCCATTCTTTAATTTTATCTGGATTAGCATCAACAACAGTTACATTAATATGAGGACACTTTAATGCTATAACTGACATGGTCGGACCTCCTACATATCCAGCACCAATACAACATATATTTTTAATTATCATTTATATTCTATTATAATCATCTTCAATTCTAACAATATCATCTTCGCCAAAATAAGTTCCTGTTTGAACTTCAATAAATACTAAAGTAGTATCACTAGGATTTTGTATTCTATGCTTAGCTTCCTTATTAATTTTTATTGATTCTCCAGCACTAACTTTATGTTCTACACCATCTAAAGTTACAATCCCTTGTCCCTTTATTATAGTCCAAGACTCAGATCTCTGCATATGATATTGATAAGATAGTTTGCTTTTTGGATTAACCTCTATTCTTTTAATTTTATAGTTCTTATTATCCTCTATAATAAAGTATCTTCCCCATGGACGTTCAGAATAATTAATTTTTTTATTTTTCATCTTTATTAAATATTACAATATGTGGTTTGTCTGATAGAAATTTAGATGCTAAGTAAAAACTAACCTTTCGTTTAATTAGCTTTTCAATTTTTTCTTCTAGTTGACTTATATATTCAAAATTTAAATATTGACCTACTAATACCACTTCTATATTTTTACTATCAATACCCTTTGCATAGTCCTCAATTAAAATTATTTTTTTAACATTACCCATCCTTTCAATTACTGTGCTTACTAAATCCTCTAAGCCAAGATGTTTATATACAACTTTTTTTAATGTATCAAATAATGGGTGCTCAGTATTTGCTTTATATTCAACCTTATTATTAACTTTTAATTTTTTTAAATAACCTGCATGCTCCAAATGGTTTAGCTCTTTTCGTATTCCATTTGTAGACTCACCCATTTCATTTGCTAATCCATTTAAATGCCCCTTATTAGCCTGTGAAACAAAAAACTTAATTAAAAGCCTAAGTCTTGTCTTTGATGTAATTAGCTCCCCTAGCATTTTTTATTTTTAAAATTTTTTTCACGGCTTCGCCACATATGTCCCATAAAACATAAAAAAAAGAGTTATATAATCACTTAAATTAAACAGACTTAAGTTTAAGAGTAACTATCATTCCTAAACTTTCAAGTTGTAACTTAATTTTATTTTTTTGAATCTCTATAATTTTCCCAATCTTTCCTGCAAATACTCCTTCAGAAATTTTATGTAATTGACCTTTTGTAAAGTTTGTTAACGCAACTGATTGGAATTCACCATTAAGATATTTTTTCATCAATTCAATTTCCTTTTCTCTTACAACTGCAGCTTTCCCCAACCAAAACATATAGCGAACTACACCAAAAACAGAAAAAATATCATTTCGTCTACCTTCTTCAATCAGAACGAAAACATATGAAGGTATAAGAGGTTTAAGTATTTTCTTTTTACGATCAGAGTATTGCTTAATAATTGTTACTGTTGGACAATAACAAGAAATACCAATTTTATTTAACTGTTCTGCAACCTTTATCTCTTGATTAGCTTTAGTGTATATTACAAACCACTTTTTCATTTTGTATTAATTACAATAAAAACCTAAAATTGTTATTAAAATAAATCTAGTTTTTATTATCAAGTAACAAAAGTACTTAAAAAAAAGTATATTATTGATATATTTTTATTTTTTTTTTATTTTCTATCTTTTAAAAAATGATTTTGACAATAGATACAATGAGTTTAATATTAATTTATATTTGTTTAAACAATGCAAATGAAGAATATTTTAGTCACAGGAGGTGTCGGTTTTATTGGGTCAAATCTAATTAAAAGTTTAGTTGAAAAAGGATTCAATGTTATCTCTTTAGATAATTATTCTACAGGAAGTAAATCAAATGAAATTCAAGAAGTAAAGTATTACAATCTTGACATTGAAAAAATATCAAAAATTAATGAATCAATCGATCTATGCTTTCATCTTGCTGCACAGTCAAGAGTTCAGCCTTCTTTTGATGATCCGGAAGAATCTTTTAGAACAAATGTTTTAGGGACTTCTAGAGTTATGGAATGGGCAAGAACCAATAAGATAAAGATTGTATATGCTGGGTCTTCTTCAAAGCACCATGACCCATCAGACTCTCCGTATGCTATGTATAAGTTTCTAGGAGAGGAAGTATGTAAATTATATAAAAAATCATATAATCTAAATGTTGAAATTGCTAGATTTTATAATGTTTATGGGCCTGGAGAGAATATAGATGAAAAATTTGGTAACGTGATAGGTATTTGGAGATCAAAAGTTATTAAAGGTGAGCCACTTCCAATTGTTGGTGATGGAAATCAAAAAAGAGACTTTATCCATGTTTATGATATAGTGGATGGGCTTATCAAGATTGCATTAACAGATATTAATCATGATGATGCATGGGAATTAGGTACGGGAATTAATTACAGTATAAATGAACTATTTAGATACTTTAAAGATAAATTTGATGTAAAATCAATAAATATTCCAAATCAACCTGGTAATTATAAAGAAACGTTGCGAGAAAATGATGATTCGCTAAAATTACTAGGTTGGAAGCCAATGGATAGGCTAAAAGATCATATTAATAGTTTTAATTAAAAAATATTGCATCAAAAATTTTATAAATAATGAAAAATGTTTTAGTTACTGGGGGAGCAGGGTTTATTGCTCATCACCTTATCTATTATTTATTAAAAAATACGAATTGGAACATAGTGTCGCTTGACAGACTTGATTACAGTGGAAACTTAAATAGATTAGATAATATTTTATCAAAACTAACTTCAAAACAAAAGTCAAGAATTAAAGTAGTTTTTCATGATCTTAAGTCTGAAATAAATCCATGGATAAAAAAAGAATTAGGAGAAATTAATGTCATTCTCCATTTAGCAGCAGGTTCTCATGTTGATCGAAGTATTGATTTTCCTATGGAATTTGTTCTAGATAATGTTGTGGGTACAGCAAATATTCTAGATTATGCTAGGTACTTGAACGATAAAAAAAAATTAGAGAGACTTATATACTTTAGTACCGATGAAGTTTTTGGACCAGCCCCAAATGGAATTGATTACAAAGAAAATGATAGATATAATTCAACTAATCCATATAGTGCTACAAAAGCTGGTGGTGAGGAATTAGCAGTTGCATATGAGAATACATATAAACTTCCTATATATATAACCCACACCATGAATGTATTTGGAGAAAGGCAACATCCAGAAAAATTCATACCAATGTGTATCAAAAAAATAAGAGATGGAGAAACTGTAACCATACATTCAGATAAAACAAAAAAATACCCTGGCTCACGTCATTATATTCATGCAGAAGATGTAGCTGAAGCTATCCATTTTTTGCTCAAATTGGAGCATAATTATACACCTGATTTTGGTGGAGCTAAATGTCCTAAATTTAATATAGTTGGCTCTGAAGAAATAAATAACCTTGAACTTGCCCAAATTATAGCTGATTCTCAGGGAAAAAAATTAAAATATGAAATGGTAGATTTTCACTCATCAAGACCAGGTCATGATTTGAGATATTCACTCTCGGGGGAGAAAATGAAAAAATTAGGATGGACACCATCAATTAAGCTTACTGAAAGGATAAATCAAGTTGTTGACTGGTCTATAAAAAATGATAACTGGATAGAGCTATAATGATTCTCCTTATAAATTCTTTAATTAAATCTTAATCTTTCTAGATGTTGAATAAGAGTTTATGAACAATGCCTTTTTTTTATCTTATAGGAAAAGTTTACACTTAAAATGTTATTTTTGTGTTTATTATTAAATGTTCTTGTTAGCTTTTACTCTATATATTGACCCCGGTACAGGAATGATTATAATTCAGATGATAGTTGCTGCTTTCGCAACAATTGTGGCTTTTTCAAAAAAGATAAAAAATAAAATAAAAAATTTCTTTAAAGGAAAATGAGAGATGGAGGTTCGTTTAGAGACCCATCTGGATTTATTTTCTATGAAAATGAAAATGTTTTTAGGTCGATTAATTTTTCATATAAGAAAGATTTTGATCACCTGGTCAATTCTGGGCTTTATGATGAACTTGTTCAGAAGAATTTATTGATAAAACATAGCGAAGTTAAAGAAGAAAAAAATAACACCTCTCAATATAAAAAACTTTTAGTTGAAAAAATACCCTTTATATCTTACCCATATGAATGGTCGTTTAACCAATTCAAGGATGCAATATTGTTGACATTAAAAATTCAAAAAATTTCAATTCAATATGGAATGACATTGAAGGATGCAACACCATATAATATTCAGTTTAAAAATAATAATCCTATATTCATAGATACCCTTAGTTTTGAGTTAATAAAAGAAAAAAATTATGTTTGGAAACCCTATAAACAGTTCTGTGAAATGTTTTTGGGTCCAATTTGTCTAATGAAGTATGTTGACCATAGTTTAAATAAACTGTTAATTAACCATATTAATGGAATCCCACTTGAGTTAGTAAATAAATTATTACCCATAAAAAATAAGTTTAATCTAACTGTTTTCTCTCACATTGTACTCCATAATTTAATTAAAGAAAACTTAAACTCAAATTCAAATAAAGGAGTTAACAAATCAACACTTTCAAAAACCAAACATTTAAATATTATAAACCAATTAGAAGATTATGTATCAAAATTAAAAGTTCCTAAAACAAATACTGAGTGGGCTGCATACAATGAAGAAACTTTAGATGAAAAAGAAGAATATGTAATTGATAAACAAAAAACAGTTTTATCTTTTTTAAAAGAAGAAAAATATAATATCTGTTGGGATGTTGGTTCTAATGATGGATTTTTTAGCTACTTAATCTCTAAAGATAACGCAGAGAATTTAATCTCATTTGATATTGACTGGAGGTGTGTTGATAGAAACTATTTGAAATGTAAGGAACAAAAAATATATAACGTTTTTCCATTAATTTTTGATCTTTCTAACCCTTCACCTTCTATCGGATGGTTAAACCTTGAGAGGGGTTCTATATTTGAAAGGTATAGTTCGCCAGACTTAATTTGCTGCTTTGCCTTAATGCATCATATCATTAATTCTGGTATACCTTTTGAAAATTTTATTGACTTTTTAACTAAGTCAAAAAAAGATGTTCTAGTTGAATATGTACCGCTTTCTGACCCAAAATGTAAAATAATATTTGAGTCTCGAGACGAAGAATTTCAGTATCCATCATTGGAACAATTTAAAAATGCTGTCTCAAAAAGGTTTAACGTTTTAAGAACTAATGAACTAAAAAAAACAAATAGAGTTTTATTTCATTTAAGAAAGATTGAGAAATGAAAAAAAATTATTTTTCAAACAATAATATTTTTTCACTTGACAAAATTTTAATGACTTCTATTTTGTCAATTCCATTTACTATTGAGGTTTTGTTTGATTTTGGCGCAGTCTCTGTACTGTTGATACCTATAATCTTATATTTTTTCGATATAAAAGCTAATCCCTCAAAGTATTTTTTATTCTTTATTCTTTGTTTTTTGTTCTATAACAATATAATTTATTATGATACTCATCTTAAACTCCACGAACTAAGATTACGATATTTTTCTTTAATCTTTTTATTGATTTCATTTTGTATTAATCTAATCTGCCTAAGAAATAAAAACTTGATAAAGTATGTAAATGTATTTTTTTTGTTCTTATCAATTAGTTTTCTTATCACAAAATCATTTAGCACTTTTAATTTTTTTGACAGATCTTCTTTTTTAGAAAATCTAAATTTTGAATATAAAACAAGTTCATTAGAAATTGTAAAATCTGATGATCCCGTTATACTTATTTTATTAGATGGTCTTTCTTCAAGTGAAGAAATTTTCAAACACACAAACGACTCAACTGATTTTAAGCTTGATTTATATCTAAAAAAGAGGGGGTATGATGTTATATCAAATGCTAAAACAGAATCATTAAGAACTACAATTTCATTGCCTTCTTTGTTTAATTTTAATTTACACAACTCCATAGATAATGATTCTATAGAGTATATTGATAAGGGGTTGCAAACAATCGACGGTTTTCAAGATGTGTTTCATGAAAATTTATTGGTAGACTCTCTGTTAACACGCTCTGTAAAGTCTTATTCTTTTGGAATTGGAGAATTTACAAGAGGCGTTAATAATGACAACTTTTGTTATCTATGGGGCGATAGTTGTTTAGACTCTAGTTTAGATAACATAATTTCTAAGACTATCATAGAAACCATAATTCATGGTTTATCTAGAGAGACAGAAAAAGTTGATCTCTTTAGAAAAAATTCTTTAGAGCAGTTAGAAAATCTAGTACCAGAGCAAAATAGTTTTTATTATTTCCATTTGTTTTTTCCACATGATCCTTATTCTTACTATGAAGAATATCCTAATGTTCAGCTTAATTATCTTTCGATATCAGAAGAAGAATATCTATCAGAACACATTAAATATAAAAGGTGGTTTGTAGATAAATTTATTAATTTAATGGAGAATGCTGATTTTCAAAACTCTAGGATAATTATTACTGGAGATCATGGTTTTCGTCATAATAAATCAATTTCACCTGAGTTGACAAACATTTACCTTAAAGGATATAATTCAATAAATCTTAATAATAGCATAACTGTTCAGCAAATTGGATATATAATTTTTGAATCTTTTTTTAAATAATCATATTTTTTTAAATTACTTCTATAGTTTTTCAATGAAGATCAACTGGAATTAAGGTTTGTTATGTACTATTAACTATAAGTATATTATAGTTGTATTTATTAAATAATAGTGTAATTTTGCAATTCAAAAATTAATAATGTACGCAGTAGTTGAAATACAGGGAAGTCAGTTTAAGGTCTCAAAAGATCAAAAGCTTTATGTAAATAGAATCGATGCTAAAGAGGGATCTAAAGTTTCATTTGACAATGTTCTGCTTATAGATGATGGTAAGAAAGTTCAAGTAGGGAAACCTTCTTTATCAGGTACTTCAGTTGAAGCTAAAGTTATTTCTCATTTAAAAGATGATAAAGTAATTGTCTTTAAAAAGAAAAGAAGAAAAGGATATAAAGTAAAAAACGGGCACAGACAACCTATTACAGAGATTATTATCCAAGGTATAAGCGAGAAAAAAGCTGCTCCTAAAAAAGAAGCAGAAGCTGCAAAGAAAACAACAGCTGTAAAGAAAACAACAGCTGCAAAGAAAACAACAGCTACAAAGAAAACAACAGCTGCAAAGAAAACAACAGCTGCAAAATAATTAGTTATGGCACACAAAAAAGGAGTTGGTAGCTCAAAGAACGGAAGAGAATCAGAGTCGAAACGACTAGGAGTTAAGATCTTTGGAGGTCAATTTGCTCAAGCTGGTAATATAATTGTTAGACAGAGAGGAACTGTTCATAACCCAGGTGAAAATGTATACCTAGGAAAAGATCACACACTTCATGCCAAAGTTGACGGTATTGTTACTTTCAAAAAGAAATCAAACAACAAGTCTTTTGTTTCGATTGAGCCAGCTAAGGCTTAATATCTATAATATTCTGGTTTAAATGGTCCATTCTTTTGGACTCCAATGTATTTAGCTTGTTCACTGGATAACTCTTCAAGCTCAACGCCTAATTTATCTAGATGAAGCATAGCAACCATTTCGTCTAAGTTCTTAGGCAGCATATATACTTTATTCTCGTATTTATCAGCATTATTCCAAAGCTCTATTTGGGCTAATACTTGATTAGTAAATGAATTACTCATTACGAAACTTGGATGGCCAGTTGCACAACCAAGATTAACAAGTCTTCCCTCAGCAAGAATAATAATTTCTTTATCCTTTGATATCCTATATGAGTCAACCTGGGGTTTTATAGTAGTTTTCTGTTCAGAAAAATTAGTTTCCAACCAGTTCATGTCAATCTCATTATCAAAATGACCAATATTACATACTATAGTCTTATCCTTCATCATTCTAAATGCTTCTTTATTTACTATATCTTTATTACCTGTAGCTGTAACAACAATATCAGCATTTGAAACAACTGACTTTAACTTTTTAACTTCATAACCATCCATTGAGGCTTGAAGTGCACAGATAGGATCTATTTCTGTAACAGTGACAATTGAGCCAGCACCTCTGAATGAAGCTGCAGTTCCTTTACCAACATCTCCATATCCACAGATAACAACTCTTTTGCCTGCTAGCATGATATCAGTAGCTCTTCTTACAGCATCAACTGCACTCTCTTTACATCCATATTTATTATCAAACTTAGATTTTGTAACAGAATCATTTACATTAATAGCAGGAAGTGGAAGTGTTCCATTTTTCATTCTATCATATAGCCTATGAACCCCAGTTGTTGTCTCCTCAGACAAACCTTTAATTTCAGATACAAGCTCTGGAAACTCATCAAGGACCATATTAGTAAGATCCCCGCCATCATCAAGAATCATGTTTAGAGGATTTTTTTCTTCACCAAAAAATAGTGTTTGCTCAATACACCAATTAAACTCTTCCTCTGACATACCTTTCCATGCATACACAGCAATACCATTAGCTGCAATAGCAGCAGCAGCATGATCTTGTGTGGAGAATATATTACATGAACTCCATGTTACCTCAGCGCCCAGATCAACTAACGTTTCAATCAAAACTGCAGTTTGAATTGTCATATGAAGACAACCTGCAATTCTAGAGCCTTTTAGAGGTTTCTCTTTTTTAAATCTATCTCTTAAAGCCATTAATCCTGGCATCTCTGCCTCTGCAAGTTTTATCTCTTTTCTTCCCCAATCAGCTAAAGAAATATCTTTGACTTTGTATGCAACGTATTTGTGATCTGTTTTATTTTTCATATGTATATTTATAGAGCAAAAATACCTGATTTAATCTATTTTATCAAATGCCTTTTCTTAAAGATTTCTTAATTAATAATTCGACTAAAATTATTCTATGGAAGATAATACCAGGCGAATTATGTGAGACGCAACTGAGTGAAGATGATACGTGCCTTTTAAAGACAAGAAAGCATAAAAATTCTAAGGAATATTTTCTTGCTGTAAGAAAACTTTTAGAAAATGAGGATCCAGAATTAACTATTGACTATGATTTAAAAGGAAAACCTTTTTTAAATAAACAAAAAGGCATCTCTATTTCTCATTCAAATGAAATAGTAGCTATCGGTATTTCTAATGAAATAGATTTTGGAATAGACGTACAATTTAAAACAGATAAAGTATTTAAAATTCAGAGTAAGTTTTTAAGTCAAATGGAAAGTAAATTTTTTGAAAAAAAAAATGATCTAGAGTCTCTAATAAAAGTATGGTCTGCAAAAGAATCAATATACAAGGCTTTAGGTAAAGAGGGAGTAAGTTTTTCAAAGGATCTAGAAATTGATACAGTTAATGATAAAGATTTATTTAGAGGAGGATATTATAAAAAGGATAATATTAAGATTAAATTTGATTTAGACTTTTTATTTATTGATGAATATATAATTTGTCACGCTAAGAAATCTTAAGTAATGGATCAAATTTTTGACTTTCTTTTTTCTCAATACTCTTCATACTCCCCTTCATTTATTTATTTGGAATTATTTGCTGTAATTATGAATATTACTAGTGTATTTTATGCTAAACGAAATAATATTTTAGTTTATCCTACTGGATTAATTGGTACAGGAATTTTTGTCTACATTCTTTTAAACTTTTCATTGTTAGGAGATACTATAATTAATGCATACTTCTTTTCAATGTCAATTTACGGCTGGTATTTTTGGTCTAGAAAAAAAGATGAAGTTTTTGTTAATCAAGTTTCCACTATAAATCGAAATGAAATTAAATATTTATTTATTCTTGCAATTTCAAGCTTGATATTCATATACTTTGTATACGATTATTTTGATAAATGGAATAACTGGACTGCATATGTAGATAATATAACAACTGCAATATTCTTTGTTGCAATGTGGTTAATGGCAAGAAGAAAGATTGAGAGCTGGATTTTTTGGATTATTGGAGATTTAATAACTGTTCCTCTATACTTTTATAAAGGGTTAACAATATCTTCAATCCAATATATTATTTTTCTTATACTTGCAGTATTAGGATATGTTTCATGGAAAAAAATCTTAGACAAGAATCAGCAGAAGTAAAAAAAATAGTTATCTGTGGTCCTGAATCTACAGGAAAATCTACTTTAACTCAAAATTTAGCTTCACACTATAATACTAGCTTCGCTAAAGAATTTGCTAGAGATTTTCTTCAAGATAAATGGGATATATCAAAAACAGTATGTACAAAAAAAGATCTAATTGATATAGTCAAAGGACAGATAGATAATGAGAATAAATCACTTTTAAAAGCAGATAAATTTTTGTTTTGTGATACTAATATACTTACAACAATTGCGTGGTCTAAAACACACTTTAATGGATACTGTAATGAGTGGATCATTGATCAATCAAAAAAATTAAGTTATGATTACTACTTAATTTTAAATGTTGATACAAAGTGGGTTCAAGACGATTTAAGAGATAGACCAAAAGAAAGAGAAAAAATGTTTGAGGCTCATAAATTGGAATTGGATTTGCTTGGTGTGTCCTATGACATCATAAAGGGTCCTGACTATAAGAAAAGGTTTGAAGATTCAATAGACTTTATAAGTAAAAAATTCTTAATTTAGATTCGAATTGGGGTGCTTAGAATAAGCTGAGATTAAACCCATAGAACTTAGACAGGTAATACTGTGAAAGGAATTTAAAAATGAAAAAATATATACTTCTTGTACTTATAAGTACATCATCTTTCTCACAAGAAATAGTTAACCAAAAAGACCAGGATTCTCTAATTAAAACTCTTAATTTAGATGAGGTTACTGTTAATGCTATTAAAGCAAAATATAATACCCCAGTAACATTTGTAAATGTTACTAAGCAAGATCTTGATAAAGTTAATCTTGCCCAAGATCTTCCAACTCTTTTAAAAAACACTCCATCTGTAATTAGTCATTCAGATTCTGGCTCAGGTATTGGATACTCATCCATAAGAATTAGAGGTTCAGATCAGACTAGGGTTAATGTTACTATTAATGGAGTTCCATATAATGACTCAGAGTCAATGCAAGTTTATTGGGTTGATCTACCAGACTTTGCCTCATCAATTGAAAGTATTCAAGTTCAAAGAGGAGTGGGGACTTCAACAAATGGACCTGGTGCATTTGGGGGAAGTATTAATATTCAAACAAATGCGGCTTCAGAAAATTCTTTTTTTGAAGTTAACAATACCTTAGGAAGTTATAACACAATTAAAAATTCAGTTGGCTTTTCAACAGGCTTTATTAATAACTTTGAGTTATCAGGAAGAATCTCTAGGATTAAATCAGATGGTTATATTGATAGATCAGGTTCCAACCTTCGCTCATACTTTTTACAAGGAATCTATAGAGATGAGAATACTTTAGTCAAATTATTAAATTTTGCGGGTCATGAAATAACAGACCAAGCTTGGTATGGAATAGATTCAGCAACCTTAGAATCAAACAGGAAGTATAATATGGCTGGAGAATTTTATGATGAAGAAGGAAACACTTTATATTATAAAGATCAGATTGACAATTACAAACAAGATCACTACCAACTCCACTGGAATCAAAATTATTTAGGCGGTTGGACTTCAAATTTTGGACTCCATTACACATATGGTAGAGGGTTTTATGAGAATTACAATGTAGGATATGATAGCTCTGATTATATTGATAGAAGATGGTTAGATAATGATTTTTATGGGTTTATTTTTAGTGTAAACCAAAGAACAACTAAATATAATTCTACAATTGGAGGTTCATATAATAAATATTCTGGTGAACATTATGGAGAGTATTTATGGATTGATCAAGATTCAAATTCTGAAAACAGCTATAGCTTTAAGGAAAAATTTTACGATGACTATGGAAATAAGAATGAGTTTAATGTTTTCGCAAAAATTAACTATTATTTAAATGATAAATTATCTGTTTATGGTGATCTACAGTATAGAAATATAAAATATGATGCAGGAATATCTGCTAATTCAGTTTTTACAGGTTATGTTGAAGAAGGTTTTAGCCGACTAGATAAGACCTTTAATTTCTTTAATCCAAAATTTGGACTATTCTATAATTTAAATGAGTCCAATGAT
Organism: uncultured Bacteroidota bacterium; assembly: GCA_902559905.1. Lineage (GTDB taxonomy): Bacteria > Bacteroidota > Bacteroidia > Flavobacteriales > Flavobacteriaceae > Marisimplicoccus. The sequence goes on along the minus strand of CACEJV010000007.1, from coordinate 25,520 downwards.
ATTTATTTTTCTTATGCTAGAGCGCAAAGAGAGCCAACAAGAACAGACTATGCTAATGGAAGTCCTGATGAAGAAAAATTAAATGATTTTGAACTAGGTTGGAAATTAAATTTAGAGAATAGTTCAATTAATGTTAACGCCTTTTATATGATCTACGATAATCAACTTGTGTTAACTGGCCAAAGAGATATTAATGGGTATGAAATTAGAAGAAACATTGGAGAGTCTTATAGATTAGGAATTGAATTAGACTCAAACTTTACTTTAAGCTCTAAACTAAATTTAAATACAAATCTTTCAATTAGTAGTAATAAGAACCAAGATTTGTATTCAATTTTTGATGGAATTCTTAAAAACTATGGAAATACAGATTTAGCCTATTCTCCAAGCTTTATAGCAAATAACATATTTGATTATTCCCCAAATGAGAAAGTAATAATCTCTTTAAGATCCAATTATGTAAGTGAACAATATTTTGCACAAACTAATTCACCAATTTCTAAATTAGATTCATTCTTTGTTCATGATTTGAACTTCATACATAAAATGAGTATTAAAGGACTATCAGATGATTTAAATTTTAAGGTTTTAGTTAATAATCTATTTAACTCTAAATATGTAAGCTATGGAGGTTACTATACCTATGATGTCCCAACAGATAATCAAATTACTACTTATGAAGGCACATATTACTATCCTCAAGCAGAGATCAATATCCTTGTAGGTCTAGACTTTAAGTTTTAATCAAAAATTTGTAAATTAGAGTAAATATCCCCTTTTATAGGGGATTTTTGCATTGAATATGAGTAAGATATCATACTATACTGAAAAAGGCTTGAAAAACCTAAGGAAGAAACTAGATCATCTAAAAGATGTTGAGCGTCCTCTCGCATCTCAGGCTATTGCAGAAGCTAGAGATAAAGGTGATTTAAGTGAAAATGCAGAATATGACGCTGCAAAAGAGGCACAGGGTCTCTTAGAATTTGAAATTTCTAAATTAGAAGAAACACTTTCAAATGCAAGAATTATAGACGAATCTAAACTTGACACATCAAAGGTCTTAGTGCTATCTACTGTTAAAATTAAAAATCTTAATAATTCTGCTATAATGGAGTATAAATTAGTTGCTCAAAGTGAAGCAGACCTTGCTAAAGGAAAAATTTCGGTTGATTCTCCAATTGGAAAGGGTCTACTGGGTAAAAAAGTTGCAGATATTGCAGAAATCTCAATACCAAATGGTAATGTTAAATTTGAAATTCTTGAAATTTCAAGATAATGGCATCAATTTTCACAAAAATTATTCTAGGAGAAATACCATCATATAAGATTTATGAAGATGAAAATTATTATGCTTTTCTTGATATAAATCCAAATGCATTAGGTCATACATTATGTATCCCAAAAAAAGAAGTAGATAAACTGTTTGATCTTGACGATGAAACCTATAAAGGCTTAATGATTTTTTCAAAAAAAATTGCTGAAGCACTAAAAAAAGCAGTAGATTGTCAAAGAATTGGAATAAGTGTAATAGGACTGGAAGTTCCCCACGTTCATGTACATTTGATACCAATCAACAAGATGGATGATATGTCGTTTAACTCAAAGATTAAATTAAGTGATGATGAGTTTGTCGATATAATGGAAAAAATTAAATCTTATTTATAATGGAATTATTAGGAAAAATAAAGCTAATTGGTGATATAAAGACCTATGGAGACAACGGTTTCAGAAAAAGAGAACTTGTCCTTACAACTGAAGAACAATACCCTCAGCACATTTTGATTGAATTTATCCAAAATAACTGCGAGTTATTAGACAACTATAGTATTGGACAAACTGTAAGAATTGGAATCAATATTAGAGGTAGAGAGTGGGAGAGTCCGGATCAAGGAATTAAATATTTTAATTCAATACAAGGCTGGAGAATAGAGTCTTTAGATGACCAAGTTATGGATTCTGCTCCTGAGGATCTGCATATAGAAAGTGAAAATCCTCCTAAAGATGATGATTTAACAGAAGATGACTTACCGTTCTAGTTAGACTAATCCGACTCTTGAAAAGCCTGTTACTTCAGCACTTTCTGACTGAGATTTAAGATAATCAGAAATACTTTGCTTACTATCTTTTATGAATTGTTGATTTACAAGGGTATTCTCCTTAAAAAACTTTTTTAGTTTTCCCTTGGCTATATTATCAAGCATTTCTTCTGGCTTTCCTTCTTGTCTTAATTGATCTTTTGCAATTTCAATTTCCTTTTCAATAATATCTTGACTAACACCATTTTCATTTAGTGCAACTGGATTCATCGCAGCAACTTGCATAGAAATATCTTTTGCAACTTCACTAGCATTATCAAACTTTTGTGATAGGCCAACTATTGAGGCTATTTTATTACCTGCATGAATGTATGATCCAACAAATTCAGAGCTTAAATATTCAAAAGAACCTATTTCAATTTTCTCACCAATAACACCAGTTTGCTCTAAAAGTTTATCAGATACTTTCATTCCATCAAAATCTGAATTTAGGAATGAGTCCTTGTCAGTGAAGTTCAATGCGTGATCTGCAAGACTTTGAGCTAATTCAATGTAATCTTCGTTTTTTGCAACAAAGTCTGTTTCACAGTTTAGAGAAACTATAATACCATATGTATTGTCATCACTAACTTTAGCTAAAACAACACCTTCAGAAGATTCTCTGTCAGCTCTGTTTGCAGCGACTTTTTGACCTTTTTTTCTAAGAATTTCAACAGCTTTTTCAAAATCTCCGTTAGACTCCTCAAGAGCTTTTTTACAATCCATCATTCCAGCTCCAGTGGATTGTCTTAACTTGTTTACATCAGATGCAGTTATTTTCAATTTGGTAAAATTTAAAGATTAATTTTATTCTTCAGAAGTATCAGCTTCATCTGCGCTTTCAGCTGCTTCTTCTAATTTTTTTTGTTCAGCAATTTCTTTCTCTTTCTTTCTTTCATCTAAGGATTCTTGAATTGCCTTACACACGATATCTAGAATTTTTTCAATAGATTTTGAAGCATCATCGTTTGAAGGAATCATAAAATCAACATCATTAGGGTCAGAGTTGGTATCAACCATCGCAAAAATTGGAATTTTTAGCTTTTGAGCTTCTTGGACAGATATTTTTTCATTTAAAGTATCTACTACAAATATAGCCCCAGGAAGTCTAGTCATATCTGAGATAGAACCAAGGTTCTTTTCAAGTTTAGCTCTCTGTCTATCAACTTGTAGTTTTTCTTTTTTTGAAAGTGTTTCAAACGTACCATCAGATTTCATTCTATCAATTGCATTCATCTTCTTGACAGCTTTTCTAATTGTAACAAAATTAGTAAGCATTCCACCTGGCCATCTTTCAGTAATGTATGGCATATTTACAGAACTTGCTTTTTCAGCTACAATATCCTTTGCTTGTTTTTTAGTTGCTACAAACAGAACTTTTCTCCCGGATAACACAATTTTTTTTAGCGCATTGACAGCATCTTCAAGTTTTGCAGCGGTTTTATAAAGATTAATAATATGTATCCCATTTCTTTCCATATAAATATATGGAGCCATATTAGGATTCCATTTTCTAGTTAGATGTCCAAAGTGAACACCAGCATCCAATAATTCTTTAACTTCCTTATTTGCCATATACTATCTTTTTGAGAATTGGAATTTCTTTCTAGCTTTCTTCTGTCCAAATTTCTTTCTTTCAACCATTCTAGGATCTCTAGTCATTAAACCTTCTGCCTTTAATGTAGATTTGAATTCTTCATTAAATTCAACTAAGGCTCTTGAAATTGCAAGCCTTACAGCTTCTGCTTGACCATTTACTCCGCCACCTTTAACGTTGACAGATAGGTCAAATTTATCCTTAGTATCAGTTAAGTTAAAAGGCTGTAGTATTTTGTATTGAAGAGTAGCTGTGCTAAAAAAGTCAGAGTAAGATTTTTTATTAACTGTTATATTGCCTTTACCTTCTGACATGTAAACTCTCGCAACAGATGTTTTTCTTCTTCCTATTTTATGAATTACTTCCATTATATTTTACTTTTAACATCAATTGGTTTTGGTTTTTGTGCTTCATGATCATGCTCAGAACCTGGAAATACTTTAAGATTTCTGAATAAATCTGCACCTAACTTGTTTTTTGGAAGCATTCCTTTAACTGCTTTCTCTACAAGCTTAATATTATTTTTTTTGTGAAGTTTATCAGCAGTAATGATTCTCTGACCTCCTGGATATCCAGTGTGGCTAATATATTGCTTTTGTGACCACTTGTCTCCTGATAAAGATACTTTTTCGGCATTGATTACTACAACATTATCACCACAATCAACATGGGGAGTAAAATTAGTCTTGTGTTTACCTCTTAACAGTTTAGCAACAATAGATGCTGTTCTACCTAATGGTAATTCAGAGGCATCAACAAGAACCCACTCCTTATTAACAGTCTTTCTGTTTGCCGAAATTGTCTTATAACTAGTCTTAGTCATTAATATTATTATTAATTCTTGGCGTGCAAATGTACTATTTTAATGAATTTTAAAAAAACTTTTTTCTAATTAATGTGCTTCTAACCAGTTTTTACCAAATTCTAGGTCAATTTTTAGAGGTACTTTTAGCTTAACAGCAGATTCCATAGTGGTTTTAACGATATCTTTAATCTGATCTTTTTCAGATTTATGAACATCAAATACAAGCTCATCATGAACCTGAAGAAGCATCTTTGATTTTAAAGAGTGTTTTTTGAACTTCGAATTAATATTTATCATAGCAATTTTGATAATATCAGCAGCACTACCCTGAATAGGAGCATTTATTGCATTTCTTTCAGCACCGCTTCTTAGCATATTATTTTGGGAATTGATATTCTGTAGATATCTTCTCCTACCCATTATAGTTTCAACATATCCATTATTTCTTGCAAAATCAATTTGATCAGACATATATTTTTTTAAACCAGGATAGTTTATGAAATAGTTATCTATCATAACTTTAGATTCAGTTCTGTTTAAATCAGTCTGTTGGCTAAGTCCAAATGCTGAAACGCCATATATAATTCCAAAATTTACTGTTTTTGCATTTCCCCTTTGTTCACGTGTTACATTTTCTGGGTCAACATTGTAAATTTTAGAGGCAGTCATTGTATGAATATCTTGATTATTTACAAAAGCATCAATCATATTCTCTTCATTACTCATAGATGCGATTACTCTTAACTCAATTTGAGAATAATCAGCTGCCATTAATGTATAATCATTATTTCTGGGTATAAAAGCTCTTCTGATTTTCTGTCCGTTAGCAGTTCTTATTGGAATGTTTTGCAAATTAGGGTTATTGCTAGAAAGCCTCCCCGTTGTAGTTACAGTTTGATTAAAACTACTATGGACTCTATTAGTTAAACTACTTACCTCGTTCGGTAGTGATTTTACATAAGTATTTTGAAGTTTATCAAGAGATCTCCATTCAAGAATATCTTCTATAATCTTATGATCATTAGCTAAACTTGAAAGAACTTCTTCTGAAGTAGAATATTGCCCAGTTTTAGTTTTTTTAGGCTTGCTAACTAGTTTTAACTTATCAAATAAAATTTCACCTAGTTGTTTGGGTGAATTTAGATTAAATTCTTCACCAGATTTTTTGAATATTTCTTTTTTTAATTTTTCTAAGTCCTCTTCAAATTCTTTATCCAGTTTTTCTAGATAGTTGGTATCTATTTTTATCCCTTCTGTCTCCATCTCGCTTAATACACTAATCATTGGAATCTCAATATCATAAAAAATCTTATTTAAATTATTGACTTCAATTTCTTTGTCAAAAATACCTTTAAGCTGAAGAGTTATATCTGCATCTTCACTCGCATAATTTGTAATTTTATCAATTGAAACATCCCTCATTGTTATTTGATTTTTTCCTTTCTTTCCTATTATAGATTCGATTGAAATTGGAGAATAATTTAGGTAAGATTCAGAGAGGGTATCTAGATTATGTCTCATATCTGGATTAATTAGGTAATGCGCGACCATTGTATCATATATTGGAGATAACACTTTAACATTATACTTGTGTAATACTTGGATGTCAAATTTTATATTGTGTCCAACTTTAATAATTTCAGTAGATTCAAAAAAGGATCTTAAAATTTCAAATGATTTTTCATGGACTGACTTATTATTTTTTATAGGTAAATAATAACCTATTCCCTTTTGCCAAGAAAATGAGATTCCAACAATATCTGTTTCTAGTGCATTTAAACCCTCTGTTTCAGTATCAAATGCTACAATTTCCTGCTTCATCATTTTCTCTACTAATAGTTTTAACTCTTTAAATGACTCTATTCTTTGATATATTGACTTTGAATCATTTAAACTGTCTTTATTAGATTCTAAATTATAGGTTCCACTAAACAAATCTCCCTGGACAACTTCAGCACCTTTTTCTTCTAACTGGCTAGAATTAGTTCCAAAAATTTTAAAAAAAGTCTCTTTTATTCTCCTAAATTCTAACTCGTCAAAAACTTTTAAGACTATCTCTTTATCTGGATTTGACAATTTAAATTCATCTAGATTATAATCGATTGGTACATCCAAGATAATTTTTGCTAATTTCTTTGACAATACACCTAATTCTTTATTTTCAATTATCTTTTCACCAAGCTTACCTGTCACTTCATGAGCATTCTGAAGCAAATTTTCTAAACTTCCATATTGTTTAATAAACTTTTTTGCAGTTTTATCACCAACACCAGGAAGTCCCGGAATATTATCAACTGAGTCTCCCATCATTCCGAGATAATCAATTACTTGATCAGGCGATTCAACCTCAAATTTATCTTTAACTTCATCAACTCCCCAGATTTCCATACTATTACCCATTCTAGCAGGTTTACATAAAAAAATATTATCTGAAACTAGTTGAGCAAAGTCCTTATCAGGAGTAACCATATAAACTTTAAAATTACTCTCTTCAGCATCCTTTGCAACAGTTCCAATAATGTCATCCGCTTCAAAACCTTCCTTTTCAAGAATTGGAATTTTCATTCCTTCTAATATTTCTTTTATATATGGAATTGCGACAAGAATTGGTTCAGGTGTTTTATCTCTGTTGCTCTTATATTCTTCAAACATTTCAGATCGAGTTACAGATCCACCCTTATCAAATGCAACTGCTAAGTAATCTGGATTTTGTGTTCTAATTATCTCAAATAAAGAATTCATAAAACCTAAAATGGCAGAAGTGTCAGTGCCTTTTGAATTAATCCTAGGATTTTTAATGAAGGCATAATATCCTCTATAAATTAATGCATAAGCATCCAACAAAAAAAGATTCTTCGAGTTCTCCACTAATCCATGAATATTTTATGAATATACAAAGATAAATGTTCGTTAATTCAAATGCCCCTATTTTGTAAATTAGCTAGATGGAACTAAATCATAATCAATTTATGCAAAAAGCTCTTCAAGAGGCAAACTATGCTTTTTTTAAAGATGAAGTTCCTGTTGGGTGTGTTATTGTTTGCAATAACGAAATTATTTCAAGGTCTTCAAACATGGTTGAATTATTAAATGACTCAACAGCTCATGCTGAATTAATTGCAATTACATCAGCTCAAAACAATTTAAATAGTAAGAATCTAGAAAATTGTACTCTATATACAACACTTGAACCGTGCATGATGTGTTACGGAGCTATTTACTGGTCAAAGATTAAAACTATAGTCTATGGTGCATCTGACGAAAAAAGAGGGTTTTCAAAGCACATAGTAAATGTAGATAGAGATATTAAAATTATTAAAGGAGTTTTAGAAGCAGAGTCTAAGGAATTACTTAATAGCTTTTTTAAAAAAATCAGAGATTAAAGTCATCAGCTTTCTCTCTCATTTTTTTTAAGTTTTCGTTACTAAGAGTATAGTCTTTTAACTTCTTTCCTTTCCATCTGATAGCAAGAAATAAAGGCATAAAAATTAAAGTTCCAACTAAGACAGATATTCCAATAATTATATCTCCTGTTTGATCACCTATTAATTCTTTTGAAAAAATTCCAACAAATACACCTATAAAAATTAAATAGGATAATATTTTAACAAAAATCTTCATTTCTATTTTTGTGATAAATCTTTTAACTGATCTTTAGTTAATTTTGATGGAGCATCTATCATTAAGTCTTTTCCACTATTATTTTTAGGGAAAGCAATAAAGTCTCTAATTACATCTTTTCCTTTGAGAACTGCAGCGAGTCTGTCAAGTCCAAAGGCAATACCTCCATGAGGTGGAGCACCATACTTCAGGGCCTCAATTAAAAAACCAAACTGACTTGTATATTCTTCTTTACTCATGCCTAATAATTCAAAGACTTTCATTTGTGTGTCAAAATCATGAATTCTAATTGAACCACCACCAATCTCATTGCCATTTAAGACTAAATCGTATGCATTTGCAATAACTTTTTCGGGCTCTTTATCTAGAATATCCAAGAATTCTGGTTTTGGAGAGGTAAAAGGGTGATGCATTGAAAAGAATCTTTTTTCTTCTTCGTCCCACTCAAATAAAGGAAAGTCAGTTACCCATAAAGGACAAATTTTTTCTTGATCAATTAAATTAAACCTACTTGCTAATTCAACTCTAAGTGAGCCTAATTGTTCAAGTGTTTTTTTGTATTCTCCAGACATAATAAAAATTATATCTCCAGGTTTTGAAGAAATTTTTTCAGAAATAACTCTTAAATCTGACTCTGAAAAAAACTTATCGAATGATGATTTAAATGAAGAGTCATTGTTGTGTTTTATCCACAATAAGCCTGAAGCTCCTATTTGAGGTCTTTTAACCCAATCCGTAATTTCATCAATTTCTTTTCTAGTAAGATCAGATTTTCCTTCAACGCTTAAACAAACACTTATTTCATTATTATCAAAAATTTGAAAGTTTTTACCCTTTACCTCATCTGAAATGTTATTAATCAAAAGTTCATATCTCAAGTCAGGTTTATCAGTTCCATATTTTTCTATTGCAGACTCATATGTCATTCTATCAAAAGTTGTATTGTCAGAACCTAAAAATTTTGAAAATATTCTTTTCATTAAACCTTCAAATTGTTGAAAAACATCCTCTTGATTAACAAACGACATTTCACAGTCAATTTGAGTAAATTCAGGTTGCCTATCAGCTCTTAAATCCTCATCTCTAAAACATTTTACGATTTGATAATATTTATCAATACCACCAATCATTAAAAGCTGTTTAAAGATTTGAGGAGACTGAGGAAGAGCATAATAATGATCAGGATTTAACCTACTTGGAACAATAAAATCTCTTGCACCCTCTGGAGTTGACTTAATTAGACAAGGAGTTTCAACGTCAATGAAATTGTTTTCTGATAAATAATTTCTTACTTCAAGAGATAAACTGTGTCTAAAAATTAAGTTTTCTTTTATTGGCTCTCTTCGTATATCAAGATACCTATACTTCATCCTTAATTCTTCACCTCCATCTGACTCATTTTCTATTGTAAAGGGAGGTGTTAAAGACTTATTCAATATATTTATACTAGTAACTAAAATTTCAATTTCACCAGTATCAATATTTTCATTAATACTTTTTCTTTCAATCACTGAGCCTTCAACTTCAATTACAAATTCCCTTCCAAGTTGACTAGCAGTGTAAAAAATCTCATCGTTAGATCTTTCTTTATCAAATACCAGTTGAGTAATACCATATCTATCCCTTAAATCAACCCAAATTATAAAACCCTTTTCTCTGATTTTATTTACCCATCCAGAAAGTTTTACTGTTTCACCTAAGTTAGACTTTGTTAATTCACCACAGTTATTAGTTCTATTCATAAATTATTATGTAAATATAACTAGATATTTTTTAGTTTAATTCTGGCAAGATGTATTATATAATACATGGATGGAACGATAATTAAAGTAAGAAAAGTTGCAAATGTTATTCCAAAAATTACAGTCCATGCAAGAGGTCCCCAGAAAATAACATTATCTCCACCTAAGTATACATTTGGATTCCAATTAGCAAAAAGAGAGAAGAAATCAATATTTAAACCAACCGCAAGTGGAATCAATCCAAAAATAGTAGTTATGGCTGTAAGTAAAACAGGTTTAAGTCTAGCTTTACCTGCTGTTTTAACAAGTTCCATAGCTGTCATCTTATCAATTATTTCATCTTTTGACATATTTAAATCTATTTTTTTTCTATCAAATAATAGTTGAGTATAATCTATTAACACAACGGCATTATTTACAATAATTCCAGTAAGAGAAATTATCCCAAGCATCGTCATAAGTATGCTGAATGTCAAATTAAAAATTACTATACCTAGAAACACTCCAGTAAAGCTTAATACAATTGATGCAAGAACAATAAATGGTTTTGATATTGAGTTAAATTGAAATACAAGTAATAAAATGATTAATGCTATACCTGTTAAAAGAGCTCCTGATAAAAATTCTTGATTTTCAGACTGTTGTTTAATTTCTCCTGTAAATTTATATTCTACACCCTGTGGCGCTTCATATCCAGATAAAGCAATTTCAGCAGTATTTACAATCTCATTTGCATTCGATCCTGCAAGTATTGATGAATATAAAGTAACTACTCTTTGAAGATCAATATGCTTGATTGCACTAAATGATGTAATATTTTTTTGATCAACAATCGATGCGATTGGAACTTCCTTTGTCTTACCATTTGATTGGTCTCTAAAAACAATATTCTGATTAATAATAGAGTTAATATCATTTTTAAATTCTTCATCAAACCTTACATTAATCTCATAATCCTCTCCTCTCAATTTATATATTCCAGCTTTGGACCCTATTATTGAATTTCTAATTGTTTGTCCAACCAGTCCAGTTGGAATTCCAAGTTCACCAGCTTTTTCTCTGTCTACATTAAATTCAAGACCAGGCTTACTCCTGCTTACATCAATCTTTAGTTGCTCTATTCCCTCGATATTTTCCTGATTTAAATAGTTCTTCATTGAAATTGCAGTCTCAATTAATTGTTCGTAATCCTCTCCGTAAATCTCAATATTTACAGGGTATCCTCCTGGAGGTCCTTGGGAGTCTTTCTCAACAGAAATTGCAATTCCTGGAAACTTTTCAATTAATTCAACTTGAATTTCCTTTCTTAATTCTTCACTTGACATTCCTCTTCTAAATTTGAATTCACGCATTGTCATTGTAATTAAAGCTTTATGAGGAATTTCTCCAGTACCACCGGCATCTGTTTCAGGATTTCCAGCACCCTCTCCTACTTGAGATATAGCAGACTCAACTAAAAAGTTGTAGCCATTATCAATGTACTTTGAGTTATTTACTACTTTGTAAACCTCTGACTCAATTAGCATTGAAGTTTCATTTGTTTTCTTAATATCTGTACCTTCAGGATACTCTAAATAAACTAGTATTTGTTGAGGTTCATTGTCAGGGAAGAATTCAACTTTAGGCGGAAATATAGCCATTAGTAAAATTGAAACAAAGAATAACGAAATTGTTCCAAGCAGGAATAAATAAGGTCTAAATCCAGCAAGAGCAAATGATAAAAATTCGTTATACCTACTTTCCAATTTCACCAACAATGTATTTTGAAATTTTACAGCAGAGTTCTTAATAACATACTTGTAAGACCAGAATAAAAAACATATGAACACAAGTAAAGATCCTATCGCTCTAGTGTCTTGAAATAATACAAAAACTATAGCAAGCCCTCCAAGTATATATGTCATTTTCATAAGGTTTGTCCTACTAATTTCACGTTCACTTAAATCCATGAAACTTGACACTAACATTGAATTGAAAAAAATTGCAACTATTAATGATGATCCTAAAATAGCAGAAAGTGTAATAGGGAAGTATATCATAAATTCACCAAGTGTTCCAGGCCAAGTGCCTAGAGGTATAAATGCAGCAATAGTAGTAGCAGTAGAAACAATAATAGGAAGGGCAACCTCACCAATTCCCAATTTTGCTGCTTGAACTCTTGACATACCCTCTTTAGACATTAGTCTATATATATTCTCTACTACAACGATACCATTATCTACCAAAAGGCCAAGACCCATTACTAGTCCAAACAAAACCATTCTATTTAAAGTGAATCCAAAAGCTGATAAAATTACCAATGACATGAACATGGACATCGGAATTGCAAACCCAACAAAAAGTGCATTTCTAAGACCAAGAAAAAATGTTAAAACAGTTACAACTAGAATTATTCCAAATATTAAATTATTCATTAAGTCATTAACTGAGTTAATTGTATACTCAGATTGATCATTTTGAACAACAACATCTAGATTTTCAGGTAAAAAATTCTTTTTCGCATCTTTTATAATTTCCTGAATTGAATTTGATGCAAAAATTGCATTTTCACCACCTCTTTTAACAACTTCAAGCATAACTGTCTTTTGGTTAAATGATCTAGTAAATGAGGTTGCTTCTTTTTCCCTAAAACTTACTGATGCGACATCCTCTAGATAAACTGGACCATCATCTTTCTTAACTATAAGTCTATTTAGTTGAGAAGGATCAGATACTTCTCCGATTATTTTAACATTCCTTCTTTGTCCATCTGAAATTAAACTACCAGCTGAAATGGTAATATTTTCTTGAGAGATTGCATTTATAATATTACCAAAACTTGTTTTAGTAGCCTTCATTTTATAAGGATTCACAGCAATTTCAACTTCGAAGTCTTGTATACCTCGAACCTCTACAGTCTTGACTTGAGGTAGCCTCTCAATTCTCGTATCTAAATATTCTGCATATTCTTTTAGCTCTTCAACTTTATAATCACCAACTAAACTTATGTTTAATACAGGAAATCTTTCCGCTATATCAAATTCAAAAATATTTGGATCAACTTTAGCATTATTAAAAGTTGGCCAATCGTCACCCACAGTTACATTATCTACTAAATCTTTAACTCTTAACCTTGCAACTTCAGTAGGTATGTCATCATCAAATTCTATATTTATAATTGATATACCTTCACTTGATGTTGATTCAATCTCAATAAGTCCAATAACACCTTTAATTTCTTGTTCTAACGGGTCTGTTATTAACTTTTCAATTTCTTCAGCGTTGTTTCCAGGAAAAATAGTTGTTACAAAAATATTTGAGGAATTAATTTCTGGGAATAATTCTCTGGGCATAGTTTTATATGCTGTAATACCTGAGACTAAAAAAATAGTCATTAAAACATAAATAATAGTCTTATTATTTATTGCCCAGCTTGAAAGAAAAAACTCTTTATTTTTTTTATTCATCTTAATCTATAAGCTTTACTCTTTGAGAATCCTCTACACTATATGCTCCTTCTAAAACGACTATTTCTCCTGGGTCAAGACCTTCTGTAACTTCAACTTTGTCTTCACTCTTATTTCCAAGTTTGATAAATTTTTTAGAAGTTAAATAAACTCCGTCTTTGTTATCCTCAGACATTACGTATACAAAATTTTTACCAAGAGCATCTTCTCTAACAATTCTAAGTGGAATCACTATTGCATCATCTTTTTTGTAAATATTAATTTTGATTTTTGCATCAAGATTTTGCTTAATCCTATTATCAAAGTTTTCTACAGGCACTTCAATTCTAAATGTTCTGTTACTTGGATTTATAAAGTTACCTGTCTGATTAACTGATGATCTATAATCCATATTTAAAAGGGGTATTTGAACAATTGCTTCGGTACCCTCACCAATAAACGAGATATATTTTTCAGAAACGAAAGACTCGGCATAAATTATGTCAAGATTTACTAGTCTAAGAATTTGGGAAACACCAGGTATTAAGTTAGATCCAACATTAGAAATAATTTCATCTATTTCTCCATCAAATGGAGCATATATTTTTGTTTTTGAAAGTCTATCTTTCATTTGGTCAACCATTTTTTTACTCGCTTCGTAATCTGTTTTGCTTTTTAAATATTGCATTTCAGAACCAATATTATTGTCCCACAATCTTTGAGTTCTTTCAAAATTCTCTTTAGCAAACTCTGCCTGGATAACCATCTGTTCATACTGTTCATTAAGCCCTGAATCATTGATTTCTGCCAAGAGTTGTCCTTTTTTTACTTTTTGGCCTTCACTTACAAAAACTTTTTCTAGTGTACCTTGAAATTCTGGAAGTATTAAAATATTCTTTCTAGTTTTTAGGTTTGCTTGTGCCTCAATGTAAGTATTAAAAATAGTTTGTTGAATCTCATATTTTGAAACAAGCGTAAGTCTTTCATTTTCATCTAACAATGAGATTCCATCGTTTATTTCGTTGAGTTCAACCTTCATTGTATTCATTGCATCAACATATTCTTTTTTTCTTTTTTTAAGTTCTTCTAGATCTCCTGATTCAATTAATGACTCAATCGATGCATTTCTAGAAGAGTTACATCCACTTATTATTATTATTAGTAAAAGGGTATAAATTTTATTCATGATTAATTGTTGTATAATGTTTCTAATTCTGTTTTAACTGAGATAATTTCTAAAACTGAATTCAAATACTTTTGTTGAGAATCCAATAATTGAAGCTGAGCCTGTCTAAGTTCAAAAGATGTTACTAAGCCTTCAAAAAACTTTATTGAGTTCTTCTCTTCAATCGACATTGATAATCTCATATTTTTTTCATTAACACTAAGAGATTGAACAGCTAGCTGATAATCGTTTAATTTTTGTTGGACCTCTGCACGTGTTTTCTCTTTTTGTTCTTCGAGATTTGTTGCTGCCTGATCCATCGCAATTTTAGCTTTTTGAGATGAGACATTTAACTTATTGGCATTGGTAATCGGAAGTTCAAACTTTACTCCAAAAACTGATGATCCAAACCAATTCTGCGCTTTGTTAGTGAAATCAAATTCATTGTTATATCCTGTGTAGGTCCCACTTATAAATCCAGAAAGTTTCGGGAGTTGCTTTGACTTTTCTAATCTATACTCTATTCTTTTAGTATCAAATAAATTTTGAGAAATCTTTACATCAATATTTTGATCCTCGCTAAAACTATCTATTGAACTCGAGAAAATTATATTTTCAGCAATAAAGTCGTTAATTGAAGTAGTAAGTACTAGATTATCTTCAAGATTGATGCCTAAAATCAATTTTAATAAATTGAGCTGGTTTTCCTGTGTTTTTTTTGTTTGAAGAAGTGAAAGCTCAGCTTGGGCAAGAGTTATTTTAATCTGCTCAACATTTTCAATTTCCTCAAATCCATTTTCATAAAGCTCAGTTACTTCGAATAAATCTTTTTTAAAATTTTCTAAATTATCCTCTAGAAGTGCTATCCCTTCATTAAGCGTAACTACTAGGCTGTAAAGTTTTACAATAGACTCTCTTACTTGCAGAAAAGTTTTTTCATAAAAGTTTTCAGAACCAGATAAATAAATCTGACTATACTCGAGTCCAACAAGCCATGAGCCATCAAAAAGCAGTTGTTCCATTCTGACTGAACCAATTGCAGACTGCTCAGTTCCAAATTGAATCTCTGAGAAATCTCCTTTATTACCCCCAAAAAATTCAGCTGGTATAAGTGATGTTTGGAGTTCAAGATTATTTAAATAATTTAATTCTAATGAAACATTTGGCAACCCAATTGCGATAGTTTTCCACCTTTCCTTAAATGCCATTTGAATCTCTCTTTCAGCGTTTCTTAAATTTCTATTATTTTCAATACCGTATTCTACTGCCTCATTTAAACTTAAACTTAGTATTTCATCTTGAGCCAATACTGTTGAGCTAAAAAATATTATTAATAATAATTTTCTCATTTTTTTATCATTTGAATTATCCAAGCTGGAATTAATTTTTTTCTTTCAGTCATCATTATGTTAAAATCCTTTTTGGAGAGATTTTCAATCTTCATAATTATTGGACTACACATAAACGGAAAAACAATTACACTTAAAACATTAGTTACAAAATGAATGGGATCAACTTTTCTGTAAATACCTTTTTTTACACCCTCTTGATATTGCGCTACAAAGTTTGATTTCATTATCATTTTTGTTGTGGGCATTTTTAAGAAAGATGTAGGATTATTTTTTAATTCATTTAGAACAAAAGTTGGAAGTAAAGGCTCAGCAATAATCATATCAATATATTTTTCAGAACATAGTTTTAGTTTTTGTTCGAGTGAAGTCTTCTCGTCATTATAGACTTCAACCATTTTACTAAGAAATTCATATAAGGTCTCAAACATTATTATTTCGAATAGCTTTCTTTTACTCCTGAAATAATAATTTAACATTGCAAGATTGATATCTGATTCTCGAGCAATATCTCTAGTTGTAGTTGCGCTATAACCTTTTTTTAAAAAAAGTGATTTAGCAGCATCTTTAATTTTAATTTCCGTATTTGAGTAATTATTGTCCACAATATTATTGGAGCACAAAATAAACTTAATCATATGAATTAAACAAATGATTAATAAAAAATTAACAATTAATTAAATAGTATATTTATTGTTGTATTTCATTAATGAAAGATTTAATTACAAATTTTGAGAGTTTTCTAAAATCAGAATTGCTTTATTCTGATCCAAAAAATCTTTATCAGCCAGTTATATATATTCTTGAATCTGGAGGTAAAAGACTAAGGCCTCTAATAACAATGTGTATTTCTGATATTTTATCAAATGATTCAAAAAAAGCCTTACCCGCATCTGCTTCTCTTGAGATATTTCACAATTTTACTTTGGCCCATGACGATATAATGGATAACTCATTAATGCGAAGGGGTAAAGAAACTATCCACTCAAAATGGGATATAAATACAGGAATTTTATCTGGAGATGTAATGCTAATAATATCTTATGAGTTTCTAAAAAAATATGATGACTTAACGTATTTAGAATTATCTAAACAGCTTATAGAGACTTCAAGACTTTTGTGTGAGGGTCAGCAATACGATATTGATTTTTCTAATCAAAATATTGTAGATGAAGAAAAATATTTTGAGATGATTCAAAATAAAACAGCCGAACTAATTGCTTGTGCTTATAAATTTGGAGGTATCGTTTCAAATACAAAAGATGAAAACAAGCAAATATTGTATGAAATAGGATTAAATCTTGGAATTGCATTTCAGTTAGAGGATGATTTGCTCGACTGCTTTGGCGATGAAAAAAAATTTGGAAAAAGAATTGGAGGAGATATTATTGAAAAAAAGAAGACATTACTTTACATATATACAATTAAAAATTTAAGTAAAAACCAAAGAGAAGAATTTGAAAAGGTATTTTACTCTGATGAGTTAAGTGAAGAGTTAAAGATTAGTAAAATTAAAACTTTCTATGAAGATTCTGGATCTGTCGACTATCTAAAGCAAAAAGTAAAAGAATATTCAAATAAAGCTTCTAAACATATAAGTCAACTAGAGGTTGATACAAACAAAAAGGATCAGATACTTAATTTTTCAAGAAATCTTTTAGATAGACAGATTTAACCCTTTTTATCAGAGACTTTACAAAAGTCATAATATTTACTGATATAAAAATTCTAATCTCTTCAAAAATATTTGTTTTCTCACCAAGAAATTTAAAAAGTAATAGCGGGTCATTATTTCTAAATAGATCAGAAAAAACCCGACTTCCTTTTCCTTTTGAATCAACTAGAACATCTAAAAATAAAACATCATAATACCAAAATCTATTCTTAAATCTTAGTTTTGATAACGGCTTATCTTCTTTAATATATTTAAGAATCATATCAATTTTTTCAATTGAGTTTTTAATAGTATATCCAGTGCTTGGTTTTGTCCAACCACCAGAAGTTCCAATTCTGATAAAACTATCTGTATTTGCATTAAAAAAAGGATAACAAGTCATAGGAATTACTCCCTTTTCTCTTTCCGTTATTTTATATTTTTTAATACCCTCTCTATCAAGATACTTTTTTATCTCTTTTTCATAATCTGAATTCTTCATGACTTCACCACCAAAAAAAGTATACTCGAATAGAGCACTTTTTTTAGAAAAAGGTAATACATACATAAACCTAATTTCTTGGTGCTGGTCAATACTAAAATCCATAAATCTTATTTTATCTTCATCAAAAAAATCTTCATTGGTTTCAATGGTCCATCCAAGAAAGTGCTGCTTTATAAGTGGGTATTTCTTGAATTCAAATTCTTCTGGATTATAAATACTTGAAAAAGCAATTGAACATTGAAAATTTCCTTTATCTGTTTCAATATGGTTTATGCCAGATTCCTTAATAATATTCTCAACACTTGCATTTAAATAAGTAAAATTGGAAGCTTTTTCAATCTTTCTTTTCATAAATGAATAGAATTTATCAGATCTAACCATTTTATATTTATATGGTTTAAGAATAAAAGAGCTACTAAATTCCATGTCTTTAAATTCAGCCTTGCCCCATGATTTGAAAACTATTTTATCTAGAATGTTTTTTTGATTATCCCAAAAACTAAATGTCCTATCATTCTCAATTTTAATTTCTTTTTCAATAACTAAAACTTTTTTGTTATCGAAAAAACTATCTGAAATTAATGAATGAGAAAGAAGTAGACCTGAAGCTCCACCTCCACAAATTATATAGTCATATTTTTCATCAATTTTCATTGGTAATGGTAGTTGTTATATTTACTTTTGCGGATAAATAGAGTAAACAATATACAAATATGGATCAAATTATTGAATATTTCTCAAACCTGGACCCTGTATTGGGGGCATTATACGCAACCTTATTTACTTGGGGTGTGACAGCACTTGGAGCCTCTTCTGTATTCCTCTTTAAGTCTATGAGTAGAATGGCTTTAGATGGTATGCTTGGTTTTACTGGTGGTGTAATGGTTGCAGCTAGTTTTTGGAGTCTCTTGTCTCCTGCAATTGAAATGAGTGCCGGTGAAGGTTTTGTTAAGGTTATGCCATCCGCAATTGGATTTGGTTTAGGAGCGTTATTCATATTTGCCATCGATAAAGTTTTACCTCATTTACATATAAATTTCAAAGAAGAGGACGCAGAGGGTATAAAAACTCCATGGAGAAGAACAACTCTTCTAACTTTAGCAATTACATTACATAATATTCCAGAAGGTCTTGCTGTAGGTGTTTTATTTGGTGGAGTTGCAGCAGGAATCCCTGAGGCATCTGTTGCAGGTGCCGTTGTACTTGCTTTTGGAATTGGACTCCAAAACTTTCCAGAAGGAATAGCAGTAGCAATGCCACTAAGAAGGTCGGGTATAAGCAGATTTAAAAGCTTTTGGTATGGTCAGCTTTCTGCTATTGTAGAGCCTATAGCTGCTGTTATTGGTGCGCTTGCAGTTACTTTCTTTTCACCCATTTTACCTTACGCACTGGCTTTTGCTGCAGGAGCTATGATATTTGTTGTAGTAGAAGAGGTAATACCAGAAACTCAGCTTGATAAATATACAGATATAGCAACCTTAGGATTTATAGGTGGATTTATAATTATGATGATGCTAGATGTAGCACTTGGTTAATTATCTTCTCTAAATGAATCCCAACCCGAGCTACTAAGATTTATTTTTTGACCCAAGCTTGTGATCATACAATTATCATTTTTCTTATTTAAACTTGAACCTATAATTGTTAAGTAATCAGAGCTTTCAATTTTCTTTTTAAATCTTTTAGGAACGGTAAATAATAATTCATAATCTTCTCCACCATTTAGAGCCGCAATTGTTGGGCTAATCTGAAACTCTTTACATACTTTTTTGGTTTCCTCTGAAATAGGTAATTTATCTTCATAAATATGAAAAGATAATCCTGAATTGTCTGAAAGATGATTAATTTCTGACGAAAGACCATCACTAATATCTATCATTGAGGTGGGATTTATATTTAGTTCTTTTAAGTGATTAATAATGTCTACTCTTGCCTCTGGCTTTAGTTGTCTTTCAATACAATAACTATAGTTAGAGAGATCTGGTTGAGATTTAGGATTAACCTCAAAAACTTTTTTCTCTCTTTCAAGTACTTGAAGACCCATATATGCAGATCCGAGGTCACCTGAAACTACAAGTAAATCCTCTTCCTTTGACCCTCTTCTTAATGTAAACTTATTACTTTCTGTACTTCCAATACATGTGACTGATATCATCAGTCCTTTATTAGAAGAAGTTGTGTCACCACCAATTAAGTCAACTCCATAAAATGAACATGCAAGTTTAATTCCTTCGTAGAGCTCCTCCAAGGCTTCAATTTTAAATCTATTTGATACAGCAATCGAAACTAATACCTGTGAGGGTTTTACACTCATCGAAATTACATCAGAGATATTTACTACAACACTTTTGTACCCAAGATGTTTTAAAGGAACATAAGATAAATCAAAATGAACACCCTCAACCAAAATATCTTGAGATATAGCTAGGTTGGTTTTATCAAAACTTAAAATTGCTGCATCATCACCAATATCGACTTTTGTAGAACTATTTTTTTTCTTAAAAGATTTTGTTATTCTTTTAATTAGTTCTTTTTCACTAATATTTTTAAGATTACTTGAAATATCTTTTTCTGAATTATCCATTGTTCAAAATTAACTTAATTGAACCATTTATTTTATTTATAAATCATAACATAATTATGGATTTATTAACACTTAGAAATATTCCATAAACCCTGATTTAATTGTATATTTGCCAAAAGTTATCAAAGATTTTTTTTTATGGCATATACTGAAGAAGAATTAAAAAAACAGCTTGAAACCAAAGAGTATGAGTATGGTTTTTATACAGAGATAGACTCTGAAACATTCCCTGTTGGTTTAAATGAAGAAATTGTAAAAGCAATTTCAAAGAAAAAAAATGAGCCAAAATGGATGACTGATTGGAGATTGGATGCATACTCTACGTGGAAATCTATGGAAGAACCCAATTGGTCAAATCTAGAATATGCAAAACCTGACTTCCAAGATATTTCATATTACTCAGCACCAAAAAAGAAACCAGATTTAAAATCACTTGACGAAGTTGATCCTGAGCTTTTAAAGACATTCGATAAACTAGGAATATCTATTGACGAACAAAAAAGACTTAGTGGTGTTGCGATGGACGTTGTTGTTGATTCTGTTTCGGTAGCTACCACTTTCAAGGATACACTTGAAGAGAAAGGAATTATATTTTGCTCAATATCTGAAGCTATTCAAAACCACCCTGAGTTAGTAAGAAAATATATTGGAACAGTGGTTCCAAAAAAAGATAACTATTACGCTGCATTAAATTCTGCGGTTTTCTCTGATGGCTCTTTTTGTTACATTCCTAAGGGTGTTAAATGCCCAATGGAATTATCAACTTACTTTAGAATAAATCAAGCAGGTACTGGACAATTTGAGAGAACACTAGTAATAGCTGACAAATCAAGCTACGTTAGTTATCTTGAAGGCTGTACTGCTCCTTCAAGAGATGAAAATCAACTTCATGCTGCTGTTGTTGAGTTAATTGCACTAGATGATGCAGAGATTAAATATTCAACTGTTCAAAATTGGTTTCCTGGAGATAAAAAAGGAAAAGGAGGAGTCTATAATTTTGTTACAAAAAGAGGAATATGTCACGAAAGGTCAAAGATTTCATGGACTCAGGTTGAAACTGGTTCTGCTGTTACATGGAAATATCCATCTTGTATTTTAAAAGGTAATAATTCCATTGGTGAGTTTTACTCTATTGCTGTTACAAACAATTTCCAACAAGCAGATACAGGAACTAAAATGATACACATAGGTAAGAATACCAAAAGTACTATTATTTCTAAAGGTATCTCTGCTGGAAAATCTCAGAACAGCTATCGAGGACTCGTACAAATTTCACCTCTTGCTAAAAATGCACGAAACTTCTCTCAGTGTGATTCATTATTAATGGGAAATAAATGTGGAGCTCACACATTCCCATACATTGAAGTTCAAAATAAAACTGCTCAAATTGAGCATGAAGCTACAACTAGTAAAATTGGTGAGGACCAAATATTCTATTGTAATCAAAGGGGTATTGACACAGAAAAAGCTATTGCACTAATAGTTAACGGCTTTAGTAAAGAAGTTCTTAATAAATTACCTATGGAATTTGCCGTTGAAGCACAAAAATTATTGGAAATCTCTCTTGAGGGATCAGTTGGATAAAATTAAGATATGTTAGAAATAAATAATTTACATTGTAAAATAGAAGGTAGATCAATTTTAAAGGGAATAAACCTGAAAATTAATAAAGGTGAAATTCATGCAATTATGGGTCCTAACGGTTCGGGTAAAAGTACACTTGCAAATGTTGTCTCAGGGCATGAAGATTATGAAATCACAAAAGGAAATATCTTCTTTAAAGATCAAGAAATTAATGAATTTAGTCCAGAGGAGAGAGCACATGAAGGAGTATTTATGTCATTTCAATACCCTGTTGAGATTCCAGGAGTTACAGTAACTAATTTTATTAAGACTGCTATAAATGAATCAAGGAAATCAAAAGGTTTAGACGAAATGCCTTCTAGTGAAATGCTCAAAAAGATAAGAGAAAAAGCAGCCTTACTAGAGATAGATTCAAACTTTTTATCAAGATCTCTTAATGAGGGGTTCTCCGGAGGTGAAAAGAAAAGAAATGAAATTTTTCAAATGGCAATGATGGAACCTGAATTAGCTATTCTTGATGAAACTGATTCCGGTTTAGATATTGATGCACTAAAAATAGTAGCTAATGGAGTTATTAAATGCAGTAATGATAATAACTCTGTTCTAGTAATTACTCATTATCAAAGGCTACTTGACTATATCGTTCCAGACTATGTTCACATAGTAATGGATGGCAAAGTTGTAATATCTGGAGATAAAGACTTAGCAAAAAAAATTGAAGAAATAGGGTACGATTGGTTAAAAAATGAAAAGTCATAATATGAATTTTCAAGAAAAATTACTGGATTCTTTTATTGCTTTTGAACAAGATGTTGATTTGTTAAATCCAATTCATAAGGACAGAAAGGATGCATTAAAAAGGTTTGAAGAATCAGGATTTCCCTCAAAAAAAGATGAATCTTGGAAGTATACCTCTCTAAAATCCTTAGTTCAAAAAGACTACAATCTCTATGCAAAATCTGAAACCAATGTTGAATTAAAAGATGTTAAAAGGTATCTACTCAATGATATCGACTCATTTAAAATTGTCTTTATAGATGGAGTTTACAGCCCATTTCTTTCAAAAACTACTCATGATGGTAAGGATATATGTGTTCTTTCAGCTGCTTTGTCAAAAGATAAATACAAGAAAAGGATTAAGAAATATTTTAACAAAGTAGTGCCAAGTTCAGAAAGCTTAGCATCTTTAAATACTTCTTATACAAAAGAAGGTGCGTACATCTATATTCCAGAAGGTATCTGCCCTGAAGATCCAGTGCAAATAATGCATTTTTCAACAGGAAACCAAAATTCAATTTGGCTACAACCCAGAAATTTAATAATTGCTGATAAAGGATCTAAAATTGAAATAATCGAAAGACATCAAAGTCTCAAAGACCATTCAGTTGTTACCAACAGTCTAACTGAAATTTACGCGGAAAACAATGCTTTTATAGACTATTATAAGATCCAAAATGATCTAAAAACATCAAGCTTAATTGATAATACATTCATAAGTCAGGAAAGAGACAGTAATGTTAGTGTTCACACATTCTCTTTTGGTGGAAAACTAACTAGAAATAATCTTAATTTTTATCACAAAGGTGAAAATATTCAATCAACCTTAAAAGGGATTACGATTTTAGAGTCAAATCAACATGTTGATCATAATACACTTGTAAATCATGCTCAACCTAACTGTGAAAGTCATCAAGACTATAAAGGAATTTTTTCAGACAGATCAGTAGGTGTATTTAACGGTAAAATTATTGTAGATAAAATTGCACAAAAAACTAATGCTTTTCAGCAGAATAACAATATTTTAATTGATAACAAATCTAAGGTTAACACTAAACCTCAACTTGAAATTTTTGCTGATGATGTAAAATGTTCTCATGGTTGTACAGTAGGACAACTCGATAAGGAAGCACTTTTCTATTTGAAAACAAGAGGAATCCCAGAAAAAGAAGCTAAAGCACTTCTTACCTATGCCTTTGCAAATAATGTATTAGAAAGT
Organism: uncultured Bacteroidota bacterium; assembly: GCA_902559905.1. GTDB lineage: Bacteria > Bacteroidota > Bacteroidia > Flavobacteriales > Flavobacteriaceae > Marisimplicoccus. Next base: position 1,418 of record CACEJV010000007.1, on the reverse strand, counting down.
GTTAACATACCTAATTTAAAAAGAAGAATAAATTCACTAATTGCTAATAAACTAGGAGTAAACCTCGGTTTTGATCTATAATGTTTGATGTATACAAAATAAGAGAGGATTTCCCCATACTAGATCGTAAAATAAATAATACTGATCTTGTATATTTTGATAATGCTGCAACTTCTCAAACTCCAATACAAGTAATAGATGCAATCTCTGATTACTATAAAAAATTCAATTCAAATATTCATAGAGGCTTACACTCATTAAGCGCTGATGCTACAACCCAGTATGAAGAATCAAGAACAAAAGTTCGAAAGCATTTTGGAGTCTCTGAAAATCATGAAATAATTTTTACTTCTGGAACAACTCATGGAATTAATATTGTTTCCTCTGGTTTACAAAGTATTTTGACAAAAGATGACGAAATAATTGTCTCTGCGATGGAACATCACTCCAACATAGTTCCCTGGCAGATGCTTTGTGAGAAAACTGGTGCAACTATGAAAGTTATTCCAATAAATAACAATGGAACTTTAGATATCGATGAGTATAAGTCAATGCTTAATTCAAAGGTTAAATTTGTTTTTGTAAATCATGTATCTAATACCCTTGGGACTATAAATCCAATAGAACTTATAATTGAGTTAGCTCATAAGAACAATTCACAAGTATTAATTGATGGAGCTCAAGGTGCTGCACATATAAAAATCAACCTTAAGGAGCTAAATGTTGACTATTATGTTGCTTCAGCTCATAAATTATGCGGCCCTACTGGCGTTGGTTTTCTATATGGAAAATCAGAACTTTTAAAATCACTTCCTGCTTATCAAGGCGGAGGTGAAATGATCTCAAACGTAACTTTTGAGAAAACTGAATATGCTGATCTACCTCACAAATTTGAAGCAGGTACCCCTAATATTGCTGGAGTAATAGCTTTTGGAGTTGCACTTGATTATATGAATTCAATTGGATTTGATAATATTGAAAACCATGAAAAAGAACTTTTAGATTATGCAACCGAAAATCTAAAAAAAATTGATGGTATAAAAATCTACGGTGATAACAACCAAAAAATATCTGTAATATCATTTAACATTGGTGATCACCATCCATCTGATATTGGTTCTATTCTTGATCAGTTTGGAATCGCTGTAAGAACAGGTCAACATTGTACTCAACCAATAATGGATTTCTACAAAATACCAGGTACTGTTCGAGCATCTTTCTCTTTTTATAATACAAAGAGTGAAATTGATTTATTCATCGACGCTTTGATAAAAGCATCTAAAATGTTGGGATAATTCATTAATTTTAAATGTGCAAACAATACAGCAGATACAAAATGAAATTATTGATGAATTTGATTTTTTTGAGGATTGGTCCGAAAAATATCAATACTTAATTGATTTAGGAAAAAATCTTCC
>CACEJV010000006.1:0-48983 GCA_902559905.1 uncultured Bacteroidota bacterium | reverse complement strand
AATGGAATTGTCCATGTTATTGGTCCAGAAAATGGTATCACTCAGCCAGGACTTACAATTGTATGCGGAGATTCTCATACATCTACTCATGGTGCATTTGGAGCTATCGCATTTGGTATAGGAACCTCCGAAGTTGAAATGGTTCTTGCATGTCAGTCTATAATGCAACAAAAGCCATTAAAAATGAGAATAAACATTGATGGATCTCTAAATTCTCATGTTACACCCAAGGATGTTGCTATATATATTATATCAAAACTTTCTTCCTCTGGTGCAACTGGATATTTTGTAGAATATTCAGGAGAAGTTTTTAAAAATATGAGTATGGAGGGTAGAATGACTGTCTGTAATCTTAGTATTGAAATGGGTGCAAGAGGTGGAATGATTGCCCCAGATGAGAAAACATTTGAATATATAAAAGGCAGAGAATATGCTCCTGAAGGAGAGGTATGGGAGAATGCTCTATCCTATTGGAAATCTTTAAAGACTGAAAATGATGCAATTTTTGATAAAGAATTTAATTTTGATGCAAGTGATATTGAACCTATGATTACTTATGGGACTAATCCAGGTATGGCTATTCCCATTTCTAAATCAATTCCAAGTTCCGGTTCAGACTCGGAATCATCATATCAAAAGGCACTCGATTACATGGAGTTTAAGGAAGGTGAAATGATGATTGGTAAAAAAATTGACTATGTTTTCCTTGGAAGCTGTACAAATGGGAGAATTGAAGATTTTAGAACATTTGCCAGCTTAATAAAAGGTAGAAGAAAATCTGATGATGTTGATGCTTGGCTTGTGCCTGGATCACATAAAGTATTAAAAAGCATTAAAGATGAAGGAATCTTAGATATCTTAACAGATTCCGGTTTTCAATTGAGAGAACCTGGTTGTTCTGCATGTCTAGCAATGAATGATGACAAGATACCCAAGGGAAAATATGCGGTAAGTACCACAAATAGAAATTTTGAAGGAAGACAAGGACCTGGTGCTAGAACTTTACTTGCAAGTCCTTTGGTTGCTGCTGCTACTGCTATTACCGGAAAAATAACTGATCCAAGAGAAATTATTTAAAATGGCTTACGATAAATTTAACATTCTAAACAGCTCAGCTGTTCCACTTAATATCGATAATGTAGATACAGATCAAATTATCCCAGCAAGATTTTTGAAAGCAACTGAAAGAAAAGGGTTTGGTGAAAATCTTTTTAAAGATTGGAGATATAACTCAGATGATACTACTATTGATTCATTTCCTTTAAACAATAAAATCTACAATGGAAAAATACTTGTTGCGGGTAAAAATTTTGGATGTGGATCTTCAAGAGAGCATGCAGTTTGGGCAATATATGATTACGGGTTCAGAGCTGTGGTATCAAGTTTTTTTGCTGATATATTCAAAAATAACTGTTTGAATATTGGTGTTCTTCCTGTTCAAGTTTCTGAGGAATTTTTAATAGATATTTTTGCCCAAATTGATACAAATCCTAAAAGTAATTTTGAGGTAAACATAGAAATTCAAGAATTTAAGATTATTGAGACTGGAAAGTTTGAAAAATTTAATATTAGCTCTTACAAAAAGAGCAACATGTCAAATGGTTTTGATGATATAGATTACCTTATAAATAAAAAGCAAGAAATTTCTAAATTTGCCAATAATTCTCCATACTAATGTCCAAACATATCGAAATAATGGATACTACTCTGAGGGATGGAGAACAGACCTCAGGAGTATCATATTCACCTAAAGAGAAACTTACAATAGCAAAGCTTTTGTTGGATGATCTTAAAATAGATCGAATAGAAGTTGCCTCTGCAAGAGTATCTGAGGGAGAACTTAATTCAGTTAAGGAAATATCTAGCTGGGCAGAAAAAAATAGTATAATAGATAGTATTGAAGTTTTAACATTTATAGATGAAGGAAAATCTATACAATGGCTATTAGAATCAGGATGTAAAGTGCAAAACCTTCTAACCAAAGGCTCCTTAAACCATTTAAAGCACCAATTAAAGAAAACCCCTGATCAACATTTTAATGACATTTCAAAAACTATTGATATTGCAGAAAAAAATTCAATAACCACTAACATATATCTTGAAGATTGGAGTAATGGAATGAAGAATAGTAAAGATTATGTTATCGATTATTTGGATTTTTTAAAAACAAAAAATATCAAAAGAGTCTTACTTCCTGATACCCTAGGAATATTAACTCATTTTGAAACCTATAAATTCATAAATGAAGTAAGAAATAAATATCCAAATTTTCACATAGACTTTCATGGACATAATGACTATGATTTAAGTGTTGGAAACTCATTAGAAGCTATTAGAGCTGGTTGTAATGGCCTTCATCTTACAATAAACGGAATGGGGGAAAGGGCTGGTAATACTCCCCTTTCTAGCGCTGTTGCAGCAATTAAAGACTTCTTACCAGAATATAAAATAAATGTTGAAGAGAAGAATTTGTTTAAAGCAAGTAAATTAATTTCAACATTTTCTGGACAAAGTGTATCATCTAATAAGCCAATAGTTGGCGAAAATGTATTTACGCAAACAGCCGGTGTTCACGCCGACGGTGATAATAAGAAAGATTTATACTTCAACAACTTGAATCCAAGTAGATTTGGCAGGAAAAGAAAATATGCTCTTGGAAAGACTTCTGGAAAAGCTAATATTAAAAAGAACCTAGATGAATTAGGAATTAAACTAAATGATGTTGAGCTAAGCGTAGTAACATCTAAAGTGATTGAATTAGGAGATAAAAAAGAGAAAGTTACAATTGAAGATCTTCCTTATATTATTAGCGATGTACTTGAATATCCAACAAAAAAGAAAGATATAATTATTGAATCTTATGTTTTAACACATGCAAAGACTCTTAGGCCATCTGCTTCTCTTTCATTAATTATTAATGATGAACTTTATCAAGAAAGCTGCTCGGGTGATGGCCAATTTGATGCATTTATGAATGCATTAAAAAAAATATACTCTAAAAGAAAAAGGGTACTTCCAAAGTTAATTGATTATGCTGTTCGTATCCCCCCAGGTAGTGATTCAGATGCATTTTGTGAAACCACTATTACTTGGGATACTGGATCAAAAAAATTTAAAACAAGGGGGCTTGATACAGATCAAACAGTATCTGCTATCAAAGCAACAGAGAAAATGTTAAATACAGAATAATTATGATTTTAAAAATAGCTATATTATCTGGAGATGGAATTGGACCTGAAGTTACCAAACAATCTATTAAAGTTCTTAAATCTTTAGGTAAAAAGTTTAATCATAAAATTGAATTAGAGAGCGGGTTAGTTGGAGCAGTTGCAATTGATAAATACAACGATCCCTATCCAGATCAAACTCATCAAGTATGTCTAAACTCAGATGCAATTCTTTTTGGTGCGATTGGAGACCCTAAATATGATAATGATCCAAAAGCAAAGGTACGACCTGAACAAGGTTTACTCAAAATGAGGAAGAAGCTCGGACTATATGCAAACCTTCGTCCTACAAAGGTATTTGAATCCTTATTAGAGATGTCACCAATAAAAGAAGAAAGAATATCTGGAACTGATATTCTTTTTGTTAGAGAATTAACTGGAGGTATTTACTTTGGAGAAAGAGGTAGAAAGGATAATGAAAACTTTGCATTTGACACATGTGAGTATAATAGAGATGAAATTGTTAGAATTGCAAAAATAGGATTTGAACATGCGCAGAAAAGATCAAGTAAATTATGTTGTGTTGATAAAGCAAATGTTCTTGAAACATCTAGACTATGGAGAGAAACAGTTCAAAGTATGGAAAAAAACTATCCAAATATAGAGGTCTCATATGAGTTTGTAGATGCTGTTGCTATGAGATTAGTTCAATGGCCAAATTCATATGATGTATTGATTACTTCAAATCTTTTTGGTGATATTTTAACAGATGAAGCTTCGGTCATTTCTGGATCAATGGGGCTTATGCCATCAGCCTCAGTTGGTTCTAAAAATGCCTTATATGAACCAATTCATGGCTCTTATCCAGAAGCAGCAGGAAAAAATATTGCAAATCCTATTGCTTCAATTTTATCTCTTTCAATGATGCTAGATAATTCATTTAATTTGAAAAAAGAATCAGAAATAATCAATAATGCAGTTGAAGAATCTCTTAAAAATAAATATGTAACTCCTGATCTGAGCTCAGACAAGAACTCATTCTCAACAGATCAAGTTGGTGACTATATAGTTAATTTTATTGAAAAAAATTAGAGTATGTAGTCTGTAGAAATAAAATTAGAGTCATTGGAGTCTAACAGTTTTTTAAGTATCCTGTTATTATGAATATTATCTTTTGAAGCTACAAAAGTTCTTATAGAAAATGCTCTTAAGGCATCATGAACACTTAAAGTACTTACAGCAGAATTTTTTCTACCTGTAAAAGGGTAGATATCTGGACCTCTTTGACATGAACTATTAAGATTAACTCTACAAACTAGGTTTGCAAGAGTATCAATAAGTGGGCCTAATTGTTTTGTATCACTTCCAAAAAGACTTACTTGTTGACCATATTCTGAATTTGCCATATCATCAAGAGGTTCATCTATATCCTTAAATGAAATTACCGGAATTACAGGTCCAAACTGTTCTTCCTCGTATACTCTCATATTTTGATTCACAGGATATAATATTGCAGGAAAACAATAGTTTTCAGTGACTTCCCCACCTTTTTTATTAACTATTGATGCACCTTTAGAGACTGCGTCATCAATTAAATCTCTTATATATTTTGGTTTGGATGGTTCAGGCAAGGGTGTTAAAAAAGAGTCTTTTTCCCATGGCATTCCAAATTTTAAATCATCAACCGCTTGTGCAAACTTCTTATTAAATTCATCTACTATTGATTCATGAACATATAAAACTTTAAGTGCAGTACATCTTTGACCATTATATGACAGACAACCTGAAATACATTCTTGAATAGTTAAGTCAAGGTCAGCGTCTGGCAATATAATACCAGGATTTTTTGCTTCTAGTCCTAAAACAAGTCTAAGCCTATTTTTATTTGGATGCTGATCTTGAAGTGCAACTGCAGATGAGCTATGTCCAATTAGTGCAAGAACATCAACATAACCTGTTTGCATTATAGGAGGACATATTTTTCTTCCTCTTCCAAAGAGGATATTAACTACCCCAGGAGGAAAACATTCCTTAAAGGCATTTAATAAAGGAGCAATTAAAAGGACTCCATGCTTTGCAGGTTTAAAAATAGTTGTATTACCCATTAAAATAGCCGGTATTAGCAAACAAAAAGTTTCGTTTAATGGATAATTATATGGCCCTAAACACAAAACAACACCTAAAGGCCCCCTTCTGATATGTGCATGAATACCTGAATCTTTCTCAAATCTAGCGGATGATCTATCAATCTTTTTGTATTCATTAATTGTATCGTAAATATAGTCTACTGTTCTATCGAACTCTTTTTCAGAGTCTTTTTTGTTTTTTCCTATCTCCCACATTAAAAGGTTAACTACAACATCTCTATGTTCCTGAATTTTATCCGCAAACCTCTTCATACACTTAAGTCTGTCTCTAACCTTCATAGTAGGCCATTTACCTTGACCTCTATCAAACGCTTTTTTAGCTGATTCTAAAGCTTCTAATGCGGATTCTGAGTCCATATCAGGTATTGAACCTAGAAGTGTTTTAGAATAAGGTTTTTTAGGGTCAGAGTTTATAGTGGAGTAAACTTCTGAAGTTTCTCCATCCCATTTCTTTAATTTTCCACCCACAAGATATTCCCTGCAGTTTAATTGATCTACTGTAATAGTTTTTGTTGACATATATTTTAAATTAAAAAACGAAGAGTTTCTGGTTTTTCGTTCAAATACTCTCCAAAGAAACCATTTTCTTTCATCTTTTTCACTAAATCATTTAAATCTTTAGAAAATTTTAACTCAATACCAACGATTGCTGTTCCATTTTCTCTGTTATTTTTTTTGACATATTCAAAAAAAGTAATGTCATCATTTTTACCAAGTACATTGTTTACAAATTCTTTAAGTGCACCTGCTCTTTGAGGAAACTTAACAATGAAATAATGTTTAAGGTTAGAATAAAATAATGCCCTCTCTCTTATCTCTGCCATCCTTGTAAAATCATTATTTCCTCCACAAACTAGTACACCAACATTTTTATCTTTAAACATTTTCTTATTTAACTCAAGTGCTGATATTCCTATTGCACCTGCAGGCTCAACTACTATTCCATCTTTATTATAAAGATCTAGTATAGTTTGACAGATTTTACCTTCAGGAACTAATAAAATTTCATGTAAATAGTTTTTACAAATATCAAAAGGAATTTTACCAATTTTTTTTATTGAAACCCCATCAACAAAGTTATCAATAGAGTTTAGTTTGATAATTTTTCCATCTTTTAAAGACTTACTCATTGCAGGAGCTCCTTCAGCCTCAACACCAATAATCTTTGTTTTGGGTGATAATTCTTTAAACACAGTAATTATTCCAGAAATTAAACCTCCTCCTCCAACTGGAACAATCAAATAATCAAAATGCTTATCAACTTGATCTAGGATTTCTAATCCTATAGTTCCTTGACCTTCAATAACATTAACATCATCAAATGCATGAACAAATAAATCTTTGTCAGTATTTTGCTTTTGAGCTTCATATTGGGCATCGTCAAAATTATCTCCGATTAATACAATTTCAATATATTCACCTCCAAATATTTTAACCCTTTCTATTTTTTGTTTAGGAGTTGTAACAGGCATATAAATTTTTCCATAAATTTTTAGCTTATTACAGGAATATGCAAAACCCTGAGCATGATTTCCAGCACTTGCACAAACTAATGTTTTGTTCTTTAGATAGTCTGAATCAATAGATCTAATTTTGTTAAAAGCACCACGAATTTTAAAAGACCTAACTTGCTGAAGATCTTCTCGTTTTAAGTAAATTTTACAATTTAGATCATTTGAAAGCCTTTCATTAATAACTAAAGGAGTTAAAACTGAGACACCTTGAAGATTTTCAGAAGCATTCCTTACTCCTTTTAAATCAGGAATTTGCATCAATTAAACAGATTTCATTGAAGTCATGTACTGCCTAAGTTCATCACCAATTATTTCAATTGAGTGGTATCTAATTGTTTCGTTAATATCAATTAATTTTTTATTATCAACAGAGTCTACACTCTTACTTATTGAGTCTGAACCAATTATATCAGCTTCTACTTTATCAAAGAATTTAGAGAGAAGTGGAATTGCATCATTATTAAAAAGATAGCATCCATATTCTGCAGTATCAGAAATAATATTATTCATTTCGTATAATTTTTTTCTGGAAACTAGATTAGCTATAAGTGGAAGTTCATGAAGAGATTCATAGTATGCAGACTCTTCTTTTATACCTGCTTCAACCATTGTCTCAAATGCTAACTCAACCCCAGCCTTAACAAGTGCTATCATTAAAATTCCATTATCAAAATATTCTTGCTCAGAAATTTCATGTGATGTCGGGTCTGTATTTTCAAAATCAGTCTTACTTGTTTCTTCTCTCCAACTTAAAAGTTCTTTATCATCATTCTCCCAATCCTTCATCATAGTCTCGGAGAATTTACCTGATAAGACATTGTCCATATGCTTAATAAATAATGGTAATAATATTTCTTTAAGTTCCTCAGATAATTCAAATGCTTTAACTTTTGCGGAATTTGATAATCTGTCCATCATATTTGTTATACCTCCATGCTTTAAAGCTTCCGTAATAGTCTCCCATCCATATTGAATAAGCTTTGCAGAGTAGGCAGGTTCAACTCCAAGTTCTTTCATTTTATTAAAACACAGGATTGACCCTGTTTGGAGCATTCCACATAATATTGTCTGCTCACCCATTAAATCAGATTTAACTTCAGCAACAAAAGATGATTCTAAAACTCCTGCTTTATCAGATCCAAGAGATACCGCATATGCTTTTGCTGCATTAAAACCAATTCCATTAGCATCATTTTCAGGATGAACAGCAATAAGTGTAGGAACTCCAAAACCTCTTAAGTACTCTTCTCTTACCTCAGATCCTGGAGATTTTGGTGCAACCATAATAACGGTTATATCGTCTCTAACTTTAATACCCTCCTCTACTATGTTAAATCCGTGTGAATAGGAGAGAATAGAGTTTTTTTTCATTAATGGCATGAGTTGTTCAACAACTGGAGTATGGTTTTTATCTGGTGTCAAATTTATTACCAAGTCAGAATTTGGTATTATTTCTTCGAAATTACCAACATTAAAATTATTTGTACTTGCATTAACAAATGATTGTCTTTTTGAATCAATAGAGGACTGCCTAAGAGCGTATGAAATATCAAGACCAGAATCTCTCATATTAAGACCTTGATGTAAACCTTGTGCACCACAACCAACAATAGCTATTTTTTTATTCTTGAGAAATTCCACCCCATTACTAAATTCAGAAGAGCTCATAAACCTACATTTTCCTAATTGCATTAGTTTCTCTCTAAATGATAGAGTGTTAAAGTAATTTTCCATTGTTTTTATTTTTGGTTTTTAAAAGTATTTAAAATTTCTGAGATTCCCATCTTTTCTTTACTCACAGCTATTCTTCCGGATCTAGTAAATTGAAGAAGGCCAAAAGGCGCAAGATCTTTATAGAGTTTTTCAGTATCGTCTCTAAATCCAGTTTTTTCAATCACAAAAAACTCTGTATTTACTGTAACAATTCTTGCATTAGAATCTTTAATTATGTTTTGTATGTGTCTCTCTTCAAATAATGAAGATGACTTCATTTTGTATAAGGCAGATTCTTGGAATATTGTTTCATCATCTCTATGGTAGAAAGCTTTTATCACTTCGACCTGTTTCTCAATTTGCTTAATAACCCTTTCTACGCCAGATTTCGTCATTTTCACAACTATAATAAATCTATATACATTTTTTATTTCAGATTCTGATGTTGTAAAACTTTCAATGTTTATGTGTCTTTTTAGAAAAATCGCTGAAATTCTATGAAGAAGACCAACATTATTTTCAGTGTAAACAGATACAGTATAATTCTTTCTTTTTTCCATTTTAATCTAGCCTAATATCCGAAACAGAAGCTCCAGAGGGAATCATTGGGAATACATTATCTTCTTTTTCTACACAAACTTCAAGAACATAAGGTTTTTTTGAATTAATCATTCTCTCAACAGCAGGTTTTAAGTCTTTTCTATTTTTTACTCTTTCAGAATCAATATAATAACCTTTAGCAATTGTTACAAAGTCAGGATTTATCATTTCAGTAGAGGCATACCTTTTATCAAAGAATAATTGTTGCCATTGTCTTACCATTCCAAGAAAGTCATTATTTAAAATAACAATCTTAACAGGAATTTGAAGTTGAAAAATTGTTCCAAGCTCCTGAATGGTCATTTGATAACCACCATCACCAATTACTGCAACAACCTCTCTTTCAATTGCTCCCATTTTAGCTCCCATCGCAGCTGGAAGTGCAAATCCCATAGTACCAAGGCCTCCAGATGTAATATTACTCTTTGATTTTATAAAATTTGCATATCTACACGCAACCATTTGGTGCTGTCCGACATCTGTGACTATAATCGCATCACCATTAGTAAATTCATTTATGGCAATAATTGACTCTCCCATAGTTAGTCCTTTTTTATTTGGACTTAAATCTGATTTAATTACCTTATCAAACTCAATTTTCATTAAATCATCAAATTTTGAAATCCATTTTTTATGGGATCTTTTATCAATTTTGTTGGTAATCATTTTAAGAGATTCTTTACAGTTACCAATTACCGGTACATCAACCTTTATATTCTTATCAACCTCTGCAGGATCAATTTCAAGATGAATAACTTTAGCTTGAGATGCATATGTATTGGGGTCACCAGTAACACGATCATCAAATCTCATCCCAATAGCAATCAAAAGATCACATTTATTGGTCAAAATGTTAGGCCCATAATTTCCATGCATACCAACCATACCGACATTTAACTCATGTGAAGTTGGTAAAGCTGACAAACCAAGAATTGTCCATGCTGCAGGAATTCCACTTTTTTCAACAAAATTTTTAAATTCTTCTTCAGCGTTTCCTAGGATTACCCCTTGCCCCCATACAATCAATGGCTTTTTTGCTTGATTAATGAGCTTTACAGCACGGTCTATCGAATCATCATTAACTTCGGGATAAGGAATATAACTTCTAATTCCATTACATTTTTTATAATCATATTCAAAAAGCTCAAATTGTGCATCTTTTGTAATGTCAATAAGAACTGGACCTGGCCTACCAGATTTTGCAATATAAAATGCTTTTGCAAAGATTTCAGGTATTTCTGATGCCTTAGTTATTTGATAATTCCATTTTGTAACTGGCATTGAAATACCAATAATATCAGTTTCTTGAAAAGCATCTGAGCCTAAAAGATGAGATGATACTTGACCGGTTATACACACAACAGGTGTTGAATCTATTTGAGCATCTGCAATACCAGTAACAAGATTAGTTGCACCAGGACCAGATGTCGCAATTGCAACTCCTACTCTTCCAGAGGATCTTGCATATCCCTGAGCTGCATGAATAGCACCTTGCTCATGTCTAGCAAGAACGTGTTTTAGCTTATCTTGAAATTTATAAAATTCATCGTATACAGGCATTATAGCGCCTCCAGGATATCCCCAGACAAGATCTACTCCCTCGTTTAATAAACAATGGATTACAGCTTCAGCACCACTAATTTTTTTACTTTTCATATTAATTATTAATCAGTTACACATCCGTTAGATGCATTAGAAACTGACTTTAAATATTTATATAAAATACCTTTTTTAATTTTTAAATCTGGTTGTTTCCATTTTTCTTTTCTCTTCATAATTTCTTCATCAGAAATATCAACAAAAATCTTATTTTTTTCTGAATCAATAGTTACGATATCACCATTTTCTACTATTGCAATTGTTCCACCCTCAAATGCCTCAGGTACAATGTGACCGACTACAAATCCATGAGTTCCTCCAGAGAATCTTCCATCGGTAATTAACGCAACTTCTTTTCCTAATCCAGCACCCATTATGGCTGATGTAGGTTTTAACATCTCTGGCATTCCTGGACCTCCCTTTGGCCCTTCGTATCTTATTACCACAACATCTCCCTTGAATACTTCAGAATTTTTTATAGCTGAGAGACATTCAAATTCGCTATTAAAAACTTTAGCTGGACCTGAAAATATTAAACCTTCTTTACCAGTTATTTTTGCAACACATCCATCTTCAGCTAAATTTCCCTTTAATATTTGAATATGTCCAGTATTCTTAATAGGATCTGATATTGGAAAAATTAGATCATTTGAACTTACATCAGGTGACTTAATTTTTGATAAGTTTTCTTCTATTGTACTACCAGTAACAGTTAGACAATCTCCATGAAGCATTTTATTTTCAAGCATATATTTTAATACGTATGGAACACCCCCTATTTTGTGTAAATCTTTCATTAGATATTTACCACTAGGTTTAAGATTAGCTAAGTAGGGAGTTGAGTCACTTATTTCTTGAAAATAATCAATTGACAAATCTAAATTTGCTGCTCTAGATATTGCTAAAAAATGAAGCACTGCATTAGTTGATCCCCCAAGAACAGTAACCAGTCTCAGAGCGTTTTCAAGAGATTTCTTTGTAACAATATCAGAAGGCTTAATATCCTTTTCAATTAGATTTTTAATTGACTCACCAATCTCATCACATTCATTTATTTTTTCATTGCTAATTGCAGGATTAGATGAGTTGTAAGGTAACGACATACCTAATGCTTCAATAGCTGAAGCCATAGTATTTGCTGTATACATCCCTCCACATGCCCCAGCTCCGGGACAAGCATTTTTAATAACATTTTTATACTCACTCTCATCTATTTTTCCTGATACTTTTTCACCCCATGCTTCAAATGCTGACACAACATCCAACTCTTTATTATTATAACATCCAGAGTCAATTGTTCCTCCATATACTAATATGCTTGGTCTATCAAGCCTTAACATAGCCATTAGGGCACCAGGCATATTTTTGTCACATCCAACAACTGTTATTAACCCATCATATGACATCGCTTGAACTACAGTCTCCATTGAATCTGCTATAATATCTCTAGAGGGTAGTGAATATCTCATTCCAAAAGTTCCCATAGAAATCCCATCACTAACACCAATGGTATTAAAAATTAATCCAACATATTTTGAAGCAGTTATACTATCTTTAATTTTTACTGATAAATCATTGAGATGCATGTTACAAGGATTACCCTCATAACCTGTACTTGCAATTCCAATAAATGGTTTGTCAAAATCTTCATCATTCAAACCAATGGCATGAAGCATAGCTTGTGCAGCTGGTTGGGAATCATCCTTTGTAACTACTCTACTGAATTTATTATACATACACTAAAAACTACATTAAAATTATCACCATAGAATGATGTTTTTAAGGACAATTATTATCTTAAATTATATTCAAAAATAAAAATCAAATCTTAATCAACTATTAATCAGTATATTATATGATATATTTTAGCATACCCAAATAATAAATTATAATATTGATTTTAAATAATTAGATTTGAAATAATTATGGATTATAAAGATATTGATAAAGTAATTGAATCTCAAGTAAAATTTGTTAAAGACAACTCTAACTCTGTCAGTAACAGGATTCAAATCTTAAACTCATTATTAATATCAATAAAAAATAATGAGTCAAAAATTTATAAGGCACTAAAACAAGATCTAAACAAACATGAGTTTGAGTCTTTTTTATCTGAAATACTTCTTGTTAAGAAAGAGATTAAATTATTCTTAAGAAAACTTAGAAGTTGGTCAAAAAAAAAGAGAGTTAGTGGTTCTATTCTAAATTTTCCTTCACTGAATTATCTGATACCTGAACCATATGGAAATGTTTTGATTATAACTCCATGGAATTATCCATTTCAACTATCCCTGACACCTTTAATTGGAGCTATTGCTGCAGGAAATGCTGTAATAATAAAACCATCTGAATTAGCCCCAGCAACTTCAAGGGTTCTAAAAGAATTGATTGATTCTGTATTTCCCCAAAATATGGCGACTGTAATTGAGGGAGATGCAGGTATTGCTAAATATTTGTTAGATAAAAAATGGGATTATATATTTTTTACTGGCAGCACAAGAATAGGAAAAATTATAGCTGAAAAAGCTGCAAAAAATTTAACTCCAATTACATTAGAACTTGGAGGAAAAAGCCCATGTATAGTAGATTCAGGAGTAGATATAGACAAAGTTGCTAAAAGAATCGTTTCTGGAAAGTTTGTGAATTGTGGTCAAACATGTATTGCTCCAGATTACATTATTGTCAATCAACATGTTAAATCTGATCTTATTTCAGCCATTAAAGAGAATATTATTAAGACATTTGGTAATAGACCTTTAGAATCTGAAAGCTATGGAAGAATTATTAATACAGAGAACCTAATTAGACTTGAAAATATAATTAAAGATCAAGTTATTGAGTTTGGGGGGAAAATAAATATGGATAAACTATATATTGAACCAACAATAATTGTTGATCCTCAAATTGATTCTGAAATAATGAATGAAGAAATTTTTGGACCAATTTTACCTATTTTGTCATACGAAAATGAAGCCGAAATTAAAAATATTCTCGACATAAACCCAACACCTCTTGCATTCTACATTTTTTCTAAAAATCAAATGTTTATTGACAACCTAATAGAAAATAATAAATTTGGTGGGTGTGTTATTAACGATACTTTAATTCATTATATTAATCCAAATCTTCCATTTGGAGGTATTGGTGATAGTGGAATGGGAGCCTACAGAGGTAAATTTAGCTTTGATACTTTCTCACATCAAAAGCCAGTTTTGAGGAAAAAAAATATGATAGACATACCTTTTAGATATGGTCCTTATCCAAAATCTTTCAATTTTATAAGAAAAATTCTTGAAAAAATCTAAGATGGAGAAAACTGTCAGTGATGCAATTGAATTTAGAAGATCTGTAAGAAAATTCGACCCAAAAAAAGATCTTGATATAGATATAGTTAAGAAATGTATTATTAATGCAACTCTAGCACCTACTAGCTCTAACTTACAACTTTGGGAATTTTACCATATAACCGACAAAGATTTATTAAGTAAAATTTCAGAATGTTGTTTTAGTCAACCTGCTGCAAAAACTGCAAAGCAAATTGTTATAACTATAGTTAGAAAAGATTTGTGGAAAAGTAGAGTAAATGATAATTTAAATTTTTTTAAATCAAAAAAAGATTCACTTTCCGAAAAGCAATTCAATTTGACTAAGAAATATTATAAAAAGGTTGTTCCTTTTGTTTATAAAGATTTTTTTGGAATTCTTAGTCTATTTAAATACTTGTTTGCCTACATAGTTGGCTTTTTTAGAGTTATGTACAGACAACTCAATAGATCTGATTCAAGAATTATTGCACATAAAAGTGCTGCTTTAGCATCTCAAAATTTCATGATAAGTATGGCTGGTTTTAGTTATGACACATGCCCTATGGAGGGATTTGACTCTGTTAAAGTAAAAAGAATCTTGAACCTGAACTCAAAATCAGAAATTAATATGATAATTGGATGCGGCATAAGACTTGAAGAAGGTGTTTATGGAGAAAGGTTTAGAATTCCTTTTGAGAAAGTGTATTATAAAAGATAAGCCTAATTTATTATAAATTAGATTCTTCAATAGATATCTCAAGCCAATTTTGAAAATTTTTATCTGAGGTAAACTGAATTGGTTCTGATAAAATTTTACCAGAAGGAAGCATAGCAACATAGTATGGCTGAGAAGCATTATTAAAATTTATTTGCTGAAAAAGAGACCATCTTCTTCCAATATTATTTATATATTGAATTCTTCCAGATTTATTAATGTATTTAAATTTATCAGTATCTGAAAGCTTAGTTCTATCATCTACGTAAAGGGAAATTATAACATAATTGTTATCTAACAACTCGTATATTTTTGGCTTTGACCACACATTCTCTTCCATTCGTCTACAGTTGGCACAAGCCCAACCTGTAAAGTCTAATAAAATAATTTTATTATTCTCAATAGCATACTCTTTTCCTTCATCAAAATTTTTAAAGCAATTTAACCCAAGAGGACATTCACTCTCTTTTTCTACAATAGAATAAAACTCAGGTGGAAGAATACCGCTTAAGAGTCTAACATTTTTACTGTCATATAATCCACTTAGCAAAAAAATTGAAAACAACAAAAACAACCATCCTGAGATGCTTTTATAATTAAACTTTAACTTACCAAAATAGGATCCAAATAGATAGAGTGACATAGATAGAAAAATTATAACCCAAATTAGGATAAACGTTTCACGCTTTAAAATACCCCATCCCTCAACTAAATCTGCATTTGAAAGAAATTTAAAAGCTAGAGCTAGTTCAATAAAACCAAGACAAACTTTTAGTTTCTTGAGCCAAATACCTGATTTTGGGATTAGAGATAAATACTTAGGATAAAAGGCAAGCAAGGTAAAAGGTAAAGCAAGTGCAACTCCAAATCCAAACATACCATATGAAAGCTGTGTTGCCCCAGATTGAGCAGATGATAGTGAACCAGCTAATAAAGATCCTAAAATTGGACCCGTACATGAGAATGATACAAGAGCTAGTGTAAGTGACATAAAAAAGATTCCAATAATTCCACCCTTTTCTGATTTCTTCTCTGAACCAGATACAATATTACTTGGGATAACTATGTCAAAATATCCAAAAAATGAAATTGCAAACAAGATAAATACAGCAAAGAATGTAAGATTTACATAAACATTGGTAGAAATAGTATTTAGTATATTAGGATTTAAGCTATCAAAAACATGAAATGGAATACTTAATAAAATATATATTAGAACTATAAACCCACCATAAAGAGACGCAGAGATAGCGCCACTATACCTAAGTTTAGTTTCGTCAATAAAATAGGAGACAGTCAGTGGTATCATGGGAAACACACAAGGTGTTAATAATGCTAAAAAACCCGCAATTAAACCAAATATGAAAATTTCAAAATAGTTAGACCTCTCAATGAAGTTAGCAGAATTATAATTTGATTTATCTAAATCAAGTTCAAGTGCATTATACCTTCTAACATCTTCTAGAGTTACATTTTCAGACTCAGTTACAATAATACTATTATCAAGAATTACATTGAAAGTTTCATTTCTAAAAATACATAATTCATCATCACATGATGAATAGTCAATTTCGACTTTAATTTGATTTAAATCTTCATCTAATAACTTTACATTTTGATTAAAATTGGCTTCTTTTTCATAATAGTAGAGGTTCATTTTAAAAACGTTATCAAAGCCAACTATATAATCATCCTCATTAAATAATTTGTCTGCTTCAAAGTCTGAATCATTATTAATAAAGCTAAACGAGGTTGGAAGAGCACCTTCATCAGGAGAAAATTGAGAATACAATTTCCAGCCTTCTAATATTGACGCACTAAAAGAAATATTATATTCTGTATCATTGATTTTATTTACATCATATTGCCACTCTACTGGCTCAATATCCTGAGAATTTAAAGAGAAAATTGAAATTAGGCTGAAAAATATGTTACTAGTCATTTTTCTTAATTATTAAATCACCTTTTGATTTTGTCATACTGTGGGTGTTTGACAAAATAAGTTTACCTGAATCTGAATTAAATATTTTTATAACTTCCTTATAGTTGAATCCAAATTCATGGAATAAGTTATGAACATAAAACTCTAAAGGTCTTTTTTCCATAAGCTTTTCAATATTAACTTTGACGGAATTTGAATTGTTTTGAAAAAGTTGAATTTTAGTTTCTTTCATTATTTCATCTACAAATATCTTAGTTGACTGCAGGTTATTGATTGTTGTTTTGAACTTTAACATAACATTATCATCAAATTCCTTAAATGTTGGAAGAACAGAATTTCTAATCATATTTCTTTGATAATCTTCACTGGAGTTAGATGAATCCTCTCTATACTCTATAGATTTTTTTTGTGCATAATCTAAAATATCAATTTTTAAAACATTAAGTAATGGTCTAAATATACTTTTTGAACTTGATGTAATTCCTAATAATCCATTAATTCCTGATCCTCTAGAAGAATTTATAAGGTATGTCTCAATCTGATCATCTAAATGGTGGGCTGTAACTAAATAATCAAAGTTAAACTTAGATAAAAGATCATCAAACCAATTATATCTTAGTTTTCTTGCTCCCTCTTGAATACCCATTTTATTCTTTTTACAAAATTCGGCTGTATTAAATTCATTACTATAACAATGAATTTTATGCTGTAAACTCCATTTTTTAACAAAATTATGATCTAGATCACTCTCTTTTGATCTTAGTTTAAAGTTGCAGTGTGCAATAGAAAAGCTTAAGTTGTTTTTTAGAAAAAGATCTGCAAGAACCATGCTATCAACTCCACCACTTACAGCAATTAAAAAATTACATTTTTCAAATGCTTTAACATTCTCTTTTAAAATTTTTTCAATTTTATGTTCCACTTGGTAAAAATAATTAAAGTTTAGCCAAATAACTGCCTAATAATATTTTGCATTAAAAAAAAAATTCTGAACTTGTGACATATTTTCTACATTGGAAGACACTAACAAAAAGATTTTACCTCTACAAATAGCGATTTTACCTCTAATCTTTTTGGTAACTCTGTTATCTTTTAATCTATATGCTAACGTATTTATTTATGATGCAGATCCATTAGCTGGTTCAAGTCAATTTATTCTCATACTAAGCGGAGCTTTTGCAGCTATGATTGGTCATAGATATAATGTTTCTTATAAAGATTTGATTAGTAGCATCTCAAATAGTATTAAATCCGTTACACCAGCACTTATTATATTACTATGGGTCGGAGCTCTAGCTGGTACATGGATGATTAGTGGAATCATTCCTTCAATGGTATACTATGGATTAAAAATTCTTGACCCCAATATATTTTTACCAGCATGTATAGTTATATGTTCAATTATTTCAGTTGCAACTGGAAGCAGCTGGACAACATCAGCAACTGTTGGTATAGCCCTTGTAGGTATTGGAAAGGCTTTGGGAATACCTGCAGGAATGGTGGGTGGAGCAGTAATAGCTGGTGCTTATTTTGGAGATAAATTATCTCCCCTGAGTGATACTACAAATTTAGCTGCTGCAGTTTCAAAAGTAGATTTATTTAAACATATTAAATATTTGACACATACAACAATTCCAAGCATTTCAATTACTCTGATAGTCTTTATTATACTTGGTATTTATCAGACATCCAATGGAGTAACTGACAATTCATTTTTAATTGAAACAATTGAAAACACTTTTAATATTTCTTTAATACTATTTATTGTTCCAATTATTGTGTTAATAATGATTGTAAAAAAGACCCCACCAATAAAAGCACTTACTATAGGTACACTTTTAGGAGCATTATTTGCTATTTTGTTTCAACCACAAATAATTAATGAGCTCTCAGATTCCTCAAATACCACAATTATTGCTTCATACAAAGTAGTAATTGATACTATTACAAGTAATGTATCTATCACTACTGAAAGTGAAATTTTAAACGAACTTTTTTCTACTGGTGGTATGATAGGGATGTTAAACACTATTTTTTTAGTTATGGCGACGATGATTTTTGGAGGTTCTATGGATGCAATTGGTGCTATTAAATCTATAAGCAAAGCGTTATTAAATTGGGCTGATAATATTTTTAAATTATTTGCTAGTACTGTTGCATCTTGTCTAGCATTAAACTTAACTGCCTCTGACCAGTATTTATCTATTGTTGTTTCAGGTAAAATGTTTGAAAAAGCTTATAAGGATAAAAATCTTGCGCCTGAAAATTTAAGTAGAACTCTAGAGGATTCAGCTACTGTTACTTCTGCTTTAATTCCATGGAATTCATGTGGTGCATATCACTCATCTGTTTTAGGAGTTAGTGTTGGTGAGTACTTTATATATGCAATATTTAATTGGATTAGTCCATTTATGACATTATTATTTGCAGCATTTAGAATAAAAATTAGGACTTTAGCAAACAAAAACTAATTATCTAATCTCATATTTGTATTTTTGTTAAATACAAAACTTGTATGAATAGCAAGAAAAAAGCTAATAAAAGTAAGTTTAAAGTTGTATTTGGATACATTTTATTATTCTCATCTCTAGTTCTGTTTACTTCATTTGTTTCCTACATTTTTAATTGGAAAATAGACCAAAGTAATGTTGATATGATTTTTGATAGAGATGTTGAGGTTGAGAATCTTCTGGGAAAAACTGGAGCTTATATAAGCCACCTGTTTATTTATAAACTCTTTGGAATTTCGAGTTTTATACTTCCAATAATTCTATTTGTATCATCTTACTATATTTTATTTAATAAAAAAATATTTGATCTCTTTGGAAGGATTAATTGGCTCTTGTTATTATTAATCTGGACTACAATCTTAAGTGGTTATTTAAGGACTTATTTTCCAGTTCAATCAGGAATTGTAGGATTTGAAGTTAATTTATTTTTAGAATCCTATATAGGGAGGATAGGTATATTACTAATTCTAACATTTTCATTTATAATTTCTATTGCTATATTATTTAACGTAACTCCATCTGGTACCCTAGATTTAATTACTAATTTATTCAAAGCTAAAGAATCTGATGTTTTAAATTCTGAAGTTGACCTAGAAGAAGATAATGATGACGAAAAAAAACAAAATGTCAATTTAATTGAAGATGATACCCATCCAAATAATAAAATTGAATCTGAAGAAATTTCGATTGAAGTAGAAGAAATAAATGAAGAAGAAGTAACATCAAAAAATATTGATTTTTCTAATGTTAATTCAAAAAAATTTGACCCTACCCTTGATTTAAGAAACTTTAAGAATCCCGGTATTGATCTTCTTAAAGACTATGGAGATGGGACAATTAAAATAGATCAGGAAGAACTCGAATCAAATAAAAATAGAATTGTTGATACACTAAAGAACTATAATATTGGCATTAAGCAAATAAAAGCTACAATTGGCCCAACAGTAACACTTTATGAGATTATTCCAGATGCTGGTATTCGTATATCAAAGATTAAAAACTTAGAAGATGATATAGCACTATCACTCTCAGCTCTAGGAATTAGAATTATTGCTCCAATTCCAGGAAAAGGGACCATTGGTATTGAAGTTCCAAATAAAAAGAAGTCAATTGTATCTATGAAGTCACTATTATCTTCAAAGAAATTCATTGAATCAGATATGGAACTTCCAATTACACTTGGTAAGACTATTAGCAATGAGACTTTCATTGTTGATTTAACAAAAATGCCTCACTTACTTATGGCAGGTGCTACTGGGCAGGGTAAATCTGTTGGAATAAATGCTATTTTGACCTCTATACTTTACAAAAAACATCCTGCAGAGGTAAAGTTTGTTTTAGTTGATCCAAAAAAAATTGAACTATCAATTTTTAATAAAATTGAAAGACATTATTTAGCAAAACTTCCAGAGTCTGATGATGCTATTATAATTGAAAATGATAAAGTGATAAATACACTTAATTCACTGTGTAGAGAGATGGATAAAAGGTATGAGCTACTTAAGGATGCAATGACAAGAAACATTAAAGAATATAACGAGAAGTTTATTTCAAGAAAATTAAATCCTGAAAATAATCATACTTTTTTACCATATATAGTTTTAGTTATTGATGAGTTTGCAGATTTAATTATGACAGCAGGGAAAGAGGTTGAGACACCACTTGCAAGACTAGCTCAGCTATCAAGAGCGGTTGGAATTCATTTAATTATTGCTACCCAAAGACCATCAGTAAATGTTATAACAGGACTAATTAAGGCCAATTTTCCTGCAAGGATAGCGTTTAGGGTAACCTCTAAAATTGACTCTAGAACAATTTTAGATACTGGAGGAGCTGAGCAACTAATTGGTAGAGGTGATCTTCTGTATTCACAATCAAATGATTTAACTAGAATACAATGTGGTTTTATAGATACTTCTGAGGTTGAAAAACTTTCTGAATATATAGGTTCACAAACTGGTTATCAATCTGCTTATATACTTCCTGAGTTTTCAAAAGATGACAGTAACGAGTCTTCAAATATATCTATTGAAGATAGGGATTCTATGTTTGATGAAGCTGCCAGGGTAATTGTTACAAACCAACAAGGATCTGCTTCATTACTACAAAGAAAGCTAAAACTTGGTTACAATAGAGCTGGAAGACTAATTGATCAAATGGAAGATGCTGGTATTGTAGGACCATTTGAAGGCAGCAAACCAAGACAAGTATTAATTTCAGATTTAAACTCTTTAGAGAACTTACTAAGTGACATCAAGAAGTAATTTTATCATTTTTCTACTACTAGTTTTATTTAGCTGTTATAGTCTTAATGGACAAAATAATGGATTTCAAATATTAGAGGAGGTAATGAATAATGCCATGAACATTAGAGATGCTAATTATAGCTTTAAAATTATATCAGAAAACAAGAATGATTTATTCCCAATAAACGGAGAATTATATATCAAAAAAGAAAAGTATTTTATTGACACGGAAGAAATAGATCAGATTTATGATGGTTATAAGCTATACACTATTATCCATGAGAATCAGGAGATAATTGTCACATCAGATTCTAATACTTTTTTTAATTTTACACCGAAACAAGTTTTTAATTTTTTTAAGGATGACTTTGAAATAGAAATAGAAGAAAGTCAAGATGTTCACTATAATTTAATTGCAAGGAATTTGATTCAAGAAGACTTGTTTTATAAGATAATTATTGATTCAGACTTGTTATCAATAAAAAAAATTGAAATTAAAAATAGAGATAATCAAGTTATGAGTAGTTTTTTAACATTAAGTTATAAATTCAATTTATCTCTTCCATCTTCTTTATTTAAATTTGATAAAAATAAGTTTAACAATTACATACTAATTGAAAATTTTAGATAAATACATATTAAAATTTTACCTAACTAGATTCTTAGCTGTATTTGGAATTTGTTTTTTGATATTTATTATTCAAACATTCTGGTTGTATATTGATGAACTTGCTGGTAAGGGTTTAGATATATTTACAATTGGAAAATTTTTTATCTATTTTTCACCAAAACTTGTTCCATTGGTTCTCCCTCTTTCAATTCTACTTGCATCATTGACTACATATGGAACTCTTTCAGAAAATTACGAATTTATTGCAATGAAGTCTAATGGAATTTCAATTGTAAGAAGTATGGTAGCATTATTTATTTTTCATTTTTTTCTTGGAATTGGTTCTTTTTATTTTTCGGATAACATCGTTACATACGGTGAATTAAAATCATATAATCTTAGGAAAAATCTAGCAAAACTTAAGCCAACACTAAGTATTAGAGAGGGAATTTTTAATGATATTGGCAATTTAAATATTAAGGTTGATAGAAAATATGGAGATAATGAACAGTACCTTGAAAACGTAATACTTCATTCGATCTCTGAGGATGAAATTAATCGTATAGTTATCAAAGCAGAGAGTGGTGAAGTCAGAAATTTAGATGAAAATTATCTCCAATTAGTTTTAAATAACGGAAATAGGTATGAAGATGTAAATGCAATTAACGCAGCTGATAAACAGAAGTATCCATTTACTAAAGCCTCTTTTGAAGAATATATTCTCAACATTGATATATCTGATTTTAACAATATTAATCTTGACGAAGAAAACTATAAGTCAACTTATAAAATGCAGAAGATTAATGAATTAAAAAGTAATTCTGATACTTTATCAAAAAAGTTTGAAGATGATAAAACTGTTTTTGGAAAAAGTTTCATAAATAATCACACATTAAAAAAACTTAAGAATATTTCTATTAACCATAATGAATTAATTGATATAAATGGAGTTTCTTTTTTAAATATACTAGATTCTCCAGAACCATATGAGGTTAATTCTGTTTTAACTAGAGCAGAAAACGAAATTGATATTTACATTAGACAATTGGATAATAAAAAGAAGACATTCTTTCTACAACAGAAACTTATAAATCTTCACAAACTAACAATAAATGAGAGATATAGCTTAATGCTAGCTTGTATACTTCTATTTTTAGTTGGTGCCTCTTTAGGAGCAATTATAAGAAAGGGAGGACTTGGATTACCTCTTGTTCTATCAATAGTAATCTTTTTAACGTATCATTACATTGGTGTATTTGGAAGAAATGCTGCTGAGGATAGTTCAATAAGTCCATTTATTGGAAGTTGGTTATCTACAATTATTTTATTTCCTTTTGCATTTTATTTAACTAGAATTGTATCGATGGATAAAACTTTAAGTTTTAATATTCCTAATAGTTTATTGACTTTGTTAAAATCTAAAAAAAACAATGACAAAAATTAAACTAAATAAAATAGAAGAAGCAATTGAATCTATTAAAAGAGGAGAAATTATCATTGTTGTAGATGATGAAAATCGAGAAAACGAAGGAGACTTTATTACAGCTGCTGAAACTATAGATTCTCAAAAAATAAATTTTATGGCTAAATATGGAAGGGGTCTAATTTGTGTTCCAATGTCAGAGAGTTTATGTTCTAAACTGAGTCTTGAAAAAATGGTACCTAATAACACTGACCCTCTTGAAACAGCATTTACGGTTTCGGTTGATCTTAAAGGGAATGGTGTTACATCAGGAATATCTGCTTCAGACAGAGCTAAAACAGTAAAAGCACTTGTTAATAGTAATACAAAACCTGATGATCTTCAAAGACCTGGACATGTCTTTCCATTAATTGCAAAAGATGGAGGAGTTTTAAGAAGAACTGGACATACTGAAGCAGCAATAGATTTTGCTAGACTATCAGGATTTAAGTCAGCTGGAGTAATTGTTGAAATAATGAATGATGATGGTTCAATGTCAAGACTTCCTGAACTCTATAAAGTTGCTGAAAAGTTTAACCTCAAGATTGTATCAATCGAAGATCTTGTTGCATACAGAATGAAGAATGATAGTCTAATTGATAAAATATTTGACGAAAACATTAAAACAAGCTTTGGTGAATATAGGTTAAGGGCATTTAAACAAACAAATAATAACCAAGTTCATATTGCTCTTACTCTTGGAGATTGGGAATCAAATGAAACTATATTAACGAGGATAAATTCATCTATGAGCGATAACAATGTTACCAAAATCTTAAAAGGAACAAATGAGATTAAGTATGATGAAATATTTAAAAAAATTAATAATGAAGGTAAAGGCGCAATTATTTTTATAAATCAGAGTCAAACTCCAAAAAATATAATTGATAAATTAAAGTCTTTAATTGATTCTTCTGAAAAACCTAAAGTTGACTTTAGAGATTTTGGAATAGGTGCTCAAATACTTCATGAAATTGGAATTTCAAAAATTGATTTACTCACTAATTCAAGGCAGAAACCAAGAATAGGTTTATCAGGCTATGGGCTTAGTATAGAAAGTTATTCTAAGTATTAAATGTATCAAGCCAAAGCTTTACTGCCATATACGAGACCATAATTAGAAGTGTAAATCTTATTACTTTATCACCTTTCTTTACAGACCATCTACTTGATAACCAGGCTCCTGCTACTGAACCAAGAACCATCCATAAACCAACCATCCATAAAATTTTTCCATCTATAGCAAAAATTAAAACTGCTGCAATAGAATAAATAAATACTGAAAAAGCTTTAACTGAATTCGTTCTTAATAAGTTCATTCTATTTATTTGAGTTAATAATAGCATTATCACAATACCTACACCTGCTTGAAGAAATCCACCGTAAACACCTATAAAAAAGAATCCAATTAAGCCTCCAATAAGATACTTACCAGACAGCCTTTCTGGTAGATCTAAAGACGCAATTGATTTAGATCTAAATACAATTATGAGTCCAACTGAAATCATAATAATTGCAAGAAATCTCTTAAATGTATCTCCATCAATATCAATAGCAATTCTTGCTCCAATGATTGCACCGAAAGTGGCTACTATTCCAAAATATAACCCCCATGGGTGAGTAGTAATTCCTTTGCTTCTGTAACCATAACTTGCAACTAAAGCTGCAGTTATTACCATAAGCCTATTTGTCCCATTAGCAGTAGCTTCATCGAGTCCTAAAAAAAGAATCAAGACAGGTAAAGTAACCAAAGATCCACCACCTGCAAGTGTATTAACTACACCAGCAAAAAGACCTATACCAACTAAAATTAAAATCGAACTTATATCTAACAGCATGATACAAATAACAAGATAATTCTTTTTTATCTACATAAAGTTTTAAAAATTTTTTTATTCTCAAAATCATGTATATTTGCAACTCAATTGGAGAAATGGCAGAGTGGTCGAATGCGGCAGTCTTGAAAACTGTTGAGGGTCATACCTCCGGGGGTTCGAATCCCTCTTTCTCCGCAAAACCTTGGAGGCATTTTACCTTCAAGGTTTTTTAGTTAAAAAACTAAATATTTCATTGCCTATTTCAATCAGATATTCTCCAGCATTATTCATAGAATCTTCAAAAGAACTTGCTTTATCAACAATAGTATATATCTTTTTAATTCCTAATTTTTTAGATATGAATTTCTCTTCACAACCACATACTGCTATTACTGGTTTGTTATATTTTGTTGCAAGTCTGCAAACACCACTTATAACTTTTCCTCTATTAGTTTGAGAGTCTAATTTCCCCTCTCCAGTTATAATTAAATCACAATTATTAATAAGTTTCTCTAATTGAACCACCTCAATGATTTTATCAATTCCAGACACTAATTTTGCGTCTAGAAAGGCAATTGATCCTCCTCCAACTCCTCCAGCAGCACCAGAACCAGGAATATTTGAAATATTTTTATAACCACTTTCATTAAGTTTTACTACTAAATTTTTCAATCCTTCATCTAGAAATTTAACTTCAGTTGGACTTGCTCCTTTTTGAGCAGCATAAATGAATGAAGAACCCTCACTCCCATACATTGGATTGTTAACATCACAGAAAACTTCGATATTCAAATTTTTAAGATTACTTATTACTCTTCTTGAATCTATAGCGTCAATTTTTATCAAATTTTTCCCTATAGGAGACAAAAGATTACCCAAAGTGTCATAAAAACGATATCCTAATGCATGAGCAATACCAATTGCACCGTCATTAGTTGCACTTCCCCCAATGAACAAATTGATGTTTTTGAATCCTTTATCTATTGCGTCTTGTATTAATTCACCAGTACCGATAGATGAAGTAAACATTGGATTTCGATCACTAGGATTTAGTAAAACTAGGCCAGATGCAGATGACATTTCGATAAATGCAGTATTATTAGAAACATAATAAGTTGATTTCACGGGTCTAAACAAAGGATCATTTACAATTAACTCTATAGGTTCCAAATCAAGGTAATAGTTTAGAATTTCTAGGGAATCTTCTCCTCCGTCAGCCATGGGACATGAGATAAAATCAAAACTAGAATATATATTAGAAAGCCCTTCTACTAGATTATCACAAACTTCAATTGCACTAAGTGAATCTTTAAATTTATCAGGAGCAATAACAATCTTCATTATTAAATATGAATTATTAAGTTAGAATCTAATTAGCTTAATTTATGCTAAAAATAAGAGTTTTAAAAAGAAATAGATTATTTTTAAAAATTAAGATATGAAACTAAATTCTAAAAATATTGGCTTAATTTCAGGTCCTTTAGCATTTGTTTTAGTTCTGTTGTTTTTTCATCCTGAGGGTTTGAATTCTGAGGCTAACGCAGTGTTAGCATCTACAATTTGGATAGCAATTTGGTGGATAACTGAAGCAATACCTATTGCAGTTACAGCTCTTATACCAATTGTTCTATTTCCTTTAACAGGAGGACTAGGATTATCTGAAACTACTGCCTCTTTTGGACATAAATATGTTTTCTTATATGTAGGTGGGTTTGTGATAGCTATAGCAATTCAAAAATGGAACTTGCATAAAAGAATTGCTCTCAACATAATAAATATTATTGGCACTAGTGTAGTTAAAATTATTCTTGGATTTATGGTAGCAACAGCTTTCATGTCTATGTGGATTTCTAATACTGCAACAGCTGTTATGATGCTACCTATTGCTTTGGCAATTGTTTCTCAGCTAAAAGATAATCCTGATACTGATGATAATGAAAATAAGATCTTCGGTAAAGCTTTAATGTTAGGCATTGCTTATAGTGCATCAATAGGTGGTGTTGCAACTTTAATTGGAACCCCTCCTAATTTAGTGTTAGCGGGAGTAGTTCAAGAATCATTCGGATACGAGATAACTTTTGCTCAATGGTTTAAATTTGGTCTCCCTATTTCAATAATACTCTTATTTTTATGCTGGAAGTACTTGACAAATTTTGCATTTAAATTTAAACAAAAAGCTTTTCCAGGAGGCAGAGAAGAGATATCAAGACAATTAAATAAGTTAGGTAAAATTTCATATGAAGAGAAGCTGGTAGCAATAGTTTTTGCGTTAACAGCTTTTGCTTGGGTTACAAGGGATAATTTACTAAAGATTGTAGTTCCAGTTATTGATGATACAATTATAGCAATGATTAGTGCTGTTATAATTTTTTTACTTCCAACAAAAAATAAAAAAAGAAGACTTCTCAACTGGGAGGAGGCAGTTAAACTTCCATGGGGGATTCTATTATTATTTGGAGGAGGAATGGCCCTAGCAGCTGGATTCAAGGATAGTGGGTTGGCATTATGGATTGGTACCCAAATGACTTTATTGGATGGTGTATCTCTTTTTTTATTAGTTTTCATTTTAATAGCGTCTGTTAATTTCCTCACTGAAATTACATCCAATCTAGCAACCACTGCAATGCTTTTACCTGTTCTATACCCTATGGCGATGACAATTGATGTTCATCCGTTTATTTTGATGGTTTCTGCAACTGTAGCTGCTTCATGTGCATTTATGCTACCTGTAGCCACTCCACCAAATGCAGTAGTCTTTGGTTCAGGATATTTAAGGATTCCCGATATGGTTCGTGTTGGAATTTGGATGAATATTTTATCAATTATACTGTTAACCTTTTTTGTATACTTTG
The DNA here is from genome assembly GCA_902559905.1 of uncultured Bacteroidota bacterium. Classification (GTDB taxonomy): domain Bacteria; phylum Bacteroidota; class Bacteroidia; order Flavobacteriales; family Flavobacteriaceae; genus Marisimplicoccus. Next base: position 20,784 of record CACEJV010000006.1, on the reverse strand, counting down.
TTCTTCCGTATATATGGGATTTCAACCCCTTGAAATATATTATACCTTCAAAATGATATCATATTTTTTGTCAGCTTTTTAAATGAGGTTAATTGTTCTTAGCATATTATTATTTTTTTTTAATTCCATTTACACTCAAGAAGGATCAAAAATTGATTTGAAAAATGTAGATGTAGCTACAAATAGACTTCCAACTATTATTCTTTTTGGAGATGAATATACTATAAGAGATAGGGATAAATTCATAGAGAGTCTTCTAAAATCCAAATTTTATAGTTCAGATTTAGAGATTGTAATCAATCTTCAAGAGTTTATATCTAAGAGAGAATTCAATTTTAAACATAGTGGTTCAATTAAAATAAATGTTGATTCAAGAAAGTTAAAAAATCAAAATAGATACAACAGTCAAATACAGAGCGGTATTTATATTAGTAGCTTTTTAAGAAAAGTAAAGTCTGTTCGAATTGATAGTAGTTTGGCAGGAATACTAGAAAGAAGAGCCTTAAAAAATCAAATTAATTTGATTCAAAAACAAATTGATTCATTAGATATAGAAACTAGGAATGATAATATTAACGTTGATATTAAGGATTTAAAAAAAAATAAAAAACTGCAAAGAAAACAAAATAAAATAATTAAAAAGTTAGAAAAAATTACAGTTTTAGAGATGAACATTTTTACAGAGTAACTATCTCAAATTTAATTTTATCTCCAATTCTTAATTGTGCCAAATTATTTAAAGATTTTTCATCTAATTGAAGAATTCTAGGATATCCTCCTGTTGTTTGACAATCTCTATGAAGTATTATCATTTGTCCAGAAGGAGTTAGTTGAACAGTACCTGGCATAACAGCAGATGATATTATTGAGGTAGTACCGGCTTGAATCTTTTCTTTTAAATTATACGCCATTCTATTATTTATACCAATTGAAAATTCTTGATTTATAATTTTATTAATAGAACCCTTATTAAGACAATTAAATTCTGGACCTTTAAATACTTTTAAATTCTTATTTAACTCAAGTTTTTGATTAATTAATTTATAATTGGGCTCACTATTATTTAATTCAAATTTAAATTCATCACCTTTTTCAATTATACTAGAATCACTAATATGAGGATAGTAGGATTTACTTCCAAGAACTTCATCTAATTTAATAATCCCTTTAATTGATATATAGCATCTAGAGCCGGTTGATGAGTTATTTATTTTAAGTATATCCCCTTTTCTAACCTCAACAGCTTTGTATAGACTTATTTTATTTTCATTTAACGTGGGGTTAAAGTCAGAGCCTGTTATACATATTACAGTAGATTTTTCAAACTTAATGGTCGGACCAATAAGTGTTGCTTCTATTAAGGCGTTATTTACTGGATTATCCAGAATAAGATTTGCAATCTGAGCACTTTCCCTATCCATATATCCTGAAGATGGGACTCCAATATTTCGATATCCAAATCTACCTTCATCCTGAATTGTTGTGTAGAGTCCTTTTGAGATAATTTTGATCATAACTCTATTAGTTTTGGTCTATCAAGTCTATTAATAGAAGATTTATACTGAGATTTAGAGATTTGCACAAATTTAATTTTATCACCTGGTTTACTAAAACATGGATATTTAGAAGTGAGATTAAAAAAATTAATTGGCGAATTACCAATAATATGCCAACCTCCAGGGCTTTGTCTCGGATATATACATGTTTGATCTAGAGCAAGACCAATTGAACCTTTTCTGATATTTAATGAAGGTTTTTCTTTTCTTTCACAATGAAGTTTTTTGTCAGTTTTACCCAAATACATAAATCCTGGCAGAAATCCCATTGAAAGAACATCATATGTTTTTGATAAATGAGCATCAATTATATCTCTTATTGAAAGATTGTTTATCTCAGATAAAAGATTAATATCAGTTGCAAATTCTAAATCATAGCAGACAGGTATTTCCCAGACTTTGATAATTCTATCATAATTATTAACTTTCTCATAATCTATCATCTTTATTTTTTCAATTATTTCATTAATTGAAGTTCTTTTTAAATCAATGATTATTAGTATAGATTTTATTGATTGTACACAATCTTTAATATCATCTTTACATAAACTCAAAATTTCAGTTTTATAAGAGGAAATCAACTTTGTTAAACTTGAATTAAGTTCCACGTTCCATGAAACTAATATTGAGTTTTCATTTAGAGTAAAGAATTCCATCACTTTTTATTTTTAAAAGTTTTATTAATTTCTTTAAGAATTTCAATAGAATTATCGGTATCAGAATGAATACATATTGTATCAGCTTTAATTGATTTGTATTTATCATTTATTGACTTAATCTTTTTTGAATCTATAATACTAGCTATTTGGTCTATTACTAATTTAGGATTATTGATTAGAGCACCTTTCATATTCCTAGATACTAAAGACAGGTTATCATTATAAGCTCTATCTCCAAATGCCTCATACATTATCTTAAATCCTTTTTCTAAAGCAGATTTTTCAATTTCTGAATTATAGGGTATATATATATAACACTCTTTCTTAAAGGCCTTGATGGTATCTAAATAAAAGTCAGATAAGTCCTTATCAATAAACATTTGATTATAAAGGGCTCCATGAGCTTTAATGTGATGAAGTTTTCTTCCATAAGAAGCAGTAATTGAATTAAGTCTATCAATCTGATCTATTAAACTGTAATAAAGATCAGACCTTGAAATATCAATTTTTTTTCTTCCGAAATTTTCCTTATCTGGATAAGATGGGTGTGCACCAATTTCAACTTCATTTTCTATTGAAATTTCCACGCACTCAATCATACTTTGGGAATCTCCTGCATGACCACCACATGCAATATTACATGAGTTAATAAGAGGCATTATTAAGTGCTCATTATTTAGTCCTTCCCCTAAATCACAATTAATATTTATCATTAGAAAATTAAAATTAGACCTCTAATTCCTAGAATTATTGTAATTATTATAATTATAATTCCAAATATATTTTGATACCTATAACCATACTCTTTTCCGATTATACTATTGTTGTTTACCAACCATAATAAAATAATTGCAATTATTGGAAGAAGTAAACTATTAGAGAATTGGGCAAACTTTATTATTTCTATTGGGTTTAGCTGAATCATAGAAATAACTATACCAAAAATTAAAACACTCATCCATACAAGTCTAAACTTGTATGTTTTCATTGAGTCTTTCCAGCCAAAACAACTTTTTGCTACATATGCTGCTGCTAATGGTGCTGTAACTGTAGATGTTATACCCGAGGCAAATAATCCTACACCAAGAAAATAAATTGCAAATTTTCCATATAATGGCTCCAGCCCCTTAGCTAAATCAATTACACTTTTAACATCCTGACTATTTACAGATGCTGCAGTAACAATGATTGAAAGAGAGATAATACCACCTAAAAAAATTGAGACAAAACTTTCAATTCTTGCAGTTTTAAGTTTTTTAATAGAATCCCATTTCTCAGTTACTAAAGATGAATGTAAAAAAATGTTGTATGGGACAACAGTTGTTCCAATTAAACCAAGTACTATTAATATACTATTTTCATCAAAACTGGGGATAAACATTCCCTCGATTAGAGATTTTAAATTAGGTTTTGTAATTATCGCAGTTATTAAAAAAGAAATACTCATTGTTAAAACCAAAAAAATCAGAGATTTTTCTATTATTTTATAATTTCCTTGAAAAAGAATTAAAAATGCAGCTATACCAATGAAGATTGGAATATAGCTGATTGAATCATTATTAATTATTGCTGATATACCTAATGATGCTCCTGTTATATTCCCAGCTTCATATGCAGCATTCCCAATTAGTATTGAGAAGACTATAAGAACTATCAAGAATTTATTAATATAGATCGACTTTACTGATTTACTTATAACTTCAGCTACGTTCATCTTTGTTACTAGTCCTACTCGAAGCGATAGCTCCTGAAGAAATATAGTTGCAAAAATTGATAGAATTAAAGCCCAAATTAAAGAATAACCGTAGGATACACCTGCAATAGTGCAAAGAGTAACAGTTCCAGGTCCAATAAATGCTGCAGCAATTAATATACCTGGCCCTATTTCTCTAATCCATTTCATTAAGGGATATAAATTCTGTCTCCTAAAAATATTGCATTCAGAAAAAGCCTATTAGTTCCATACCAAGCTCCTCTAAAATTCGGATTATCTGAGAACATTACTGCAATTCCACTACCTATTTTAGATACAACTAAAGAAACAGATTCACTTAGCTTTTGTTTATTAGCTTCAGAAAGAAAGCCATCTATAAGTGAATTATCTGAATACCTAGCAACAGATGAATATTCATTTTTGGAAGGTTTCAACCAAACTGAATTATTTTTATAAACAGGTAGTGAATTATTTTCATATCCAAAAGCTAAAGGATGGGTTAAATCAATTAGAGTATTAAGTATTACCCCTCCAATTTGTTCTTTACCTCTGTTTTCACTTGAATCACCATATGGCAGGTGATCAATAGTATCTGATTTTTCATTTTTTACTAATTCTTCTGATACTAGTTTTTTATCAATTAAGAGTTTAGAACCGGAACCAATACTAATTATTGTATTACCCTTTTCAATCCAAGATTTAATTTTTTTAACTTGATTATCAGACAATTTATAACTCCCAGATACTATAACCATAACATTATATTTATCCATTGAAATATTATCAAAATTCCTTAATGGAATTTTAGTAATTGGCATACCAACTCTTTGATCTAATAAATGCCAAACTTCTCCAGCCTCATAAGATCTAACTCCTGTTCCAATCAGCATCATTGCTTTTGGTTTATTTATTGGTAATACATTTCCACTTCCAAGATCCACTCCGGATGAACTAAGGCCACTGTCAACTGAATAAATATCTACATCATACTGATCTTGAATATTATTCATTTTTTCAAAAAGCAAATCCTCATCTAAATTCTTTTGAATTGATAATGGTATTACTAAAGAACCATTATTAAAATTTTTAAAACCTTCAGAAGTGTTAATTGAAAATTGCTTAAATGCTGCAGAGACATATACTTTACTTTCTAATAGATTATAAATAATTGCTGGGATATTATAATCTTGAGAATCAATTATATAGGCATAACTAGACTTAGAGACTTTATTAGTTTCAAAAAGCTCATCAATATCCTTTAGTTCCTTTCCAATAAAATTTTTATTTGATGATTTATAGTCAATATCATAAATATTAGCCATTGACCAAGCAGATGCGTCATAGAATACACTATCTCTATATTTCTTTTGGGTTTCAAAGAAAGTTCTTACCAGTCTATAGTTTTTTTGGACTGTAGGTACAAATAATTCATTTCCACTTTTTAAAACCTTAAGATTATGTAGTCTTAATTTATCTACAAATGCTTTAGTTTTATTTTTATCATTTCCTATTTTAAATTGATAACCTTTAATCTTTTTACTTGCTGACTCTGTAATAGCAGATTTAAAGAACTTATTCTGATACTCTTTTAGAGATTCTTTATTCTCAACTGATGCTTTTACAGTAGTCATACCAGATATATATTGATTTCTAATTGTAAAAGGAAAAGTAATTTCTCCAAACTGTGTTTTCTGCTTATGCCCCCTAGAGCTTGCTTGTTCAAATAGAATTCCAATTCCACCAAGATAATCTGGATATGATGATCCATAACCAGGATAGGTTCTATCAAATACCTCTCTTGTAAAATATAAAGTTCCAATATCGTCTAAGGCTTTAGCATAATAAGAACCAAAAAGAAAATTAAAATAATCATAATTTTCTTTTGGTATTACTGGGTTTAAAGATCCATTTGGTTTAAAAGGAACAAAAAAGTAAGTACTATTTGATCCCATTTCATGAAAATCTGTGGTAACATTAGGTTGCCATTTGTGATACCAATTTAGCTTACCCCTACTTTCTGGATGTATTCCTAAGTACCAATCTCTATTTAAATCAAACCAATAATGATTAGTTCTTCCTCCTGGCCAATATTCATTATGCTCTGCATCTTGAGGGTCGTCCACTAAAGGAGATCCTTTATAAGTATTAGCCCAATGCGTATGTCTATCTCTTCCATCTGGATTAATTGTTGGATCTATTAGAATAATTGATTCATTTAAATATTTATTAATCTCATCTGATTGAGAACTCACAAGAGTGTAAGCGGTTAGAAGTGCTGCCTCAGAACTAGAGGGCTCATTTCCGTGTACATTGTATGCTAAGTTTATAATAACTGGAAAATCATCAGGCTTTTTATTAGAATTATAGTTTGGATGCTCTGGATCAATGTAAGAAATATGTGAATCTCTTATTTTTTCAATATCAACAATCTTTTCAGTAGAGCTTATAGCTAAAATCAAGAGCTTTCTTTTCTCATAAGTCTTTCCATAATAAAAAATCTTAGCTTTATCTGAATTATCTGATAGATATTCCATGTATGATACAATTAAGTCATGTCTTGTATGCATCTCACCAATTGGATATCCCAGGAACTGTTCAGGTGATAAAATGTCATTATCAAATGGAGCATATTTTGAAAAATAATAATCCTGCGAAAATATTGAACCTAAAAATAATAGGTTAATTAGTATAAATTTTTTCATAATTCTATTCATTTATTCCTGGAAGTGAATTTGGATTTTCAACTTGCCAGTCAAAGTTTTTAGCTTTTAATTTTAATGGGTATAACTGGTCTAGATTATCAGCATCATATAATCTACCATTTTTCATAACCATTTTTACAGTATTTGTATTTCTTATATTTTCTAAAGGATCTTCATCTAATATCACCAAATCTGCTAGCTTTCCACTTTCAATTGATCCTAATTCTTTATCTAAACCAATAGCATAGGCACCTATTATGGTAGAAACTCTAAGCATATCGTGATTAGAAATTCCACCAGTAGCCATACTCCAAAGTTCCCAATGATATGAAAGCCCTTGAAGTTGTCCATGAGAACCAACACCTGCTATACCTCCAGCCTCAACAAGATCTTTCACAAATACACTTAACTCTGGGAAGGTATACTCTTCTTCCATAAACCATCCTGCATTTCTTCTTCTTGTTTTAGACTCGACTTCCATTTTTTGGGGTAAAATAATTTAGTTTTTCATCTTTATTTACATTTTCCGTAGCATAATAATAGTTTTCAGCCCAAGGACCACCATATGTAACAAGAAGAGTCGGAGTATAAGCCTTTTTTGTAAATGCAGTTAATCCAATTAGATCATCATATACTGGATATATAGGATGATTATGTTCTTGACCTGGATAACCATCAATAGTTTCAGTAATATTTAATCTTAAATCTAATGCACCTTCAGTTGTAGGCATTATATTTTGTTCTTTGGCAGCAATTAATATCCATTGTCTCTGTTGACGGTTTCCTGCCCTGTACATTTTAATAGTCTTTGTATTATAATATTTTGAATATTGTTTAAGTGCATCTTTAGCTTCATCTAAACTTTTAAAATTATACCCCCAATAACCTACACCAGGTCCAGTTGAATATACCCTTGGTCCTAATATTTTACCTGTATCAACCATATCACTGTAAGTAAGAACATCTGTAGTACCAGTTTGAGGATCTCTGGTTGTTGTTACACCATATGCTAAATTTGCTGCATATGAGAAAGGTTGATTTTTTTGTAGACCCCAACTAGGTCTCATGTGTGCATGAGTATCAATAAAACCAGGCAAAATAGTTTTTCCATTTACATCAACAACCTCAGTATATTCATCAATACTAATTTGATTCTCACTTACTTCTTTAATTCGATTATTAACTATATATATTTGACCATTTTCTATGATCTCATCTTGATTCATAGTAATTATTTTGGCATTTTTAAGTAAAATTGAACTCTCGGGCATATCTCTATTTAACTCTACTATAACCTCTAATTCGTCAGCTAAAAACTCTTCTTCATCTTTGTCTTCTTCTTCTTCTTCTTCTTCTTCTTCTTCTTCTTCTTCTTCTTCTTCTTCTTTTTCTTCTTCTTCTTCTTCTTTCTTTTTCTCTTCCATTTCATCATCAAACTTATCAGAATCCCTAAGGTTATATGAAAAGAATGAGGAACCTAAAGACCAATGAATGGTATTTGACTCATCATTCCAAGAAGGAAACTCACCTCCAATTTTGGTTAATTTTTTTGCAGGAAAAGATGATGATTTTGGATTTGCTAAAGCTATTTTTAGCGACTCCTTACCTGTATATGGAATTGTAAAACTATATATATTATTACTAACCTTAGCAAGTCCTTCTTTACCATTAGGAGATATCATCACAACACTTGCTGTTGAAGGTGTTTTAGAACTGTAAGTTGTAATTCCTGTTACTTTTACAATTTTCTTCTCATCTGTTCCGTCCCATTTAATCGACACTAATCCATTTCTTGAACTATACAGGTAAATTCTATCTTCACCTTTAACAAAGTGAGGATATGATCTGCCTTTAGAGTCATCTATATAATTAAGTTTACCTCCATTTGATGATATCCACATCAATTTATCACTAGATTTAAAAGCATATGGACCATAACTTTCTTTATAACTTCCTTCATCACCCGATATAAACACAATTTTATCCCCGGCTTCATTCCAAATAGGGTAAGTAAAGACTCCTTTTTCCTTTACATTTTGACTTTGAGTTAAAAGAACTGGATCTCTTCTCCCATCAGATCTCACCTTATAAATTGAGCCTCCGTCTTTATTGTTCCAAGAAACAAAAGCAATTTCTCTTCCATCTGGACTCCAAGCAGGCATTGCCTCAATAGTTTCATCAACAAACTCAGTTAGTCTATTCATTTCTTTAGTATTCAAATCCATTACATACAACTTGTTTACTGCTGTAAATGCAATTTTAGATTTATCTGGAGAAATTTTAGCATCTCTAATCTGGGTGCTAATAATAAATTGTTAGGAAAAGTCTTTGTTTATCAGGGTATTTACATTCTTCTTAAAGGAATTATTCCTGGTAATATTCTATTTATTATTGTTTCGTTTGTACAGAATAATTATAATATATTAAAACTAAATCCTAATGATTACTATGTAGAGTCAATACCTTTTATTGTAGATCCTTTATATATAATTTCTCTAAACTTAATCTTTGCTGCTATTGGAATAATCATTCTATTTGTAACTTTTTCATCAATTACTAGATTTGTTCCATCAATCAATATAAACTCCTAAAATGAAGTACCACAAAAATATTCTTGAAACAATTGGGAATACACCCTTAATCAAGCTAAATAAAATTTCTAAATCTATTGACTCAAATGTATTTGTCAAAGTCGAAAGCTTCAATCCTGGTAACTCAGTTAAAGACAGAATGGCTGTAAAAATGATTGAGGATGCAGAAAAAGATGGAAGATTGAAGCCAGGTGGAACAATAGTTGAAGGTACATCTGGTAATACTGGTATGGGATTAGCGCTTGCAGCTATAGTTAAAGGTTATAAATTAATATGTGTATCAAATGATAAACAATCTAAAGAAAAGTTTGATGTCCTCAGAGCTATGGGAGCTGAAGTAGTTGTTTGCCCAACAAATGTTGAGGCTGATGATCCAAGGTCTTATTATTCGGTCTCCAAAAGAATTTCAGAAGAAACAAATAATTCATGGTATGTAAATCAGTATGACAACCCATCAAATACTATAGCTCATTACGAATCAACTGGTCCTGAAATTTGGAAACAGACTGATGGAAAGATTGATCACTTTGTTGTAGGTGTAGGCACAGGTGGTACAATTTCTGGTGTTGGAAAATATTTAAAAGAAATGAAACCTAGTGTTAAAATATGGGGTATTGATACTTATGGATCTGTATTTAAGAAATATCATGAAACAGGAATTTTTGATGAGAAAGAAATTTACCCATATTCTACAGAGGGTATTGGAGAAGATATTTTACCTAAAAATGTTGATTTTGAGGTAATAGATCATTTTGAAAAAGTAACTGATAAAGATGCTGCTTTATATACAAGAAAGTTAGCTAAAGAAGAAGGTATCTTTGCAGGTAATTCCTGTGGTGCAGCTATAGCTGGAATGATTCAGCTAAAATCTAATTTTAAAAAGGGACAAGTCGTTGTCGTGCTCCTTCATGATTCTGGCAGCAGATATATAGGAAAGATTTACAATGATGAATGGATGAAAGACAAAGGATTTATTTAATTGTTATCTGAATGTAGATCCTGGGAAAACAACCAAGCTTTCATATCCCTCTGAATTTATAGATGATACTCCAAATATAAAATTATCAATCACAATCCCCTCAAGAATATAATTATTAACAAGTCCAATAGTTTTACTATACTCCCATGTAGAGGAGGTTGTCTCTCTCCAATAAATTTTATAACCAATTATAGATGAATCATCTGGCTGCTCCCATCTAAATCTTACACTTGGTTCAACTATACCACCTATTTTTAAATTTTTTGGGGGTTTTGGTGACGAAGCTATACTTGCCAATGAAATTGCGTTTACAGAAGTTAATTTTGCTGCATAATCAAAATTTACTCCCGATAAAACATCCCCATAATCTATTCCATTTTCATTTCTTATATCATTATGCTGTCTTATGTAATTTTCATGAGCTTCCATAATTCTAATACCTGCAAATCCTTCATCATTAAAAGGTCTATGATGTCCACCTCTTCCAAATCTATCTAATCTATATATCATAATTGGATTAAGTTCTGGCATATATTTTTTTACTGTCTTATGAACATATCTTGCAAGCTGCCTTGAAAGGCCATCATTCTCACCACCTTGTGTTCTCATATTTAATCCATTTGCATACTTAGGATTAAAAGAAAATGGTTCAGAAAAAATTCTAAAGCTTCTATTATCAATAACACCGTCAACTCCTTCAATATTACCAATCATATCATTATTAAGTACGCCTATAATCTCCCAACCTTTCTTCTTAGCATATGAAGCTAAACTTTTGCCTCCAAGAAGTCCTTGTTCTTCCCCGCTAAGTCCAACATAAATAATGCTATTATCAAATTTATATTTTGATAATACTCTTGCTGCTTCTACAGTACCTGCCATTCCACTAGCATTATCATTAGCTCCAGGTGAGTCATCAATATAGTTTGTTGGATCAGATATCCTTGAGTCTATATCGCCACTCATAATTATATATCTATTTGGATTTTTTACCCCTCTTTGAATAGCAACTACATTGTATACCCATGTTGGAAATATGACTCTTTCACTATCCTCATTAGTTACATAACTTTTTTCATAAAAAACTTCTAAGCATTGATTACATTCATTGGAAATTTTTTCAAATTCTTTTTTAATCCATCTTCTTGCAGCCCCAATTCCTCTTGTCTTTGAAATTGTATCACTTAGTGTGTGTCTAGTTCCAAATGAAACTAAATTTGTTATATCACTTTCTATTCTTTCAGCTGATACATCCTCAATTATTTTATACATCTTTGAATCTTGAGGATATATAAATGTTATAGATAAAAAAAGAATTAAAGTGATTATTCTAGACATTAAAAACAATACTTATTTTCAGTAATTATTTTATCCGCAACTTGAGTCTTTAGCTTAAATATATTTGGATTTTTAGCATAGCTAAGCTTATCTGCTATGAAAGAGTAAATATTTTCTTGATTATCATCATTGATAACACTATTTATGATATCTCTAGATTTTTTTTCAATTATGTTAGCAGCTTCATAGATATATAATTTTGACATGCTTATCTGATACTCTTGATCAATGGCAGATGTTCTTTTAATATTCTTTATAGTTCTTTTTAAAGTTGACTCAGAGATGTAGGTCTCAATAGCTAAATCAGAAAGACTTAAAAGTACCTGTTGATTCTTATCAATCTCAGGACCAAATTTTTCAAAAGATTTTCCTAATAATAGTAAGAAAACCTTTTTCATATTTTCAACTAATGTTATTTCATCATTTAGTTCATCTGAATTTTCTAGAGTTTCTTCAGATTTATTTTCAATTATATTTTGATATGCAGTCATAATATCAAGTTCTCCTTTCATGGCCTTCTTTAGAATCATTCCTATGCTTAGCATTCGATTGATTTCATTTGTTCCTTCATAAATTCTACCAATTCTTGCATCTCTCCAAGCACTTTCGATTGGAGCTTCTGCTGAGAATCCCATTCCTCCAAATATCTGAACTCCTTCATCAGCACATATCTGCATATCCTCAGAAATGGCAACTTTAAGAATAGAGCATTCAACAGCAAATTCTTCAACCCCTTTTAATTCAGACTCTTGTTTAGTTAATCCACTAGCTTCATATTCATCTATCTTAGATTGAACATCACTAGCTGCACGATAACATGCTGATTCTCCAGCATAACAAGAAGTTGCCATTGATGCAAGTTTCTCTTTTATGGCTCCAAAGCTAGAGATAGGTTGTTTAAACTGTACCCTATTATTTGCATATTCAGTAGAAATACTTATGGATCTTCTCTGTCCATCTAAATTACCTGCACCCAATTTAATTCTACCAACATTAAGAGCATTCATGGCAATTTTAAATCCACCATTTCTCTCACCTAATAAATTTTCTACAGGAACAATTGTATCTGTAAAGAATACTTGTCTAGTTGATGATGAGTGAATACCAAGTTTTTTTTCTTCTTCACCAAGTTTAATTCCATTATTAGCATCATTAGGAACTATAAAAGCAGTGATATTTTTATCATCTTCAATTCTTGCAAAAACTATAAACAAATTTGCAAATCCAGCATTAGATATCCACATTTTTTGACCATTGATCTTATAATGTTTACCATCATTACTAAGTTCTGCTTTTGTTTTACCAGAATTTGCATCAGAACCTGCTGTAGGCTCAGTTAAACAATATGATCCAAACCATTCTCCAGATGCCAACTTTGGTAAATATTTTTGCTTTTGATCTTCGTTACCAAATAAGTAGATTGGAAGAATTGCTATGCCTGTATGAGCGCCATAAGCAGTTGCAACAGATCCAGATACTCCAGATACGTAGTCAACAGCAAGCATAGTTGAAACAAAGTCCATTCCCATACCGCCATACTTTTCTTCAAGAGAAACACCTAGTAAACCGAGTTCTCCAATCTTCTTCATTGCTTGAACAGTTAAATCATAATTTTTTTCTTCATATTTCATTTTATCTGGCCATATTTCTCTGTCCATAAAATCAATTATGGTTTCTTTCATCATTAGTTGCTCTTCTGAAAAGTCTTCAGGAGTAAAAATCTCATCGGATAATGATTCCTTTAAAATAAATTCTCCTCCTTTAAGCTTTGTTTTATTTTTTGTGGGCATATTTTTAATTTTTCTAAAATTCGTTTTTTTAATTTTTTTACATGTAAAAATAACTAAATATTTACAATATTCATCACATTAAATTAATTATAAAATACTGTTAATTAGTGATATATAAATAAAAAAAACCTATTTCTAAATAAAATAAAATAATTTTTAAGTATTTAATAGCCACTGATAACTATTATCAAATACTTTAATCCATGGAGAAAACTTATCATTTCTATCTCCAGGATAATAAGCCCAGTTATGAGGATAAATTGACCTTTCGAGATGTGGCATCATTACAAGATGTCTTCCATCATTTGAAACTAGCATTGCTGTATTGAAATCAGAACCATTGGGATTTCCTGGATATGAATCGTAAAGAAATTTTCCAGCTATGGAATATTTATCCTCTGAATATGGAAGACTAAACTTCCCTTCACCGTGTGCAGACCATACACCTAGTTTACTGCCCTCCATTCCTCTTAACATAATTGAAGAAGAATCTTTAATTTCAACAGATGAAAATATGCACTCAAATTTTCCTGAGTCATTATGTAGCATTTTAGGTTTATCAGAGTGGTCTTTATTAATTAATCCAAGTTCAATAAATAATTGACAACCATTGCATACTCCAAGTGATAGAGTGTCATCTCTATCAAAGAAATTTTCGAGAACTTTTTTAGCAATTGGATTAAAAATAAATGAACCAGCCCATCCCTTAGCTGATCCTAGAACATCTGAATTAGAAAACCCTCCAACTGCAACCAAAAGTTGAATATCTTCTAGGCTCTCTCTACCAGAAATTATATCTGTCATATGTATGTCTTTCACATTGAAACCTAAAGAACTCATCATAAATGCCATTTCTCTCTCAGAATTACTACCTTTCTCTCTTAATACAGCAGCATTAATTTTATTTCTATTACTTGAGGGTAATGAGCCATTAAAATTTTTAGGAAACGAGAACTTAAGAGGCTGTTTTTTATAATTATTAAACCTTTCAATTGCTTTGTTTTTTAGTGTCTGTTTTTTGTCAAACTCCCTAGAAGTAGAATACCATATGTCCCTATATGTATCTATATCAAAAGAGAATTCATCCTCATGGTTTAATATATTTAATTTACCCATTATATTTACATTACCAATTTTAAAACAATTTACATCTATACCTAAGAAAAGTTTAGTTAAGTCAAATTCTGATTGAATTAAAACTCCTGGATTTTCAGAAAAAAGTAATCTAATTGAATCTTTACAATCCACTTCATTAAGATTGATATTCATACCAACATTATCACTGGTAAAACACATCTCAAGTAATGAGGTAATTAATCCACCAGATGATATATCATGTCCTGATAGAATTTTATCATCAATTATTAAATCTTGTATTAAATTAAATGAACTTTTAAATTTCTTAGAATCTTTAATAGTTGGTGATTCAGATCCAATTCTATTAAGTGTTTGACCAAAAGATGATCCACCTAACTTATAGTCATCTGAAGAAAGATTTATATAAAAAATATCACCTTTATGTTTACTAAGAACTGGTTTAATAACTTTTCTAATATCAGTACAATGAGCTGATGCAGATATAATTACGGTACCAGGAGATTTTACTTTTTGCACATTATATTTTTGAACCATTGATAGTGAATCTTTTCCAGTTGGAATATTTATCCCTAATGATATTGCAAAATCTGAACATGCTTCTACAGCATCATATAATCTTGAATCCTCACCCTTATTTCCGCATGGCCACATCCAGTTTGCAGATAGAGAAACTGAACTAATTCTATCTTTAAGAGGAGCCCATACAATATTTGTTAAAGATTCAGCAATAGAATTTATACTTCCATTTTTTGCATCTATTAAACCGGAAACTGGAGAATGTCCTATTGATGACGCAATTCCATTATAACCATTATAGTCTAATGCAACAACTCCACAATTAGCAAGAGGAAGTTGAATCTCTCCAACTGTTTGTTGTTGAGCAATTCTTCCAGTTACACATCTATCAACTTTATTTGTAAGCCAATCTTTACAAGCAACTGCCTCTATTCTTAAAACATCTTCCAGGTACTCATTAAATAGTTTCGAATCATATTCAATTTCCATGTAATTTGATTCTATTGATGAATCAGTCATAATTTTTTTTGGTGCATCACCAAAAAGACTATCTAAATCAAGATTAATAGTCTCAATATGATTTGATCTATCTTTTACTCTAAATTTTTTATCAGCTGTAATTTTTCCAACCTTAAATATTGGAGCCCTTTCTCTATCAGCAATTTTTTTTACAAATTCATAATCTTTCTCTTTAATTATTATACCTATCCTCTCTTGAGATTCATTACCAATTATTTCTTTGTATGATAAAGAGGGGTCTCCAACAGGAAGTGAATCTAGATATATTTCACCTCCAATATCCTCAACTAATTCTGAAAAACAATTAAGATGACCACCTGCTCCATGGTCATGTATAGATATTATAGGATTTTCATCCATCTCAAACAAAGATCTAATTGTATTTGTAACTCTTTTCTGCATTTCTGGATTAGATCTTTGAACAGCATTTAATTCTATCGCATCATTATAACTACCTGTGTCTGTTGAAGAAACAGAGGCGCCACCCATACCTATTCTGTAATTATCACCTCCAAGAAGTACTATGATATCCCCTTTTTTAGGAGTTCTTTTCATTGCCTGACTCAATTCCCCAAACCCAACACCACCCGCTAACATTATGACTTTATCAAAAGATTGCAAATTATTGTTTTCGTTATGCTCAAATGTAAATAAAGAACCAACTATAAGTGGTTGTCCAAAACAATTACCAAAGTCAGAAGCACCATTAGATGCTTTTACTAAAATATCTACTGGTGTTTGATACTTCCATATTCTTTCTGAAATATTTTTTTCCCATGGTTTATTATTATCTAACCTCGAATAGGGAGTCATGTATACAGCTGATCCAATTAATGGAATGGAACCAGTTCCGCCAGAAGCACGATCCCTTATTTCTCCACCTGAACCTGTAGCTGCTCCATTGTATGGTTCAACTGTTGTTGGAAAGTTATGTGTTTCTGCTTTTAGTGAGATTATACTATCTATTTCTTTATTAATATAGAAACTACTTTTATCAGGGAATTGAGGTTGAAATTGAACAATATTGGGACCTTCAATAAATGCTACATTGTCAGAATATGCTGAAACAATTCCATTTTTATTTGCCTTAGAAGTATTTTTTATTAAACCAAATAAGCTCTCTTTTTTTTCTTTTCCGTCAATAATAAATTTTCCATTAAATATTTTGTGTCTACAATGTTCAGAGTTTACCTGTGAAAATCCATAAACCTCTGAGTCAGTTAATGCTCTTCCAATTTTTTTTGATAACTTTTCTAGATATGAAATTTCAAACTCGTCAAGTGCTAATCCTTGTTCATCATTGTAATCTTTTATATTATCAATAATTAACTGTTTTCCAGGAATTAGAATGTTATCAAAAACTTTTTGATTCAATTTATCATATTCCTGGTGAATCATTCTGTCGAAGTATCTATTAATTATGACATTATTGAACTCCTCAATACGTATCAAAGATTCAACTCCCATATTTTTTGTAATCTCAACTGCATTTGTACTCCATGGAGAAACCATTGAAGACTTCGGTCCAATAAACTTTTCTTCAATTGTATCTTTATTAATTATTGGCGAATTAAGTGCCCAGGATATTTTTTCTAAATTTTCAGCTGATAATTTTACAGAGCTTTCTACAGCAAATACTTTTGATTTTGAATCACCAAAAAATAATATCATTTCAGAATATTAAGGAGTAAATTTAGTTGATTTAAAATTACATTTGAAGCTCATTCATATTTTTATATGAAGAATTTGAGTTAATAAGTTCATCATGTGTTCCTTCTGCTACTATCCTGCCTTTATCAATTAAAATTATTTTATCACATTTTTTAATTGTTGAAAACTTATGAGCAATTATTAATGAAGTTTTGTCCAGCATTAACTTATCAATTGCATCTTGAATTTTCTTTTCTGATTCACTATCTAAAGATGACGTAGCTTCATCTAAAATTAAAATTGATGGACTCTTGAGCATTGCTCTTGCAATTGTTAGTCTTTGCTTTTGACCACCTGAAAGCTTACCTCCATAATCACCTATATTAGTGTCATATTTTTCGCTTTGTTCAAGTATAAATTCGTGAGCATTAGCTTCTTTAGCAGCATTTACAATATCTTCATCTATAGAGTCTAAATCTCCAATTCTTATGTTGTTCATAATTGTATCGTTGAAAAGGATTGATTCTTGTGTAACAATAGATATGTTTTTATAAAGTGACTCACGAGTAATAGATGATATTTCCATTCCATCAATGCTTATGGATCCAGAGTTAGAATTATAGAATCCATTTAATAAGTTTGCAATAGTTGTTTTTCCACTTCCAGAAGAACCAACTAAAGCAACACTTTCACCTTTCTTAATTGTGAACGAAATCTTATCTAATATTTTTGTTTGTCCGAATGAGAAATCAACATTTTTAAATTCTATTTTATCAATAAATGTCTCGAGTAATTGATCTCTATTTGAATCATTCTCAGGTTTAAATTCAATTATTTCAAACACCCTTTCAGCTGCAGCATTTCCCTTTTTTATACTGTAAAAAGATTTGCTTAAATTTTTGGCTGGAGTTAAAATATTATAAGCAAGACCCATAAAAACTATAAATGTTGTTCCAGAAATTGTTTCATTAATTAATACCATTTTACCTCCGAACCAAAGAAGAACTCCAATGACTAAAATACCCATAAATTCACTAAATGGACCTGCTAAGTTTTTTCTGTTTATTACCTTATTAGAAAATTTATATAGCATTTCATTAATACTATTAAATTTTTGATTAAAAAATGATTCTGAAAGAAAAGACTTAATAACTTTTTGACCACTTATAGTCTCATCAATCATAGAAAGAAAATTACTTTGTTGTTGTTGAACTTCTTTGGAATCTTTTCTAAGTTTTTTCCCAATTATTGAAATTATAAATCCTGAAATTGGAATAAATAGGATTACAAATAAAGTTAGCTCAGGACTTATGGTGAACATTACAATTAAGGTGAACAAAATTGTTAAAGGCTCTCTAACCATGAGCTCTAAAATAGAAAGATATGAAGTCTGAATTTCGAGTATATCTGCTGTAATTCTGGACATCAAATCACCTTTTTTCTTGTTTAAGAAATAGGAAATAGGCATGGAAATTACTCTTGAGTAAAGTTTACCTCGTAGGTTTTTAAGTAAACCATTTTTTACAAAAGTTATATTATAGAGCGCCAAGTAATTGAATAAATTTTTCATTAAAAAAAAGAAAATTACAATCCCAACAACTAAAATTAGTGTTGATGAAATATCAGTTTCTAATTGTCTAGATATATAATAGTTAAAATAATCTTTTAAGTATTCTCTAATGTTACTGATTCCAGAATACTCTGGCTCTATATAAACTTCCTTAGTTTGTTTAAAAAGTACATCAAGCATTGGAATAAATGATACAAAAGCTAAAGCGCTAAAAATTGCATAGAGAATATTAAAAACAATGTTTAATACTCCATAATAAGTATAATCTAGACCATATTTTAGAACTCTAGTAAAGTAATTCATTTAAAAAGTTTTCTCTTTGATTGAGTATTTATTTTTACTAATATTAAATTTAATTATTATCTCAGCTAGAAATCCCGCTATAAAAAATTGGGCACCTAATATTACTGTGATTAAAGCAATATAGAACTCAGGTCTTGATGTTATTAATCTTGAGGAAGTATCTATGAAAAGTTTATTATACCCAAGGTAAATTGTAAATAAAATACCAACTAAAAACATTATAGTGCCTAAAGTCCCAAAAAAATGCATTGGTCTTCTACCAAATTTTTCAGTAAACCATAAAGTAATTATATCTAGAAACCCTCTTATAAACCGCTCATTGCCAAATTTAGTTTTACCATATTTTCTAGGTTGGTGTTTTACAACATGTTCACCTATTCTATTAAATCCTTGATTTTTTGCAAGTATAGGAATGAACCTATGCATATCTGCATATAAAGTTATTGACTTAGCGACTTCCTTCTTATATACTTTTATACCACAATTAAAGTCATTCAGATTAATTCCTGAAAAAACTTTGGCAACCAGATTAAAAAAATAAGAAGGGATTCTTTTAGTAATAAAGGAATCATATCGTTTCTTTTTCCAACCAGAGATCAAATCAAGATCATTATCTATAAGCTTCTTTATCATTAATGGAATTTCTTCAGGTGAGTCCTGAAGGTCTGCATCTAAGGTAGCAATATATTTCCCTTTTGCTTCTGAGAAACCAACCCTTAAAGCTTGAGACTTTCCGTAGTTTTTGATGAAAGAAATTCCTTTTCTGTTTGAATTATTTTGACTTATGGACTTAATTATATCCCATGATGAATCAATGCTACCATCATCGATGTAAACAACCTCATAATCTAAATCTTTATACTTAAAAGATAAGGATATCCAATCATCAAGTTCCTTTAGTGACTCAGATTCATTTAAAAGAGGTATGATGATTGAAACATCCATAAATACAATTAAGCAGGTTTATTTTTCTTAAGTGCTAATCCTGTTATTAATGAAATTATACTACCAAAAAATAAAGCTGACCCAAGACCAAATACAGCAATCATTGAAGGAGAAGTAAAGAATTCTATACTTCCTTCAATCGCCTCTATCATTTCATCTGTAAGTTCAGGATTTTGTTGAATTGCCTGATCAATTGAATATTCCATTACTTTGGTCATTGTCTCTGGATCAAGGACTGTCATCTGAAAAATTCCATATATAATGCTAATAATTGACCCCACTAGACATATGCCAAGTCCTATTTTAAAACCTTCTCCAAGGCTAAGGAAACCTTGATTTCCGTTTTTGAAAGCTAACTGTCCAAATACAATTGCTCCAACTGTTAAAATTAGGTTTACTATACTCTGAAGAGAACCTTGTTCAATATGCATATTCATTAAGAATAACATTAGAGAAAATGCAACCGTAACTCCACCTAAAAGAAGTCCATAATTAATTACCACTGATTTTATTGTTCCATTAGTTTGTATCATTTTGTTTGTGTTAATTGTGAAAAGCAAAATTAAGCAATTATAATGATAGGATATATGAAAAAAATTTTAAATTTGCACTCACTTTTAAGCTATGAAAAGTAATACACATCCTGAAAACTATAGATTAGTAGCATTTAAAGATATGTCCAATAATGATGTATTTATTACTAAATCAACAGTAGAGACAAAAGAAACTACCAAGATTAACGGTGTAGAGTATCCACTATTTAAATTAGAGATTTCAAGAACATCTCATCCTTATTATACAGGTAAGTCAAAACTTGTAGATACTGCTGGTAGAGTTGATAAGTTTAGAAGTAA
>CACEJV010000005.1:0-52360 GCA_902559905.1 uncultured Bacteroidota bacterium | reverse complement strand
TGATGCTTTTATTAGTTCAGACTTTAAATATCATAACTTCTTTGAAGCTGATAACAAAGCTATCCTAATTGACATTGGACATTATGAAAGTGAAAAACACATAAAATTGTTTATTAAGGAATTTCTTAATAAAAAATTACCTAATTTTACGGTCCTTTTATCCGAACAAAATATTAACCCGGTAAACTATTATTAAAATGGCAAAAAAAGTTGAAACATCAGTAGAGGAAAAATTAAGAGCACTTTTTGATCTTCAGTTAATTGATTCAAGAATTGATCAAATAAGAAGTATAAGAGGTGAGCTACCATTAGAAGTAGAAGATCTGGAAAATGAAATAGCTGGACTAAATAAAAGACTTGAGAGTTTCGAAAATGAGATTAAAGAAAGTCAAGATGGTATCAAATTTGAAGAAAATGCTATTACAACCTCAAAGGCCAATCATAAAAAATATGAGGCTGACTTAAAAAAAGTTAGAAATAATAGAGAGTATAATGCGATAGTTAAGGAGCAAGAGTTTCAGGAGCTTGAAATAAAATTGTCTGAGAAGAAGATTGCACAATACAAGGAAACTATAGATAGTAAGACTTCAGTTATAGATGAACTAAAAGATAAAATTAAAGATCGTAAATCTCATTTAAAAAATAAAAACTCTGAGTTAGGAGAGATTCTTAAAGAAACTGAGAAAGAAGAAAAAACTCTTCAAGAAAAATCTAAAGAGTTTGAGAAAAAGATTGAAGATAACTTAATATCTGCTTACAAAAGAATAAGGTCAAATGTCAAGAATGGGTTAGCAATTGTTCCTATAGAGAGAAATGCATCTGGTGGTTCATATTTTACTATTCCACCTCAAGTTCAGATGGAAATTGCTTCAAGACAAAAAATAATTACCGACGAATATAGCGGAAGAATTTTAGTTGATCCAAAACTCGCTGAGGAGGAGATGGAAAAGATGAAGTCAATATTCTCTTAAATTACAACTCAGACTTAGAAAAAATCTCTTTATTTTCTCCATTTACATAATCCATATATGTAAAACCTGGTTCAATGCTATATGAGCCTACTTCGCCTTTTTTATTCATAGCTATATAAGCTACTTGGAATTTATTTTCTTGTGAGTTGTTTGAAACTATTCTTTTGACAGCCTTCTCACATGCCTCTTGAGGAGATAAGCCTTGTCTCATTAACTCAACGACTAGAAAAGATCCAACGGTTTTCACAACCTCTTCACCCAAACCTGTCGCAACTGCACCTCCAATTTTATTATCAATAAAAAGACCTGAACCAATAATAGGGGAATCCCCAACTCTACCCTTCATTTTATATGCTAATCCGCTAGTTGTACATGCTCCAGATAAGTTATTATTCTTATCAATACATAACATTCCAATTGTATCATGATTCTCAATATTAATAATAGGTCTATAATCTTGATCTATTAACCACTCTTCCCATTCTTTTCTAGATTTATCAGTCAATAAATCTGTTTTTTTATATCCCTGAGAAATTGCAAATTCTTCAGCACCTTTTCCTGATAACATTACGTGTGGTGTTTTTTCCATTACATCTTTAGCTAATCTTGCAACATTCACTATATTTTCTACAGCAACAACAGAACCACAATCTCCAAGATGATTCATAACACATGCATCAAGCGTAACTTTTCCAGTTCTATCAGGAGCACCTCCATAACCAACAGTTGTATTTTTTGGATTTTCTTCTTCAATTGCAACACCTGCAACAGCAGCATCTAATGCATGTTCACCTTTATCAAGCATCTGACCAGCTTTTTGATTCGCTTCAGTTGTTTTCCAAGTTGATATTGATCTTACCATTGGTGTAAAATTTAAGTTTATAGCTCTTAATTTAGTTGACATAGCAGATACTATTCCAGCACTAAATATATCTAAAATAAAGTTTCTTCTTTTCATAGTTTTAGTCTAATGCTCTAAGTCTTTTTATAAGTGGAGGATGAGAGTAATGAAAGAATACATATAAGGGATGTGGATAGATGTTAGAGAGGCTATCAACAGATAGTTTTTTTAATGCTAGTGCTAAATCTTCTCCATTAAAGGTCTGCTTTGCATAGGCATCTGCTTCAAACTCATTTTTTCTACTTATATAGTTCATCAGAATTCCTGATAACATTGAGATTGGAGAAAACACTATACTAAATCCTATCAATCCAAGATGAAAAGAAATATCTGAGCCTCCTAATGCTAAAGAAATTTCAGGAAGACTTAAACATAGTTCAAAGAAAAAAGTCATTATTCCAATTTGGATTATTGAGAATACTAAACCTGAAAAAATATGTTTTTTCTTAAAATGACCAACCTCATGGGCAAGAACAGCTACCAATTCGTTTTCAGTATGTTTCTCTATCAAAGTGTCATATAATGCTATAGTTTTTCTAGGTCCAAGACCACTAAAAAATGCATTTGCTTTAGTTGATCTTTTTGAACCATCAATCACATAAATATTTTTTAACAAATACCCAACCTTCTTTGAGTAATCTTCTATCTTACTCCTTAATTCTCCATCCTCTAGTGGTGTCAATTTGTTGAATATTGGAACAATCAAATCTGCGTAAAACATATTAATAAATATCATTAGTATTGATAGACCTATCCACAACCATAGCCAAAAACCTTGATTTATTTTATCATATAGGTATAGTGCAAGAAAAAGTAAAGCTCCTCCAATTAAAATGGAAAGAACAGAAGACTTAATTATATCTAGAAAAAAGGTTGTTTTTGTAGTCTTATTAAAACCAAATTTTTCTTCAATTACAAATGTATTATAATATGAAAATGGTAATGAGATTAGGGTGTTTATCAAAAAAAGAGTCAAGAAGAATAGTCCCGATTTAATAAAGCTTGATTCAAAACTGCTGACCAAATCGTTAATTATACCATACCCATTAAAAATTAAAAGAGAAAATACTAATAAGAAACTTATCGTACTTGAAAGAAAACCTATCTTATTTTTTGATATGGAGTAATCTTTAGCTTTCTTATATTTTTCTTTTTCATAAAAGTCTTTCAATTCATTAGGAATATCATCTTTCCAGTTTTTATGATTTATATAATCTAAAATATTTGAAAACAAGTAATTAAAAATCACTAGTCCTGTAATAATAAAAAACCAAATTTCTGTTGACATAAATTTGAATTTGAATAAATTAGATTTAAATGTAATAAAAGATGATTAATAAGTATACAATTGTTGGAACTTTAGGTATTTTAATTTTTAGCTCTGGTTTATGCGTATTTGGAGAGGCTATAATTAGAAAATCACAAAACCTTGATTTTTTCTTAATAGGTACAATTTCATTAGTACTAATCAATGCAGGTGCATGCATAATGATAAAAACCAAAGAATTATCTAGTTAGACTCATAAGTGTCATAAAGATAAAATGGTAATGCCAAAGAGAAGCCTACAAAGAAAGGCAATAAATACTTAAATATTTTTTTTGGCTTGGACCAATATGTATAAATTATATATATTAAGAAAGTAAGTGCAGCAATACTTAAGTCATATGAAATCATAGATACTGCATAATTTTCATAAAGCAGTCCCCAGAAACCTTCCATTGACCAATTGTTAAGCTCTAAAAATTTATAGAGATTATAATATGGTAATATAGTTCCCAGTATACATAAAATAAGATATATTTTTTTCATAGTTAAATTGTTATATGTTCCATAGGTTTAATAATTATGAGTTCTTTTTTAACTTTTTTAAACTCGTCAATTGCCTTAGCCTGATCAATTTCAATTAAACCAAACGTATCGAAATGATATCCTAAAATTTTATTACATTTTAAAAAGTCTGAGGCAATTATCGCGTCTTTGTAACCCATTGTAAAATTATCACCAATTGGTAGAATTGCAAGATCTAATTTGTATTGAAGTGGAATAAGTTTCATATCATATGTAAGTGCAGTATCCCCTGCTATATATAATGACTTATTATTTTTAGAAATTATAAATCCTCCCGGTTGCCCTCCATTTGATCCATCAGGAAAAGTGGAAGTGTGAATTGCATTTACATACTTTACTTCGCCAAAATCAAAATTCCATTTTCCACCATGATTCATTGGGTGGCCTTTTAGACCTTTATTCTGGAAATGATTTACGATTTCAAAATTAGAAACTATAACTGAATCATTCTGCTTAGCAAGTTTTTCTACATCTAAAGTGTGATCTTGATGTGCATGAGTGATAAGTATAAAGTCAGGTTTTAAATCATCTAAATTAATTTCTGATGCCATAGGATTTCCTGAGATAAATGGATCAATAATAATTGAGTATTCATTAATTTTTATCTCTAATGTAGCATGACCTAAAAAAGTTATTTTCATAATTATTTATTAATTCGTTCTGGATAGTCAGTAATTATCGCATCAACTCCCATTGATTTCATCCTCTTTATATTCATAGGATCATTAATTGTGTAGGGATAAACTTGGATATTATTAGACTGAATTTTTTTTACTATTTGCTTTGTTAAAAACTCATTATTTGGGTTTAAAGCGAGAGCATTAATTTTTCTAGCTAATTTAATTGCATCATCAATTTTATATAATGAATCTACTAGTATTGCAATTGGCACATCTTGATTAGCATTTCTAAATTTTATTAACTCATCCCATCTGAAGCTTGATATTATAAATTTTGAGGGAGGAACACTAAACTTACTTATATGTTCAATTATAATTTTATTGGTCTCAAGTGCAGTATTTTTTCCTTTAAGCTCAATATTTAAAAATATATTTTCAGGAATTATATTTATTATCTCATTTAGTGTTGGTATGGATAATCCTCCTACTAATTTTACTTTTTTTATTGAGTCTAAAGAAATTTGCTCAATAAATGCATTTGAATTTGATAATCGATTTAAAAATGGATCATGGTAAACTACCAACTCTCCAGTTTTTGATTTGAATACATCAATTTCGATTCCATCAACATTTAAATCAATTGCTTTTTGGACTGACTCAACAGTGTTTTCTAGAGCGTGTCCCATAGCACCTCTATGCCCTACTACTATTATATACTTATTAGAAAGACAAGAGCCTAAAAAAGTAATAAATATTAATAATAATATATTTCTGTTCACTATTTTCTATTTAATACTGTAGATGATGCCTGAGATTTTGCAAGGACGGTTAAGTCGCTTATGTTAACATTATCTGGACAGTTTACAATAAATGATATGACCTTAGCAATATCATCTCCAATCAAAGGGTTTAATCCTTCATATACCGATTTAGATCTATTTTTGTCATTTTTAAATCTAACCATTGAGAAGTTAGTCTCAACAAGACCAGGGTTTACCTGTGAAACTTTAATATTATATTTATTTAAGTCAATTCTCATACCCTGTGATATTGCATCTACTGCAAATTTTGAAGCACAGTAAATATTACCTTTTGGATACACCTCTTTTCCGGCAATTGATCCTATATTGATTATGTGTCCACTGTTATTTTTGATCATTGAATCTAACACATACTTTGTAACATATAGTAACCCTTTTATATTAGTATCTATCATCATATCCCAATCCTCAACATCTCCTTCATAAATAAAGTCAAGTCCATGTGCATTACCAGCATTATTGATAAGAAGTTCAATTTTCTTCCATGTAATATCTAGAGATGAAATTTTTTCAGAAACTTCTTTATGGTTCCTAACATCAAATTCGAGTGTTATGACTTTTGTTGTTGATGATAGATTCTGCTCTAATTCATCAAGTTTTTCTTTATTTCTTCCACATAGAATCAATGAATATTTATTGGCTAATTCGTATGCCGTTGACTCCCCAATTCCTGATGTTGCTCCAGTTATTAGTGCTATCTTTTTATTGTCTCCCATCTAACTAAAATATACATATAACAAGCCTGCAGCAACAGCACCTAGGGAAGGACCTATAACAGGTACCCAACTGTAAGCCCAATCTGAAATTTTATTTTTTCTAGGTATTAATTGATATACAATTCTTGGTCCTAAATCCCTTGCTGGATTAATTGCATAGCCTGTAGTACCACCCAAACTTAAACCTATAACCCAAACTAATATACCAACAGGAAGCGCACCAAGTGAACCAATACCAAAATTAGCATCTAATCCTTCAACTATTATATTTGGTTCAACTATATATAGTATTCCAAATATTAACATAAATGTTGCAAGAAACTCACTAAAAAAATTATTCTTATAATTTCTTATTGCTGGAGAGGTGCAAAATGAGCCCATTACAGCAGCTTCATTTTTTGTAGCTCTATAATGGTCAATATAAAAAACATAAGTTAACCAGCTACCAAACATTGCACCTAAAAGCTGAGCTATTATATATCCAACTGCTAATTCAGAAGAAAATTTGCCTGCAACTAAAAGGCCAATAGTTACAGCAGGGTTAAGATGAGCTCCACTAAATTGTCCTGTAACATATGCCGCGACAAATACAGCAAAACCCCATGCAGTAGTAATTGTTATTAATGGTGTCTGATCAAAACCTTTTGTTTTTGAAAGGCTGATATTTGCAACAATTCCAGATCCCAGAAGAAGTAAAATTGAAGTTCCGACAAACTCAGCAATGTAAGGACTTATCATACTATATAATTTTTAATTAATTTATTAAAATTTTTTAACTCTTCGTCTATCCACTTTTGATCCTTCTCTAAAACCTCAGCCATTTTCTTAGCCACCTCTGGAGCAATTCTCTTTGACTCTTTAGCATCAAGAAATATACTTCTTGTTCTTCGTGCTAAAACATCCTCAATTGTTAAAGCCATTTCATGTATAATTGACCACTCAATAATATTATTTGTTATATGAAACTTTTTAGATAATGATTTATTATCATTTATTCCTCCAAGTGACTCAACTTTTTTCTTTTGAGAACCATAAACATGCATTGGATCATTCCAATCAACTATTTTCTTATATCCAGCTAGTTTTAATTTTTCTGTTTTACATTTCTTCTTTTTTAGTCTATTTATTGAAATTGCCGCATTAATTGCATCCTCTGCAATTTTTCTGTATGTAGTCCACTTTCCTCCTAATACACTGATTAATCCTGAGGGAGCTATATCTATTTTGTGACTTCTTGATACTTCCTTTGTAGATTTCTTATTTGATGTTGCTGCTAATGGTCTTAGGCCTGCAAATACTGATTTTATATCAGATCTTTTAGGCTTTAAGGTCATATATTTACTGGCGTTATTTAATATAAAATCAATTTCATCTATTAGTGGTTTTGGTTCAACATTTGCTGTTTTAACTTGAGTATCGGTTGTTCCAACAACAACATAATCTTTCCATGGTACTGCAAATAGGACCCTACCGTCAGAAGTTTGAGGTATTAAAATTGCATGCTTACTTTTTAAGAATTTTTTTTCTAAAACTATATGAACTCCCTGACTTGGTTGGATCATTTTATCAATATCTGGCTGATCCATCCTTATAATCTCTTCTGCAAATACTCCAGTAGCATTTATAACAACTTTACCTTCGACCTTATATTTTTTTGAGTTAATAGTATCCTGGAATTCTAAACCTATTACTTCATCTTTATCCTTTATAAGTTTATCAACACTGCAGTGGTTTAATAAAGCAGTTTTTTTTGAATTTGCAGTTAGTGCAAGAGTAATCGTCATTCTAGAATCATCAAATTGTCCATCATGATAAATTACACCTCCCCTTAATCCTTTTTTGTTAACATTAGGAATTAACTCAAGGGTCTCTTTTTTTGAAATCATTATTGATTTTCCTAAACCAAGGTTTCCTGCCATCATATCATATATTTTCATTCCTATGCCATAAAAAGGACTAGACCACCAATCATATGATGGAATTACAAAGCTTAAGTCTCGAACTAGATGAGGTGCGTTCCTCTTTAATATTCCTCTCTCTTTTAATGATTCAATTACAAGAGTTATATCACCATTTTGAAGATATCTAACACCTCCATGAATAAGTTTTGTGCTTCTAGATGAGGTGCCTTTTCCAAAATCATACTTTTCTAGAAGTAATGTTTTATATCCCCTTTTTGATGCATCAACAGCTATACCTAAACCAGAAGCTCCTCCTCCAATTATGATTATATCCCATTGACTAACTTTATTTAACTTATTTAGAGAGTCAGATCTATTCATTAACTTTCAGTAGTTTATTAATTCTATTTTGCCAAAGTTCTATAATAGCATTTGATTTAAAACTTGTATCCGGATGAAAAGACATATCCTCCATCCATAGTTTTTTTAAATCTGATATATCTTTCCAAAAACCTGTCGCTAGTCCTGCAAGAAAAGCAACTCCCAATGCAGTAGTCTCAGTTGTTTTTGGTCTTACAACATTTGTACTTAGAAGATTTGCTTGTATTTGCATTAATAAGTTGTTATTGCTTGCCCCACCGTCAACTTTTAAATCTTTAAATTTTATTCCAGCATCTTTTTCCATTTCAACAACTATGTCTCTTGTTCTTAGTGCAATTGATTCTAGAGCTGCTCTAGCTATATGGCCATTTTCAGTACCTCTTGTTATTCCAAAAATTGTTCCTTGAACGTATGGATCCCAATATGGAGCAGCCAGGCCAGATAAAGCTGGAATAAATGTTAAACCTCCATTGTCATCAACTGTTTTAGCCAACTCTTCAACCTCAGGTGATGATTTTATAATTCCGAGTTGATCTCGTAGCCATTGAATCAGGGCTCCAGCAACGAAAACACTACCCTCAAGTGCATAAGTAATTTCTCCATTAATTCTCCATGCAATTGTTGAAAGCATTTTGTTTTTTGACATTACAAAATTTTCTCCTGTATTCATCATACAAAAACAACCTGTACCATAAGTGTTTTTGATGTCACCTTCATTTATACATAGTTGACCAAATAATGCTGCCTGTTGATCACCTGCAATTCCTGAAATTGGAATCTCTATACCAAGAATTTCTTTATCAATATTAGTAGATACTGAGGATGAATCAACAACCTTTGGTAGAATATTTTCTGGAACATCAAATAATTCTAGTAATTCTTTGTCCCATTTATCATTTTTTATATTGTATAGCAATGTTCTACTAGCATTTGAGGGATCAGTAATATGAGACTTCCCATTTGTCAGATTCCAAGTTAACCATGTATCTACAGTACCAAATAACAATTTATTATCATTTGCTTTCTCTCTTAACTCTTGATTATTATCAAGTATCCATTTAATTTTTGTTCCTGAAAAATATGCATCTATAACAAGACCTGTTTTTTGTTGAATCAAAGAGGTTTTATTTTTTTCAATTAATTCATCACAAAAACTTGCAGTCCTTCTATCCTGCCATACAATTGCATTATAAACTGGTTTTCCTGTTTGCTTATCCCAAATTATTGTTGTTTCTCTTTGATTTGTAATACCAATTGAATCTATTTCGTTAGGATCAATTTTTGATTTACTAATTACATCTTTTATTGCCTTTAATTGTGTATTCCATATTTCAATAGCATCATGTTCTACCCATCCCTCCTTTGGAAAAAATTGACTGAACTCATATTGAGCAATTTCAATTACCTCTGCATTTTTGTTAAAAATAATTGCCCTTGAGCTTGTTGTTCCAGCGTCAATAGATAAGATATATTTTTTTTTCATTTTAATGATTTTGTGCAATTTAAAAAAAAACCCTCCAAAATATGGAGGGTTTTAATTTATTGTAAATATTAATTAATTCCAACCTTTGAGTGGCCTGTGAGTGACAGATCCTCTAAAATTTGATATTGGATTTATTTTATCAAAGAATTTTGCAAATGCAGCTTGTTCTTTTGAAGTTTGAGGTCCAGTTTTTAACT
Organism: uncultured Bacteroidota bacterium; assembly: GCA_902559905.1. Classification (GTDB taxonomy): domain Bacteria; phylum Bacteroidota; class Bacteroidia; order Flavobacteriales; family Flavobacteriaceae; genus Marisimplicoccus. The sequence continues at coordinate 42,520 of CACEJV010000005.1, read as the reverse complement.
GAGACAAATAATCAGGATAGTTTGCATATATATAGTGAGTTTCACCTCTTTCACCAGCAGTATATGCACCTAGAGATACATATCCAGAAGGTTTAAAGCTTTTCATTAATTCAGCAAAAGCATTACCAAAGGCTATTTGGTCTTCAACATAAAAAGACCACTCTTGAGAAGACCACACATTTGTGTCTTCGCCTGGAATCCTAATTAAAGTGTTTCCTTGTTTGATTGCAACAATTTTTGCAACACTAGTTATACTATTGTTATATGTTGTATAAGCATCTCCAGACCTAAGATCTCTAAGTTCTGCAAGGCCTTCCGCAGGCCCAATAAAACTTAATATATGAGTTGCTTCAGTCCATTCAGATTTATTAAAAATACCCAATAGAGATACAGATGTTCCCTCAGGCATCTCAATACTAGAATAGAAGTTATCCATAAGTCCTAGAACGATTGGAGCATCACCAGGTTCAACAACAATATGGACATCTTCCCAGTATACTTGATCCTGAGCATTAAGATTAGTAAATGTAAGTGTTATAACACTTAATAAAAGAAATAACTTTTTCATTGTAATTGTTTTATGATTGAATCTAAATATAGTCATTGTATATTAACTGACTGTTAAGCAAGATATTTATCTTAAAAAACTTCCACCGTTTACATCTATTGTAGATCCTGTAGAATGATCCATTTTACCTGATACTATTAAAGAAACTATCGGAGAGATATCTTTTGGCTCAGTAAGCCTATCAAGAGTAATACCTTGCTTAACAACATCCTCTCCATGTTTTTCAATAAAACTTTGAGCCATTTCAGTTCTAACAAATCCGGGAGCAATACTAATTGCTACAATATTATCAGTTTCTCCAAACGATCTTGACATAGTCTTAGTAAGAGAAATCATCCCTCCCTTAGAGCAAGCGTAAGAAATATAATCCTCTTGTTCACCCCTAAATGCAGCTCTTGAAGCAATATTAATAAATCTCAATCTGGATTTAATTTTATTTGCTCTTTTATATTTTATTAATTCTTTAAAAATAAGTGAAGGAGCTTTAAGATTCACATCAATTGTTCTATCAAATAAATCATTCCATTTCTCAAAGTCTATTGATATATTAGCAGATTCTGCAATTCCTGCATTATTAATAATACAGTCAGGAAATGATAACTTATCAATTGTATTGTTCACTAGATATTTAATTTGATTTAAATCAGATAAATCTGACTGTATTGTGAAAGAATTTGTTTTAGAATCTTTAATTAAAGTATCTAATGATGATTTATTTTTATTATAATGAAGGGCAATTTCATGGCCTTCATTAATTAAAGTTTTAGCAATACTAAATCCAATTCCCTTAGATGATCCTGTTAATAAAATTTTCAATTTTTACTGTTTAGAGTTAATGTAGTAAAAAATAAAAGAATTAATAAATTAAATATTAAACAGGAAGTGGGCGCTGAGGGATTCGAACCCCCGACCCCTTGGGTGTAAACCAAGTGCTCTAAACCAACTGAGCTAAGCGCCCTATATAATTGGAAGCAAATATAGTTTATTTTAGATTTCTTATCATATACTTTTTTAATTTAGTTAAATGGAAAATAATATCAAACTTTTAGATGGAAGTATGTCCTACCCATTAGAGTTAGATGGTTATAATCTTAATAATCGGCTTTGGACTGGTGACGCTTTAATCAATAATCCTGAACTTATAAAAAAAATTCATAAAGGGTACATAAATTCAGGTGCAGATTATTTATTGACTTCAACATATCAAATTAGTTACGACATATTAAGAGAAAAAGGAATTAATTCAGAAAAAATAAAAGAAGTATTTCAAAAATCTTTAGATCTAGCTAAAAATGCCATAATGGAGTCTAAAACAAAAAAAGATATTCAAATAGTAGCTAGTTTAGGTCCTTATGCATCTTACAAGAAAAATGCTTCAGAATATATTGGCATTTATGACTCTACTGATGATGAAATATATAATTTCCATTTTAATAATCTAAATGTAATTAAAGAAATTGACTATGAAATTGTTTTATATGAAACTATACCTTGTTTAAGAGAAATCAAAATACTTTCAAAAATTTTTGATAAGCTAAATAAAGAAATATGGGTTTCTATGACATGTAATGAAAATATTGATTTTAGGGATGGTTCATCAATTTCAGAAGCTTGTAAAATACTTTCTAAGTTTAATCATATAACTACTATCGGCCTTAATTGTTTTTCACCAGTATATGTTAAAGAGGCATGTGAAATTTTAAAGAGTAATACTAAAAAGAAAATTATTATTTATCCTAATTCAGGGGAAATTTATAATCCAGAAGAAAAAATTTGGACTGGAAATAAATTATATGACGACAAAATGATCAAAAAATGGTTAAGTTTATCACCTGATATTATTGGTGGATGTTGTAGAGTAGGTTATGATAATATTAAAAAAATGAGACAAGAAATTGATAAGTATGAAAAATAGTCTATTAAATTATATAATATCCTTTGTTGCTGTTTTGATATCAGTATCGCTTGGAATTTTGACAGGAATAGAAGACGTAAGGAATGGAATAATATTATCTTTTATTATTCATTGGTTATTATTTATTCCTGCTTATGTCTTTAAAACAGAGAAATTTTATGACTTAACTGGGACTATTTCATACATATCAATAGTATTATACGTTCTCTTATCATCAACTGATGGTATTATTAACTTTGGAAACATCATTGTCTCTTCTTTAATCATTATGTGGACTTTAAGATTAGGGACGTTTTTATTTACAAGAATAAAAAAAGCAGGTGAGGATAAGAGATTTAGAGAAATTAAAAAATCATTTAGTTGGTTTTTTATGGCATTTACTATTTCAGGGATGTGGGTATCTATATGTGCGATTTGCGCATTAACTGGTATCTCAAATGGAATAGAACTAACAAGCGTTACTTATATTGGTATAGTAATATTTATTATTGGATTTGCATTAGAGATAATTTCAGATAATCAAAAGACAAATTTTAGAAAAATTGAGTATAATAAAGATAAGTTCATAACAACAGGATTATGGAAGTACTCAAGACATCCTAATTATTTAGGTGAAATAGTACTTTGGACTGGAGTTGCAATAATAAGCTACTCTTCTTTGGAGGTATATCAAATGTTCACACTAGTATCTCCGATATTCACATATCTACTTCTTGTTAATGTCAGTGGAATAAATTTATTGGAAAAAAGTGGAGAAAAAAAATGGGGTCATCTTGATAGCTACAAGAGTTATAAAGAAAATACACCTAGATTGATAGGGTTTCTTTAATCTGATTTAGTCTATATTAATACTAATTCCTCCAGAAATAAAAAGCATGTCGTTATTTATGCCCTTACCTATGGATAGATCAAGCTGTTTTTCATTGTCTAAAAGGTATGTAATTCCTGAATCAAAATTAATGTTAAAACTATTTTTAGAATCATCCCCAAAGATTTCAAAAAATATTCCAAAAGAATCTAAACTCCTTCCATAAACAATTGTATATATAAATTGTCCATCCATTTTTTTGAATTTATTATAGCCAAAATTATAGCCAATTTGAGATTCATTATTTAGGTCATGTGAAACATTTAATCTACTCAGAATACCATAGACATTATTAGAAAATACATCAATTGCAGTAGGAATAGAAAGGTGGGACAGAAAAGCAACTTTTGTATTATTTGAAGTTTTATCAAAGATTCTAAACTTAGCTCCTACCTCAAAATCGCTAAATGATGATTTTTTCATAAACGATAATTCATCATTTATTAAATAATTACTATTAATTCTTATCTCAATTCCTTCAATTATACCAATCCTAAAAAGAGTATTAATATTAGATTGGGAATTTTCAATTGAAATTCCAGATTCAACCTGAATTTGACCTGTGGATAAAACAACTGCAGATTCAGTTTGATCTGGTCTATCGGTTGTAATTTGAGAAAAAACCAATGAATAGTTAAACAAGAGAAATAAAAAAATTAAAAATCTTTTTTTCATGAAAAAATTTCTTTCGCAATATAATTACTTCCAGTTATTATGATTAAATCATTAGATGAAGCACCACTTAATATATTACTATATATCTTTTTTGGATTTTTGTTAAAATTAATATTTTCTCCAATACTTTCTTCAATTTCAAAATAATTCATAGACCTTGATATATTAGAAGAAGTAAAATAGATTAAAGATTTATCTGGAAGATAACTAATTAATTTTTTAACATTTTTTCCTTTAACAAAACTTAAAATAAAAAACAGTTTATCATATTCTAATAAACATAATTGTTTAGACAAATGAATAAAACCTGACTCATTATGAGCAGAATCAAAAATAATCTTTGGGGAATCATTTAAAACTGTCCACCTTCCATAAAAATCAGTATTTATATCAACATTTAAAATACCTTTTTCTATACTATTATCATTTATTTTTTCATCATTTAGATTTTTACAAATTTGAACGACAGTTTTAATGTTTTTATTTAAATATTCTATATCTGAATTTTCAAATTTTGATTTGTAATCAGATGCAAATATTATTTCTGAAAGGTTTTTATTCGCGATATCAATAAAAACATTTTCTGTGTATTTATCTCTTTCCCCTATTATTACTTTTGTGTTTTGTTTTATTATTCCAGCTTTTTCAAATGCAATTTTTTTTAATGTATTTCCTAATATTTCTGTATGATCATATGAAATATTTGTAATTACAGATAGAATTGGATTAATAATATTTGTAGCATCTAATCTTCCTCCTAAACCAACTTCAATTATTGCATAGTCTACTTTTTTTTCAATATAATAGGATAGTGACATTCCAAATGAAAGCTCAAAAAAAGTAAGCTCCAATTTTTCAATTATATCACGATTAGTTACAATAAACTTTGAAATAAAACCCTTTTCGATTTTATTATTGTTCACTTTAATTCTCTCTCGATAATCAAAAAAATGAGGTGATGTGAATGTGCCTACATTATATCCTGACTCTTGAATTATTGATGATAAATATGCACACGTACTTCCTTTTCCATTTGTTCCACCAACATGAATAAGCTTAATATCTTGAATATTAATATTGAGATGGTCAACAAAAGATCTTATGTTATCAAGACCTGGTTTATATGCTTTTGAACCTTGAGATTGATAAAATGGTAAACGATTTAAGATCCACTTCTCAGTTTGCTTATAATTCAATATTAGTGATTAAAGAATATATGCCTCAAATAATACAAATGTTATAAATCCAGCAAGAAATCCTAGGAATGCTAACCATCCTATTTTTTTTAGATACCAAAAAAACTCAATTTTCTCCATCCCCATTGCTACAACTCCAGCCGCAGAACCAATTACAAGTACACTACCTCCTGTACCTGCTGCATATGCAATTAAGTGCCATAAAGAATCGTCAACTGGTTGAGAAAACATACCTATTGATGCAGCTACTAAAGGTACATTATCAATTATTGCTGATCCTAGACCTAAGAAACCTGCAACTATTCTAATATCAGGAATAACAGTTTCTAAATATTGAGCAAATTCAAATAGATATCCAATTGATTCTAGAGCTGCTACTGCCATCAAGATTCCTAGAAAGAATAAAATACTGGGAAGCTCAATCTTAGTTAATGCAGAGTGTACAGGGCTTTTACTATGCATAATACTATCTTCATTAGGAGTACTAATATTAAATTTAGTACCGCTGTATATTTCTGCAAATGTTGCAACTATAGCAAGAGAAAGCATCATACCTACATATGGTTGAAGGCCTGTAAAAACTTTAAAAAATGGTACAAAAAGAATAGCCGATAATCCTAACCAAAGCATTCTTGTACCTATTTTTGTTATACTACTTTCATCATTGTCCATTTTATCTAAATCTCCTTTAAAAGGTTTAAGAAATGATGCAATATATACTGGTACTATCATACATACCACAGAAGGAATAAACACATAATATAATAACATTGGGACGGTAACTTTATCAGCTATCCATAACATTGTTGTTGTTACATCTCCAATTGGAGACCAGGCTCCTCCTGCATTTGCTGCAATTACAATTAAACCGGCAAACCATAATCTTAAGTTTTTATCTCTAATAATTTTCTGAAGAATTGTAATTAGAACAATAGTAGCAGTCAAATTGTCAATTATGGCAGATAAAATAAATGCTAATATTGAAAATATCCACAATAATTTCTTTTTTGATTTGGTTCTAATAAATGATTTAATTTTTTCAAAACCATTATAGTAATCAATAATCTCAACAATAGTCATTGCCCCTAAAAGAAAGATTAATATCTCTGAAGTATGAGATAAATGATATGCCATTATCTTCTTTATTTTTGTTGGAATTAGTTCCCGTAACTCAGTATCAACTTCAAATACCGGTATATGAAATATTGCAATTAATGCCCATAAAAAAGCCATCATTGCTAAAGCAGGTATAAGCTTATCAATTTTCAAACTATGCTCTAGTGTTATTGCTAAATAACCTAGAATAAATATTCCTAATAATATTGTTTCCATTTAATTAAAATTTATTCCCATGATTGAAGCATAACCCTTGTTATACTCCTAGTATATTCCTCATCTTTTGTATCTTCTATCCATTTGTTAATTGCATCAGCTTGATTTTTATTTTGGGCATTCCCAAAATCCAAAGCAGCAATTAAATCAGGGTAAGTTAGGTATATATAATGAGTTTCACCATTTTCAACTCCATGAGTAGTCTGACCAATAGAAACATATCCAGAATCATCATTAAAGGCTGACATTAAATTGGCAAAAGCAGTTAAAAATTTAATTGGATTTCTTATTTTCCATTGATGTGATTGAGCAATCGGCTGTTGCCATTTATCTAAATTATATCTAACAAGAGTAACACCTGCTGTAACAGAAAATCCATCTCGACTAGTTAAAGAATTTAATTTTGACACATAAGCATCCCATTCTGGAGTTAATTTTCTTGATTCAAATTCAGTAAGTGCCTCTTTTGAGCCAGCAAAATTTAAAACATGGGTAGCCTTTTCACTTGATCCTTTATATTCAATACTCCATAAAGAAACTCTAACACCCTCAGGTATTTGAATATTAGAATAGAATCCATCAATTAGATTATATACAGAATCTGTATTTTCAAATGGTACATTTATATTAACATTCTGCCACGTAATATTTTGTGCACTTATATTTAAGGAGATTAGAGATATGATAAGTAGATATGTTTTTTTCATAAGTATGATTTATGGTAAACAACTAATTTAATAAAAAAATTTTTCCAGAACAATGATTCTTCGATGCGCCTGTTACTGAAGAATAGCAATTATGAATATTTAAATATCTCAAGACTCCTAAAAATGCAAAAATTAAAGCTTCTTTAAATTCAATTATATTTTTCGATGGAATTATAATTTCAGAAGCTGTTTTTGATCTAATTATATCAATTAAATAATCATTATATGCTCCACCACCTGAAACTAAAACTTTATCTATATCTTTCAAATTATTTGAAATTTGATTTGCAATGTGATTTGATAAGGTATTTAATAAATCTTCTATTGGATAATCAAAATATTTATTAATCAATGGAAATATATTTGCATCTACCCACTCAATTCCTAATGACTTAGGTGGACTTGATTTATAATATTCTAAATTTTCCAATTCCTCATAAAGGTTTAAAATAAGTTTTCCTGAAGAAGCAATAGATCCCTTATTATCAAAATCTTTTCCAATTTTTTTTGATAGGTTATTTAGCACTATATTAACTGGACATATATCATAAGCAATCAAACTTTCCTGTAAATGATTTGAAATATTGGCAAACCCACCCAAATTAATAAATGAATCATATTCATTAAATAAATATTTTTCACCAACTGGAACAAGAGGAGCTCCTTGTCCACCTAGCTCTATGTCTTGAACTCTAAAATCACAAATTACATTATGATTAGTTTCCTTAGATAATACAGGTAAATTTCCAATTTGATATGTAAATGAATTAGAAGGATCATGAATTGCGGTGTGTCCATGAGAACTAACAAAATCAATTTTATTGATGGAAAATTCATCTATGAATTGGTTAATATATATTGCCAACTTCTTAGAATATTCAATATCAATCTTTTTAATCTCCTCAATACCCTTTTTAGATATATCGATCAGAAATTCAGTTATTGAGTCTTCATATTTATATGTTTTTGAGTTGATAATTTTAAAATTCCAAGTATCATTTTGAGTAAACTTGACGTAAACAAAATCTACACCATCTATTGAAGTTCCTGACATTACCCCTATTACATAAAAATTTCTCATTTTTATTTTATTGGAAGAAATTCCAAACTAAACCAAATCTAACAGACATATCTCTGTATGGAGTAAAGGGGTCTGAATAGTAATCATATCCACTTAAAGAACTATTTAAGTGTTCGACTTTTATAAAAACTCTTGTCTGCTGTATTTTAGCGTTAAAGAATAAATCAAATCTTGGGAACTCACCTATTTCTTTATAATTCTGAACTACAAACTCAGAGATGAGCGGATTATAATAATTAGCCCAAAATTTTGTAAAATAATTAAATGTAACTCCAGTTTGTATATCAAGAGATCTATTAAATAATTTAGAGGAATACATAATTGTATTTCTTGTTATCCACTCTGGAACATTAATTGCAGATAGCTCTTCAAATTCAACAATCTGATCTTTTTTTTGATATTGAACGGTGTTGACTATTGAAAACTTTCCAATAGGAATTTTACTATATAGCTTAACCTTATAATATTTAATTTCATTTATTGATTGATTAGGCACAGCTTTTCTAAAAAGATCAAATTCTCCTAATAAAGGATTAGCTGATTCTCTAAAGAAAGTAAAGTTCTCGATTATATTATACTCACCAATTAAATTGACATAATTTTTATAAGAAATGTCAAGAGATACTTTAGATACTCTTTCATCACTTAGGTTTGGGTTGTACCAATTATAACTTTCATATTGACTTCTAAATAAAACAAAATTGAAGTTTGGAGATCTTTCAAATTGTGAACCAGAAATAGCAAATTTGAAATTTTTTAAAAAATTTCCTTCAATTCCTAGTTCAATTTTATTTGATTTAAAAGAGTCTTTTAATGAATTATCAATATCAAAGTACAAACTGAAATTTGATATATTCTTTTTCCAATTAAGTGAAATTTTTGATTGCTTAGGATTTAACATGTCAATTAAATCTATATCACTTTCAATTTGATATGTGTTTTTCCAATTAATTTGTTTGAATTGTAGATGGATTATACCAAGTTTATTAAAATTAGATTTTAGATAAAAAATATTTTCATCTAGAATAAATCTGGACAAGTCATTAATCGATTTATCTTGAGTGTCAACAGAAAAAAAATCACCAAAGAATTTGATAGCTCTAGTTTCTTTAAAATTGAGTTTTTTATATTCATGAATATATTGATAACCAAGAATTAAAGATGTGTTTTTATCAACTTTATTTACAATTACTCTTGAAATGTCTGTAAAAAATCTTTTTGAGTATAAACTCCCAGATGCAATTAGATTTGGACCAAGTCTGGATCTGTCGAGATAACCATCATAATATATCATTTCATATGTTCCGTCATCATTTTGAATTTGATTCCCATATTCATCTAAAACAAAATAATCTGGTGCTTGTTCGAAAAAATAAATACTATCAGGTTCAAGTCCACCATTCTCATCATTAAAAATATTTTGAGAAGTGAAATGAAGCTTAACATTAGTTAAATTGTTATTTGAATTAAATATTGAGGAAAGTCTTAATTGGTTTCCTCTTGATTTAATTGATTGGTACTTTCCAAGAGATTTATATCCTTTATGGGCAAGAGTAAGATTATAATTTGGATTAAAATTAATTGAAATTAATGCATCTAAAATTTGTCCTTGTTCAAAGGTAGATTTAGCAAATAATTCAGTAAATGGAGTTGGAACTTCGTAGTAGCCAATATCATCTTTTTCAAAATAATTAAAGTGTTTTCCTAACGCACCCATCTTTGGGTAATCATTATGAGTTAAATTATATCCTAAATTATTGTATGTATGGCCAACATTTGACATTTTAATTAATTCAAAATTGTCCTTTCTCGTAAAGTTAAACTTGTAGTCTTTTGAAATAGTAAGAGATGTATCCACAGTTTCCGTCCTTCCATCTAAATAATATATTTTATAAAATTCAGTGGTTAGTGTATCTGTTTTCTTATTTGCTTCCTCCTCTAATTTTTGCTGTTCTTCTTGAGCTTTTAATTTGCCGTCAATATCATCCGTCTGTGCAATTAAAATTATTGGAATTAAAAAAAAGCTTGTTACCAGAAAAAACTTCTGCATCTATTTTTGTAATTTCATACTAAGGTAAGATTTCTTTTAAAATTTGATTTTATTAAAATGCTAATGAATAAGTTTTCAAAATTTAAGTATGAAGTAGGAATTGATGAAGCAGGCAGAGGAAGTCTTGCGGGTCCTGTTACGGCAGCTGCTGTAATACTTGGAAAAAGATTTGAAAATAAAAATCTCAATGACTCAAAAAAGTTATCTCCAAAAAAAAGGCTAGTACTTAAAAAATATATTGAAAAAAATGCATTGGCTTACTCAGTTGCATTTGTAAGCTCCTCACACATTGATAAAAATAATATTTTAAACTCTACTTTTAAGGCAATGCATAATTCAATAGAGGGCTTAGATATTGAACCTAATTTCATTCTAGTTGATGGAAAATTATTTAAGCCATACAAGAATCTAGAATATAAGTGTATTATCAAAGGTGACCAAAAATATCAGAATATTGCTGCAGCATCTATATTAGCAAAAACATACAGAGATGAGTATATGTCTAATTTACATCTAAAGTATCCTGAATATAATTGGATAAAAAATAAAGGATATGGAACAAAATTTCATATAGATATGATTACAAAATACGGCAGAACAGAATATCACAGAAAATCATTTCAAATTAAGTCTAATCAACAAACCCTTAAATTCAATTAATGAAACTTCCAATAAGAATAATTTTTCTTCTTTTTTTAGTAATAACTGCATCATGTAGTAAAATTGAAAATTCTAATATTTCCGAATTAGATTTTATTCCTTTAGAGTCAGAAAAAATTATCAACATAAATGATTTAAGTGTCACAAAAAATATTCTTGAAAAAAATCAGCTAATTTCAAATCTTTATCCTAATTCTAAAGTAGTTTATAATAATTTGAATTTACTTTCTAATAGTTTTACTAAAAAGGGAGTTTTAAGTTTATCCCGTTTTAGTAAAGATGAAACAGCCTATACGTTTATTAGTAGAGTTGAATTAAGTGACTCAATATTTAATAATGATTACTTCAATAGAACTTATCAAGACTTTGATATATATACAAAGGATAATATTAATAAGACAATTTATAAGACAATCATAGGTGATTTTTACATAAGTTCAGATAATGACATAGTCTTGGAAAACATTATAAGAGATCATAAAACAAATAACAAGAAAATAAATCCTGACTTGTTAAAAATTTCAAAAACAATAGACAAAAATGATCCATTCAATTTTTTTATTAAATCAAATGGTTCAAATTCTGGTGATTACAGATCATATAATCTACCCCTATTACCTAGGGTTAAAACATCATGGATTGGATTTGATTTTGCAAACTCAACTGATATTGTTGAACTTTCAGGTGTTACTAAATTAGGAGACTCACTTAGTTCCAAAATTTCAATTTTAAAAAATATTTCCTCTAAAGAGATTATATCAGATAATGTTATTCCTAACACATTTAGATCACTTTTCTCTTTTAGTTTAGGAGATTCTGAGAGGTTCATATACAATGTTAAAAATTACTTTAAATCAAATAATATTGCTGCTGATGATTATAGTTTTAAATCTATCAATCTTATCAATGATATAAGTATAGTTGATGATCAAGAAAAATTTTTAGTTATTAGTTTAAAAAATATAGATCAAATTGAGGAATATTTTAATTTTCAAGAAAGTAACTACACAGATATAAATTTTATAAACCTTGATGAAGGCTTAAAATTATTATTACAATCTTTTAGTTATGATTCAAAAATCAACTATTCAACTTTAATTAATAATTTTTTAATTATTGGTAAATCTGTTTCTCAATTAAGAAATATAATTAATTCAAATAAAATCAATGATGTACTTGGTTCTAATTCTGTTTACACAAGTTATAAGAAGAATATATCCTTTAACAATAATTTCAACTGGGTTGTAAATACAAAGAATAAAATGAATTCAAGAATAATGAATTCTTTAGATTCAGATTCATATCCTTTTATTTCATTCGTTGGTAAATTAAGTCAAGATATAGCACTTTTAAATTTTGATTTTAAAAAAATCGATACTTTCTCTCAGGAAGGTGAGGCGTATACAGAATTTCTTGTTTCATCGGATAGTGAAATAATTTTGGATCCAATTTGGATAAAAAATCATACTACTAACGAATATGACTTTGTATTTCAAGACATTGAAAATGTATTACATTATTATTCAAATAAGGGTAATCTTATTTGGAGAAGAAATCTATCTAGCAGAATCATCGGAGATATAAAACAAATTGATGCTTATAAAAATGGCAGACTCCAAATGCTATTTAGAACAGAGGATCGATTATATCTTCTTGATAGAAATGGAAATCAGGTTAACGATTTAAGTTTTGGTTTAGAATTAGCAGATAACATAAACCCAATTTCTGTTTTTGATTATGAAAAGAATAGAAATTATAGAATAGTTATAACATACGATAATCAAATTATAATGTATGATGCAAAGGGAAAAATTGTAAATGGTTTTAGCCCTGAAAATTTTTCATCAGATATTATAAAAAGTCCAGTTCATATTAGAATTGATGGTAAAGATTATATTGTTATTCAACTAAAAAATGGTGATTTAAAAATTCTTAATAGAAGAGGTGAAGACAGAATAGTTGTTGGGAATAAAATTCAGTATAATGATAATACTGTATATTCATATCTAGGTTCATTTACTACTTCTGATAACCAAGGAAATTTAATTCAGATTGACACTAACGGAAATTTTAACAGAAATAATCTAAATCTATCCGAGAACAGTATGATTAATATTTATGATGATAAACTAATATATTTAAGCGAGGATATTTTATTAATTAAAGGTATTAATGTAAAGCTTCCAATTGGCAGATATTCTAAACCTAAAATTTTCAATATATCTGGAAATTTCTATGTTGGAACTACCGACCTTAATGATGATAATATCTATCTATATAATGACAGTGGAGAGTTAATTGAAGGATTCCCATTAAAAGGAAGTTCATCTTATGATTTGATTGATTCAGATATCGATGGTAAACTTGAAATAATTTCTAAAATCGATAATTTTTCAATTGTATCATATGAAATAAACTAATTATCATAAACTAAATTTGCATCAAAATTTTTCTCAAAATTTTCAATAATCTTCTCCTTTAGTTCTTCTAAGTCTACTTCTTGATTTAAGATATCTTTAATTGAAGTAACACCTTTATCCTTTATTCCACATGGTATAATATTATTAAAATAAGTTAAGTCAGAATTTCCATTCAATGAGAATCCATGCATAGTTACCCATCTACTTGCTCTTATACCAAATGCACATATTTTTTTAAATTCATTTTGATTTTTCACCCAAACACCAGTTTCTCCTTTAATTGTGAATCCTAAAATGTCGTAAAAACTTAGAGTGTCTATAATAGTATTTTCAAGAGATCTTAAATAAAGATTTATATCAGTAAAAAAATTGTCTAAGTCAATTATAGGGTAACCCATAATTTGACCTGGACCGTGGAATGTTATATCTCCTCCTCTATTAATTTTAAAAAATTCAATTTCTTTTTCTTTTAATTCATTCTCATTTAAAAGAAGATTAGATTTATCTCCACTCTTTCCAATAGTATATACAGGATTGTGCTCTGTAAAAATTAGATAGTTATTGGTTTTTAGTTTTTTTTCTAAAGTCCTATTTTGAACTTTTTGATCAATTATTTTTTGAAAAACATCTTCTTGATATTTCCAGGCATCAGAAAATGAAGTCCTCCCTATATCTTTAACTATTATTTTTTTATTTTTCATTAATCATTCAAATATAGAAATTTGTAGTTCAATGATTATTTTATAAAACCTATCTTTGTTTAAACAATATATAGTGACCGAACAAGAAAAAATAAGGAGAGAAAAACTTGAAGAGCTAAAAAAGCTTGGAATTGATCCTTATCCGGCTGAACTTTATCCTGTAACAAATTATTCTACAGATTTAATCTCTAAATATGAAGATAAAAAACAAGTAGTAATTGCTGGTAGAATTATGTCTAGACGAATTCAAGGAAACGCTTCTTTTGCAGAAATTTTGGATAGTAAAGGTAGAATTCAAGTATATTTTAATAGAGATGAGATTTGTGAGGGAGATGATAAAAGTAAATACAACTTAGTTTATAAAAGGTTACTTGATATTGGGGATATAATTGGTATAAATGGTGAATTATTTAAGACCAAAGTTGGAGAAATCACGGTATTAGTAAAAGATTTCAAAATTCTTAATAAATCACTAAGACCACTTCCATTACCAAAAGTTGATTCTCATGGAAAGGAATATGATAGTTTTACTGATTTAGAACAAAGATACAGACAAAGATATGTTGACCTTATTGTAAACCAAAGTGTAAAGGAAACATTTGTAAAGAGAACAAAAATTATTAATTCGATAAGAAATTTTTTAAATAATAAAGATTATCTCGAGGTAGAGACTCCCATTTTACAATCAATTCCAGGTGGAGCAACAGCTAGACCATTTATAACTCATCACAATGCATTAGATATACCTCTTTATCTTAGAATTTCAGATGAATTGTTTTTAAAAAAATTGATTGTTGGTGGGTTTGAGGCTGTTTATGAATTCTCTAGAGATTTTAGAAATGAAGGAATGGATAGAAATCATAATCCCGAATTTACAATACTTGAACTTTATGTAGCTTATAAAGATTATTTCTGGATGATGGAACTCACTGAATCATTAATTGAAAAAGTATGTTTAGAGCTTCATGGTAAAACTAAACTTGAATTTGATTCGAAAAAAATAGATTTTAAGGCTCCATATGAGAGGATATCAATTACTGAAGCTATTATTAAATTTACTGGTTATGACATCTCAGGTAAAAATGAAAGCGATTTAAGATCCATTTGTAAAGATCTAAATATTGATATAGACGATAGTATGGGAGAAGGAAAGTTGATAGATGCAATTTTCGGTAATAAATGTGAAAAAAACTTTGTCAATCCTACATTTATAACTGATTATCCTAAATCAATGAGTCCCCTAACAAAAGAGCACAGATCAAATCCTAATCTCACAGAAAGATTTGAATTAATTGTAAATGGAATGGAAATTGCAAATGCATATTCAGAGCTTAATGACCCAACTGACCAATTAAAAAGATTTGAGAATCAATTAGAATTAAGTAAGAAAGGTGATGATGAAGCAATGTTTATTGATATGGACTTTATTAAATCTTTAGAGTATGGAATGCCTCCTACATCAGGAATTGGAATTGGAATTGATAGACTAGTTATGCTTATGACTGATAAAACATCAATTCAAGAAGTTTTATTCTTCCCTCAAATGAAACCAATAAAAAAGGAACCCGATATTTCCGAAGATGCAAAGGTTATTTTTAATAGGCTCAAAAATATTGAGCAAATTCTTTTAGCTGACTTTAAATCAGAATTTGATTTATCAAATAAGAAATGGGATAAAGTTTTAAAAGAGCTTAGGGGAAATGATTTAATAGATATTTTTAAGTCTGATGATGGAAGTTTATTCATCAAACCTGTTTAATCTAAACCTTTCAATTAAACTTATTAATTTATCTGCATATTTTGGATCAGTGGCGTAACCAGCAGCTTTAAGCCCAATTGCCCATGACTTATAATCTTTTCTATTTAACTTAAATAATGAACTGTATCTGTCCCTTTCAACTAGAAATAAAGAATGGTCTTTATAAGATCTTAAAGGGTTTTTATATGACCTAAAACATTCATCTTTTGCATCATCATCATGTGAAATTGATTTTCCTTTCCATCCTTTGTGACACTTAATACCAAAATGATTATTTGCTTTTTTTGCCAGAGTACTTTGACCATGACCCGATTCCAGAATTCCTTGAGCTAACGTTATACTTGCAGGTATTTTGTAGAATCTCATGTTTTTAGTTGCAGCCGGAGCATATTTCTTGATATATAAGTTTATCTGATCATCAACAGACAAATTACTTTCTGATAAAGGCCTAAATGATGAACATGAAGAAAGAAATATGAATATAAAAAACAGTAATAATTTTTTCATAACTTTAGAATAATGGAAATTATAAAAAAATTATACTCTCAAAAAATAATATTATTCACATTAGCTTTAATAATTAACTCATGTGGAGTATATGTTCAATTTGATTATGACTCTGATGTTAATTTTAATAATTACAACTCATATTCATTCTATGAGCCAGATATTGAAAAGGTTGAAATCTCTGATCTTGATAAAAAGAGAATCTTAAAATCATTAGATATAGGCTTAAAATCAAAAGGGCTGAAAAGGTCAAATGATCCTGATATTTTGGTAACATTTGAGACTCACTCTAAAGAAAGAGTTTACATGAATAATTATTTTTCATATGGATGGAACCCATTTTTCTATAGATATCCATATTCATCTGCTTACTCATCAGTTCAAGGTACACTTTATATTAATTTTATTGATAGTAAAAACCAACAACTTGTTTGGCAAGGTAAGGGTGTAGGAGTGTTAAATGAATACTCAAAAGATAGAGATAAGATGATTGGCAATTTTGTTGAAAGGATACTTGAAAAATTCCCTCCTACAGCTGACTAATTATTTTTTCAGACTCAGCTAAGGCTTTATCTATAGCATTAATATTTTTTCCACCTCCAGTAGCAAAGAAAGGCTGACCTCCACCGCTACCATCAATTATAGGAGCTAACTGTTTTATAATATTTGAAGCATTAAAATTCCTTTCAGCTATTAAATTCTTTGAAATAAAACATGAAATAAATACTTTTTCGTCACTACTAGATAAAACAATCATAAATAGATTATCTATTTCATTAGATAGTAAGAAGCATAATTCTTTGATTGATTTATTGTCTAGTTCTAATTCCCCCGTGAATGTATTTAATCCATTAAATTCTTTTATCTCTTTAGTAATTATTTCTTTTGTTGATTGAATTTTTACCTTGTTTTGAGAATCTATTTCCTTTTGGAGAAGTTTATTTGCTTTTTCACTCTCAGCTTTTTCTTTAATTGCTTGAACTTTTAATTGTTCTTCCTTAATTCTAGTTAAATTGCTTGAAGCTGAGATTCTTCTTATACCAAATGCCTGAGAAGTCTCGGAAATTATTTTGAAATCTTCTATCTCTGTTGTATTTTTCACATGAGTACCTCCACATAATTCATAAGATTCACCAAACTTAATGGTTCTTACAACATCTCCATATTTTTCTGAAAATAAACCAATAGCTCCAGCATTTATAGCATCATGATAATTTGCCTGCCTATCCTCAATACACTGAATTTCATCTTTAATTAGACTTTTAACAAGTTCTTCAACATCATTTAATTCTTTATCTGATACTTTGGATTGATGTGAAAAATCAAATCTAAAAATATCTTCGGTTAGCATGGAACCCCTCTGCTCTATATGATTTCCTAATGTTTTTTTTAGTGCAAATTGGAGAAGGTGTGTTGAAGTATGATTTCTCTGTATAGATGCCCTTCTTTCTTTATCAATCTTCATTAATAAAGATTTTTCGAGATTGATTGGTAAATTATCGACAAGATGAATTATGTCCTCACCTTCTCTAAAAGTATTTTTAACTACCACAGTAGCTGAGTTTGAAATAATTTCTCCAGTATCTCCAATTTGTCCACCTCCCTCGGGATAAAAAGGGGTTTCATTTGTCACAAGATGGTATTGAGTTTCTCCCTCACTAGTTATACACTCTCGATACTTGAAAACTTTTGATTCAAGTTCATAATCATCGTAGCCTTTAAATACATTTATAGATGAACTCTCATTTACAATAACCCATTCTTTAACATCTTCATTCCTTGTTGACTTGGATCTGCTTTTTTGAACTTTCATATGTTCATTAAATCCATCTATATCAACTTGAAAATCATTTTCACTAGCAATTAATGATGTAAGATCAATGGGAAATCCATATGTATCATAAAGCTTAAAAGAATCTTCACCACTAATTTTCTTATCATTGGGATTAGACTCAATAATTTGATTTATAAGGGAGAGACCTTGATTTAATGTTTTGAGGAAACCTTTTTCTTCTTCATGAATTAATGAGCTAATGTATTTACTCTGATTTTCTAAGTCAGGATAAATAGTTAAATATTTTGATATTACTATATCAACAAGTTCATAGATAAATGGAGTTTTTATATCAAGATTTGTATATCCATATCTTACAGCTCTTCTTAAAATTCTTCTAATTACATATCCTGGTCCATTATTACTTGGTATTTGACCATCTGAGATTGTGAATATTAAAGCTCTAATATGATCGGAGATGACTCTTATAGCAACATCAATATTTTCATCACCTGACAAATATTTTTTATTTGAAATACCTTCAATTTTCTTGATAATATCTTCAAATAAATCCGTGTCATAAGTAGACTCTTTTTTCTGTAGTGCCATACAGAGTCTTTCTAGTCCCATTCCAGTATCTACATATTGCTTATCAAGTTTTATTAAGGATCCATCTTTCTTTCTGTTGTATTGAATAAATACTAAATTCCAGATTTCAACAACTTGTGGATGATCTTTATTTACAAGATCAGCTCCTTTAATTTTTTTCTTTTCTGATTCTGGTCTTAAATCAATGTGAATTTCAGAACATGGTCCACAAGGTCCTACATCTCCCATCTCCCAAAAATTATCTTTTTTGTTACCACTTATGATCCTTTCTTCGTTAAAAAACTTTTTCCATTCATCAAAAGCTTCTTTATCAAATTCTAGGTTATCTTCTTTTGATCCTTTAAAAACAGAAACATATATATCCTCTTTTTTAATTCCATATATATTAGTGATTAGATCAAATGACCAATCAATTATCTCTTTTTTGAAATAATCATCGAAACTCCAATTACCTAACATTTCAAAAAAAGTATGGTGGTAAGTATCAACTCCAACCTCTTCTAGATCATTGTGTTTGCCAGAAACCCTAAGACACTTTTGAGAGTTTGCAACTCTAGAAAATTTGGACTCTTGATTACCTAAAAAAATGTTTCTAAACTGATTCATACCAGCATTAGTAAACATTAAATTTTTATCTGATTCGTTAATTACAGAGGCTGAGGGAATAATGTTGTGTCCTTTGTCTTTGAAGTATTGAAAAAATTTTTCTCTAACAACGGATGAATTCATTTTTTTTATATTTGTAAAGGTTTACAGCCATTAAAAGGTTGAAATTACAATAAATTGGTCTATGTCCAAAACTAAATACTACTTTGATTCTGATAATCTGGAGTTTGTCCCAATTAAAAGGACATTTATCGAACGTATCTACAGGCTGTCTTTGTTTTTGATTAGTTCAGTAATAATTGGTGCCTTTATTACAGTTTTACTTATGAATACTGATTTTATCGATACGCCCAAAGAAATTGTTCAAGCCAGAGAAATAGATAATTACGAGCTTCAACTTAAAGTGTTGAATAAGAAGTTAGAGCAAGTTGAATCAACCCTAGCTAATATTGAGAAAAGAGACAATAACCTTTACAGAGTTTATTTTGAAGCAAGTCCAATTCCTGAAGATCAAAGAAGAGCAGGGTTTGGTGGTGTTAATAGATATGATTATCTAGAAGGATTCGAGAGTTCTGATGTAATAGTTAATACAACTGAGAGATTAGATATTCTCACAAAGGAATTAGTAATTCAATCTAAATCACTAGATGAAATTGAGTTATTAGCTAAGAATAATGAATCCCTTTTAACTGCAATTCCAGCAATTCAACCTGTAAGTAGTTCTGACCTCAAAAGAATGGCCTCTGGATATGGTTACAGAATTGATCCATTTACTAAAAAAAGAACTATGCACTGGGGTATGGATTTTTCAGCAAAAACCGGGACACCAATTTATGCTACAGGTGATGGAAGAATAGCTAGAGCTGATGCTAGAGCTGTAGGTTTTGGTAATCATGTTAGAATTGATCATGGTTTTGGATATGTGAGTATATATGCTCATATGGATAAAATTGTTGTTCGAAGAGGTAACAAGGTAAAAAGAGGAGATTTAATAGGTTATGTTGGTAATACTGGTAGATCTGTTGCTCCTCACCTTCACTATGAGATTGTAAAGGATGGTAGGAAAATTAATCCAATAAATTTCTATTCAGGCAGTCTATCCCCTATTGAATTTGAAGAGCTTGTAAATCAAGCTTCTCAGGAGAATCAATCTCTTGACTAAAATGTTTAGTAATCTTCCAGAAAAAAAATACTATAGTATAAGTGAAGTAGCAACTCACTTTGACGTAAATACATCTTTGTTAAGGTTTTGGGAAAAGGAATTCAAAGAGATAAATCCTATGATTAAATCATCTGGAATAAGAAAGTATACTAAAGAAAATATTGAGTCCATAAGATTAATATATACGCTTCTAAAAAAAGATGGACTAACAATTCAAGGAGCAAAAAAGAAGCTAAAATCCAAAGATATTTCAGAAGATGAAAATCTAGCAATCTTGAAAAAGCTTAATAAAATTAAAGAAGAGCTAAACTCTCTTAAAAAAACTTTATGATTATTTTTTTCTTAGAAAAATATCAATTGGAACTCCTGAAAAATTAAAATTTTTTCTCAACTGGTTTTCTAAAAAACGTTTATAAGGATCTTTGATATACTGTGGAAGATTACAGTAAAATGCAAACTGAGGATATTTAGTAGGAAGTTGTCTGCAAAACTTAATTTTTATGTATTTACCTTTAGTACTAGGTGGAGGTTTTTGTTCAATGATTGGTAGAATAAAATCGTTTAATTTTTTAGTTGGTATTTTGTATTCCCTTCTTTGATTTACCTCCATTGCAATTTTAATTGCATCAAAGATTCTTTGTTTTGTTAAAGCAGAAATAAATACAATTGGTATATCAGTAAACGGAGATGTTTTTGATATAATTTCTTCTTCAATTGACTTAGTAGTCATATGATCTTTTTCCATAGTATCCCACTTGTTAACAAGAATTACGATACCTTTTTTATTTCTAGCTGCAAGCCAAAAAATATTTTGAACCTGAGAATCAAAACCCCTCTCTACATCAAACATTATTAAACATGTATCTGAATTTTCAATTGCTCGAACAGATCTTAAAATTGAGTAGAACTCAATATCTTCAGAAACTTTACTTTTTTTCCTAATACCAGCTGTATCAATTAAGTCAAATTCAAAACCAAATTGATTATATCGAGTGTATAAACTATCTCTAGTTGTTCCAGCAACATCAGTAACTATAAACCTATCTTTACCGATAAGGGAATTAATAAATGATGATTTACCAGCATTAGGTCTTCCAACAACAGCAAACTTAGGGACATCAGAAATTATTAGGTCCTCTTTTGGAAGCTTATCAGATAATAAGTCCAAAAATTCACCTGTTCCAGATCCATTAATCGATGATAAACAGAATAGATTTTCAAAACCAAGAGAATAAAATTCATTAGAGTCTTCTATAAGTTTAGAATTATCAACTTTATTTACCAACAGTAGAGTTTCTTTAGAGGATTTATGTAACATATCTGCAATAGATTGATCAACTCCAGTTAGACCATCTTTGACATCAACCAAGAATAAAATTAAATCAGCTTCCTCAATAGCTAATATTACTTGCTTATCAATCTCTTTTTGAAAAACGTCATCACTTGAAGGAAGATATCCTCCTGTATCTATTACACTAAACTCAACTCCATTCCAGTCAGATTTTCCATAATGTCTATCTCTAGTTACTCCACTTACCTCATCAACAATAGCCTCTTTCCTCTCAATTAATCTATTGAAAAGTGTAGATTTACCAACATTAGGTCTTCCAACTATTGCAACAATTCCACTCATTTAATTATAGATTATATCCAAATTTTTTTAAAGAAGATGGATCATTTCTCCAATTCTTTCTCACTTTGACAAATACTTCTAAGAATATTTTCTTTCCAAAAAATTTCTCTAGATTAATTCTTGCCTCAGAAGCAACTCTTTTCAAGGAAGATCCCTTATGACCAATCAGAATACCTTTTTGTGAATCTCTTTCTACTAGAATTAAAGATCTAATTTTAATAATTTTTGGTGACTCCTTAAAATCTTCAGTTATTACCTCAACAGAGTATGGAACTTCTTTGTCATAATGAATTAAAATCTGCTCTCTTATGGATTCATTTACAAAAAATCTTTCAGGTCTATCAGTAAATTGATCTTTTGGAAAAAATGGAGGCGATAAGGGAAGTTTATCTTTGAAAATTTCAATTAACTCATCAATAAAGAATCCTTCAATTGCAGAGACTGGATATATATCCAAATTTGGAAATATTGATTTCCAATGCGATATTGATTCTTCTAATTCTTGTTGAGAAGAAAGATCAATCTTGTTAATCAATAGAATTATTGGAATTTTAAAAGAATTTAGCTTCTTAACTAATGATTCATCAAATGACTCTTTATTTCCAACCTCTTCAACTATTACTAGGAAATCAGAATCTATTAAAGTTTCTTTAATAAACTTCATCATTGCCTCTTGAAGTTTATAGCTTGGATCTAGAATTCCAGGTGTATCTGATAAAACAATTTGATAATCATCACCATTTATTATTCCCCTAATTCTATGTCTTGTAGTTTGAGCCTTAGATGTAATAATAGATAGCTTCTCTTTCATTAAAGAGTTAATCAAAGTTGATTTACCAACATTTGGTCTTCCAATTATTGATACAAATCCAGATCTATGTTTATTATTAGTCATTTCGGCAAAGATAACTACTTAAATTCAATGCCTTAAAACTAACTAATGAAAGTTTACTATATTTGCACTCTATATCGCGAGGTAGAGCAGTAGGTAGCTCGTTGGGCTCATAACCCAAAGGTCGCAGGTTCGAGTCCTGCCCTCGCTACTAAAACAATAAAACGGTTATACTATATTAGTGTAACCGTTTTTTTAATTTTATTATAAAGATGCAGTTTTATTCAAATCCAATATATGTTTTAATCATGCTTTCATTGATGGTAATACTATCAGTTTATGCTGGCAAATCAAAAATAGGTACCAAGCTCGGTGGACCTGCATTATTGGTAATTATTTTTACTGCAGTTATTGCAAACTTTAATTTAATTCCTTCTGCATCCAATAGTATTAATTTATATGATACAATTTTCAAGTATGTAGCGCCCATCTCAATTTTTTACTTACTACTAAATATTAATATATCTTCAATAAAAAAAGCTGGACTACCAATGATTGGCCTCTTTATATTAGGGTCTTTGGCGACTACATTTGGTATATTAGTTTCATGGTTTATAATATCACCTGAAATTATTTTAGGGGAGGATGCTAAAATTATTGCAGGAATGCTAACTGGAACATATACTGGTGGAAGTGTTAACTTTAATGCAATTGCACTAGAATATGATTTTCAAAAAAAGGGAGTATTATATGCAGGAACAATTGCTGTTGACAATGTAGTGACAACAATTTGGATTATGATTACTTTGACTATTCCAATGATCTTAAAAAATGTATGGAAAAGTAATAGATCAATTATTATAGATTCAAAAAATAATCAGCAAGATTCTCATCTTGATTCAATAAATTTTGAATCGTTAATATGGTTAGTTTTTTTAGGTATTACTTCATATTTCTTATCAGATTTAATTTCCAGTTATACTAACATTCCTTCAATATTAATTTTAACTACCATAGGTATATTAATTGCTCAGTTAAAATTTGCATCAAATTTAAAAGGAAGTCATAGTCTAGGTATTTACATGGTTTACCTTTTTTTAGCAGTTATTGGTGCTTATTGCGAAATAAGCGCTGTGGATCAACTTGAACAGATAGGTATTACACTATTATTATTTACAAGTCTCGCCGTAATTGTTCATGGAATTATCTTTATACTTATTAGTGGATTAGTATATAGAGATTGGGATATGATTTCAATTGCAAGTCAAGCAAATATTGGTGGTGGAACATCTGCTATTGCTTTAGCTGAAGCATTTGATAGAAAAGATTTAATTCTACCTGCTATTTTAGTTGGAAGTCTTGGGAACGCCTTAGGGACCTATCTTGGATTTCTAGTGATATATATTCTTTAGAAAATTACCTCATCTGATATTTGTTGAAGAAATGGTAGAACTTCATCTTCAACAATGCTATAATAAATCTCTACTCCTTTATTATCAAGTCCCTTATACCTCTTTGACAAATTAACAGATGATTCATCACTTAAATGAGAGAAAATAACACAGCTTGCAAGATACGAGCCATTAGAGTTTGGATGTTTTTCATCTTCCATTAGTAAACTAAACTGAGGGTGTTTTTCCTGGAATAACTTAAATGCTCTTCCAACGGGGATTAACTTAGTAGTTGTCCCCTCAATTATATCTTTAATACTTCTCTCTATAGGATATTCCTCATTATCTATATTAAACTGCTCCATTGATGGGTACATCCATGTTGAAAAAAAATGAATCTGTGTAGAAACTGGTATAATAGATCGTATCTGATCAAAATAAAATTTCGAATTACCATCTGCATTAGTTAATATATTTGTACTATGTTCCTGAATGATTATATGATCAAAAACTTCATTTTCAAGAAGTGATATAAGATCAGGATTATTCCAATGGATTTTTAGAGTTGCTGAAGGAACTGTAAAATGAGTAACATTCCAATTTAGTCCTCTTTCAATTGACATTTTTTCTATCTGAGATGGTAGATTCCAATAAAATGTAAAACTATTTCCTATAAAAAGTATTTTTTGGTTTTCAACATTGTATGGAAAACTATTATCATTTTCTACTGCAATTTCATTTGCATTAGATGAACATGATGACAAAAAAATAAAACTAAGAATCCAAACTAATTTCATGTTATTTATCATATGAACTTACTGAACCTTCCCAATCAGGATCAGCTGATCCAATCCAAGACTGATTTATGGTATCTAGAGATATAGCATGAACCCTTCCAAAGTATGCCTTCTCTCTAATCTTTTCCACATTATAATAACTTTCGTAGAATATATCATCATTAATTCTATGAATACCCAAGTGAGATTCAACATATCTAGGACTTTCAAACATATAGACTCGAGGCATAAATAGCGCATCATTTAATGGAAATTTTTGCTTTAAATATCTATAAGCAACTTGATTTATTGCAACAGGAATCTTATTTCCTCCTGCAGCACCAAGAGCAAGAATAACCTCTTTATTCTTTGTAAATAATGTTGGAGATATGTGAGAGGAAGCTCTATCACCAGGTTTATCTTCACCAAGATATCCGCCTAAATAAGGCCCCATTGTAACATTATATAAAAAACCTAGACCTTTTGTTGCTACTCTAGATCCCATATTAGGTCCCAGAGTTTGTGTTAAAGAAACAACATTTCCATATTTATCAGATGTGGTTAGATGAGCAGTATGTTGCATTGCAAGATCTGAGTAATTATATTCTTTAAGTTCATTTTGATAGCTAACAATTGTATTTTTTTCAATACTACTAGCAATATTTCTAGCAGTATTAAGTGATAAAATACTTTTTAACGAGTCAACATTTTTTTGGTAAGGCCTGTATTTATATGATTCTTCAATCGCACTTGAAATCTTTATAGACCAATCTTTTTCATCATTTATCTCAAGATTATCAAAAATTTGTAGCATTTGAATTGTAATGGATCCATATGATGGTAGGTTGAGTGTATGAATATTGTATCCATTAAATTTACCCTCAAGAACTTTTGCACGTCTTGCTGAGTAATTTTTTAAATCTTCCAATGTTATGAAACCTCCATTTTTTTGAATATCATCAACTATTTTTTTTGCAATTTCACCCTCATAAAAACCTTTCTTGCCTTCTTTAGAAATAATTTTTAATGTATTTGCAAGGTCTTTTTGAATAATTCTATCACCAATATCAAAAGAATTACCAATTGAGTCAAGAAAATAAATTTTCGATCCTTCAAAAGATTCTAACTTATCCTTTTCGTATTTCTGTCTTAATATTTCACCAGGCAGAAGCATAAAACCATCCTCTGCATATTTTATAGCAGGTTGCATTATAGTTTCTAAATCAAGCTGACCATTTTCTTCATGGAGCATTAATAATCCAGCAACAACTCCAGGTATTCCAATAGTTTTATATCCAAAACTGGGAAGGTCATCATCACTATAAAAACTTTGAGGAATTTGTGTAGTTCCATCAATCCCTGAGATTACTCCATCTTGGGTTTTAAAAATAACCTGTATTCGACCACCAATTCCACTCATACTTGGCTCAACAACAGATAATGCAAAAGCAGAAGCAACGGCAGCATCAAATGCGTTACCTCCCAATGAATAAATGTATCTACCAGCCTCTGAAGCAAGAGGATGAGGGGATGATATTATACTGTTTGAATATTTGACTTCTTTTTTATTGCATCCAATAGTAGTTAGAAGTAATAATATCAATATGGTTTTTGAAATCTTAAGCATAAAAAAAAAGGTTTGTAAAATTTACAAACCTTTTTTTAAAGTTTTACTGATTAACCTCAGTTTTTACAAAAATACCTGGGTCGTCAGCTGGAGCATTTGAATTTGAATTTAATTCAGTTGCTGCATATGGCATCCTCTCAGGATATGGAGGATTAGGCCCAAGAACAAGAGTAAAAGGAACTGAAATTGCAGAATCCGATTTTCTTAATCTTCTTGCATCATTAAATGGTATATGCATTCCAAAACCACTAACGTATCTTTCTTCAATAACTTCTCTTAGAAAAGCAGATTTTGGATCAATACCATCAGTATTTTCGATACCACCAGAATTAAAGTCAGAAGCTACATAAGCTTCATATTTAAATCCACCAGAGTTATGATTATCATTTAAATTTCCACCTGAGTTAAGCCATGCTCTAACATTATTCAGGTGTGGAAGTCCATCAGATATTCCCCCTTGTCTAGCTTTTGCTTCTGCTAAAATTAATTCATTCTCAAAAAATGTAACCATATTTTGAGGCTCTGTTTCAGCTATAATACCAGTATTAGCAGAACCACTAGAAGAATTTATTTTATAGTATCCATATCTAGCAGTTTCATCAGTTTTAGAATTATTTCTATTAATAGAATAATCATTACTTAGTAGCTGAAGTAGATAGCTTTCGGAACCACCCGAGGAGTTACCAAGATCACCAGCTCTTGAACCATTAAGAATGGTTGCAAAAAGATTTTGATCTCCTGATTGAGTTCCAGGTGGTTTGTATTGCATATCACCAGAGGAAGAACTAATTCCATTATTGGCAGCAGAAATAGCAGCAGAATAATTCTTTTTATGAAGATTAAATCGAGCCACTAATGTATGTGCAGCTTCAATCCACTTAGTTGTATTTCCACCAAAATAAATATCCTGTGAAAGACTACTTGAAGAAGCTGATTGGAGGGTAGATATCCCTGCATTTAATTTAGCAATAGCAGCATCGTAAACTGAAGTCTGACTATCAAAAATTGGATCTTCTATCTCTGGGTTTCCAGATTCACTATATGGAATTCCACCCCATAAAGAAGCAGCAGTTCCAAAGGCATGACCCTCAATTATTTGAGCAATACCAACTAGTTGAGTGTTTGTCGAGTTCTCTTGAAGTAGTCTCATGTTATTTAATACACCAACATAAAGTGCAAACCATTCACTATTAGACTCTACAGTTGATAAAGCATATCCATAGATATTAGAGTAAAGAGAACTAAATCCTATTAACTGACCAGAATACATTCCACTAATTCTATTTAAATGTCCTAATTGAAGTTGAATATTAGCTAGTTGAGCACCAGTTAAAAATAATTTATCCTCAACATCTGTTGTCAAAATATCATTAGGATTTGCATTAATATCTTCATTTAAATCCTCACATGAAAATGAGAAAATTATAAGAAGAGCTAAGATTGATTTTATATATATATTTTTCATCTTATTAATAATTTATTGTTAAACTAAAAAGAAATCCTTTTGTCTGAGGATTAGTAAAGTACTCAACACCTTGTGCTGTACTAACACCAATTGTATTGATCTCAGGATCAATCCCATCAACCTTATTGATGTTTATTAAATCTCTACCTGTAAAAGAAAACATCACATCACTTAAACCAAGATTTTTGATTACGGGTGTATCAAGTACATAACTTAAAGTTAAATCTCTAAGTTTAGTCCATGTAGCATCAGCTATAGAGAAGTTATAAGCTTGGTTATCACCAAATCCTCCTCCAATTCCAGTTCTATACCAGTTTTCATCAAGAAGAACAGGTCCGCCACCAAAGTCTTGAATATTTCCTCTAACAGTAGTTCCTGCTGGAATTGTATTACCCCTGTAATTTACCAAAGGTTGATCAAGGGTTAATCTATTAGCAGTTTCTTGAGTTGTACCAAATCGTCTTAATACCCAAAGAGTCCTAGGAGAAAAATCTCCACCTTGAGAGTGTTCTAAAACAGCATTAAGTCTAAGTTTTTTATATCTCATATTTAAAGATATACCACCCCTCCAATCTGGGTTAGGGTCTCCTAATACAATTGGACTTGAAGTTATCTGTGGGAATCCATTAGAGTTAAGATCAAAACTTCCATCTGGATTTGTTTTTGAACCAGTACCATATAATGAACCAAGAGAATATCCAACAATTGCTCTTGAACTAACTGATGCACCAGGTGAAAGATTAATTGTTTCTGTTCCATAAAGATCTGTAACCTCATTTTCATTGGTAGACCAGTTAATTGCTGTTGAAAGTCCAAAGTCATTATTATTAATAAGATCTATACCAAGATCAAGCTCAATTCCATTATTTGTCATTTCACCATAATTTCCGTACTGAGTAGAGAAACCTGTTGAAGGAGATAATGAAACATCTAATAAAATACCTTCAATGATATTATCATAATAAGTAAATGATAATGAAACTTTATCATCTAAGAATCTAAAGTCACCACCAATTTCCCATTCTGTTTTTAATTCAGGTTCAAGATTTGGATTACCTAAGTTATTATCTAACCTAAAACCTCCACCAAACAAATTACTATCTAGTGGATCACTATAAGTTGAATAACCAAATCCTCCTTCTGCAAGAGTCTCAAATTTATGAGCAGCAGGCTGTACACCTACTTGTCCCCATGAAGCTCTAAGCTTAGCAAAAGAAAGCGCATTAGATTGAATTACATTCTCTGTTAATACCCAGGCTGCATCTGCAGATGGATAGAAGAATGTTCCGCTTATTGTTGAAGAAGCCTCCTGAGTTCCAGATATGTTTAAAAATAATTCATCACTTATATCAAAGTTTAGAATTGCATATCCTCTATTTGATCTTCTAAATGCTTTAGCACCACTAAATGTTGATGCTTCTGAAGATGTATTTAAAGCTGTAGTTCTCTTTGTAGAGTTAACCAAAAATCCTGTTATATTTCCAGATACTCTAGAATACTTTCTATCATTATAGCTCCAACCTACAGTTGTGGTTAAGTTAACTTCATCGGATAATTGAAAGTTTGCCTTACCAATTACATCTAAAGCAGAGTTTCTAATATCAAAAACATCCTCTTGATATTGACCATTCGCTCTTGAACTTGCATCACCAACTGGGAAGAAATAAGTTCGTTTGTCATCAGCAAAATCTAAATTACCTCTTGTTATTAATTGTAACCAACTAGTTGGTTTAATAGTAATTTGAGGGGTTACTGTTACTCTGTTTACCCTTGTGCTTGATTCTTGCTCATTAACAGTCCATAGTGGATTTGTATATGACTGATTTGAACTTTGTCCAATTGACTTTCTGTATGACCTACCTCTATTTATGTATTCAACCCCACTAGAGCTATAGTAGGTACCTTTATAGTCTCTTCCATCAAAGTCTGGAGGAGTTCTTAGTAGTCCAAGCATTAAACCTGATACATTAGAACTTTGTTGAATTCTATTAGAATTTGTGTAAGTATAGGACATTTTAGATGATAGAGTAATTTTATCATTTAATTTTGCCTCATAATTAAGTCTAGCATTGGTTCTTTCATATGTAGCATTTTTTATTACACCATCTTGGTCAAGATGACCTAAACTAAAGAAATAATTACTATTTTCATTTCCACCACTAATTGTCAAGTCATTTTGTAAAGCATTACCTGTTCCAAAAACAGAGTTGAAATTTTCATCTACAAAAGTATCTCTAGAATTCTTCTTGGAAATAGCTTGGTATTGTCTCCCGCTATCTGCCACAAAGTATGCTCCAGATTTATATTCATCTTGACCTCCAGCTCTATCAGGGATATAATCTCCCCAAGATTCTGCTCTTGTTTCACCATACACTCCAGATCTTCCTTGTCCCCATGTGTTTTGCATAGGTATTCTCTCGGAAATTTCATCAAAAGAATAAGATGACTTGAATGAAATTTTTGCTTCACCTCTTTGTCCCTTTTTAGTTGTTATAACAACTACACCATTAGCAGCTCTACTTCCATATAGAGATGCTGCAGATGCACCCTTTAAAACGTTGACTGATTCTATATCACTTGGATTGATATCATTAAGACGAGATCCCTGTGTTACACCACCATTACCTCCGGTTATGTTATTACCACCAGCATATGTAGTAGTATTATCAAGTGGCACACCATCAACAATTATTAAAGGCTGTATTGAACCATCAATTGTATTTGCACCTCTAATTCTTATTGTACTCCCTGCACCAGGATCACCATTAGATCTGGTAATTCTAACACCTGAAGCTTTTCCACTAAGGGCATTAACTACAGTAGGTTCTGCAGACCGAATTACATCGTCTGTATCTATAACTGAAGATGTTGACCCCTGTTGATCTCTTATTGCAGCAAAACCAAGAGCAGTAACAACTACTTCTTCAAGTTCATTATCTAGCTGAAGAGAAACATTTATATTAGATTGACCTGCAAATGTTATAAATTCTGTTGTATAACCAATAAAACTAATTGCGAGTACATCTCCTTGATTAACAGCAATTTGAAAGTTTCCGTCAAAATCTGTTGAAACACCAGTACTAGTTCCATCAATAACTACGTTGGCGCCAGGAAGAGGCACTCCATTTTCATCACTAACAAGACCTGAGACAGATGTTTGTCCAATAGAAATCAAAGAAAATATCAAAAATACTGCACTAAGTATTATTCTCATATTTAAGTTAATTTTTGTTTATTAAGCAATAATATAGAGATTTAATTAAAAAATTAATAACTAATTGATGTTTTTTTATGATATACAGATTAAAAAAAACTATAATTAACTTATGTAATACAATTTGTCTAGTCTTCTTTTATTGTTGGATATTTAACCCCAAGCTGATCTAAATACGTGTCATACTTAGTTTCATCAAAGTAGAATTTTTTCATTTCATCCCTATATTTTTCCATTTTATCACTATTTAAATATACTGGTGGGGGATCTTTTTCTGAGATCATGGGTCTGTAAAAATCTTCTTTACTTTGAACATTTTCAAAATAATCCTTTGCCTCAACAAGTTTATCAGGTTTTAATAAAAAGTCTAGTACAGTCATAGCAACCACTTTTGCTCCAGCATTAGCCCCTTTATGAGCAATTGGTGTGGCAGATGCAATACTAGCAGACCAGTGATGTGAAGTTATATTAGGAATATTCGAGGGAAATCTAAGAACTACAGTTGGAACTTTCCACGAAACATCTCCAATATCATCAGATCCACCACTAACATTGTAAGGAAGAGGCTTTCTTAGTGGAGATAATTTTGTAGCAAGTCCATTTGCTGACTCTAGTCCAATTTCTTTTTGAACAGCTTTTGCAAGAGCTTGATCAGCTTCAGACCACTTTGGCAGTCCAACTGTTTTTATATTTTCATACATTTCCTCGGCAATTATTTTATTGAAATGCCTTGGCCAAGCGGCTCCAAGAACTTCAGACTCATATGAAGTGTTTGTCATTAATGCAGCACCTTCAGCCATTTTATTTGCAACATCATACAAATTCATAATCCCATTATAAGTAATCTCTCTTAAAAAAAACCAGATTGATGCTTTTGAAGGAACCACATTTGGTTGATCACCAGATTCTAGGAAAATTGAATGAGATCTGTGATCTGGGTGTAGATGCTCTCGTCTATAATTCCATCCAATGTTCATTAATTCTGCAGCATCTAATGCACTTTTTGCTCTCCATGGCGAACCAGCAGAGTGAGCAGTTTCTCCACTAAAACTATATTTTACAGAAATTAGTCCAGTTCCTGAAGGTCTACCCCACGAAGTTGACATATTTGAACTTACATGAGTAAAGATGCACATATCTACATTATCAAAGTAACCATCTCTAACATACCATGCTTTAGAACCGAGTATCTCCTCTGCAACTCCAGGCCATAATAATAAAGTTCCATTAATATTATTTTCAATCATAACCTGTTTAATAGATAGCGCAGCTGTAATTACAATTGGCAGTCCAATATTATGTCCTTCACCATGACCAGGAGCACCCTCAACAACTGGTTTTTCATAAGCTACTCCAGGATACTGTGAAGTAGATGGAACTCCATCAAAGTCACTTCCTAATGCAATAACTGGCCCCCCTGAACCATTTGACCACTTAGCCAACCAAGATGTTGGAATGTCAGATATATTATACTGTAACTCAAATCCATTTTCCTCAAGAATATTACTCAAATATTTGGATGTCTCAAATTCCTGAAATCCAAGCTCACCAAAACTAAAAACCTTGTCAATCATAACCTGTGTCATTTTCTTATCATCCTCAACCATTTGGGATACTTGAGTCTTAAGATTATTTATTTTTCTCTTTGAAAAATTTTGTGAATATGTATTATTTATAGATCCTGCTATTAGAAGGAAGAATATAATTTTCTTGAATTTGCTCATAATTGAAATTTAATAATAATGTCTTTTAAAAGATTCTATAGCAGCATAATCCGCAAGTCCCATCTTTTTATATTTTTCGGCAGTTTCACTATTTCTTTCTTCAGCTCTTACCCAAAATTCTCTAAGGTCTTGACCTTGGAACATAACACCGTCTTTTTGAGTTTGATGGAAAAAAATTGCCTTTCTTTTTCTCAGTACTTGAGCTGGACTCATTGGAACAGCCATGTCAATATCATGAACATCCCAATCCAGCCATGCTCCTCTATATAACCACAACCAACAATCTTTAATAAATTTTTCACCCTTTAATGTATTTAAGGCATCCAAAATTATATCCAAACACACTTTGTGAGTTCCATGTGGATCTTCTAAATCTCCAGCAGCAAAAATCTGATGAGGTTTGATTTTTTTTATTAATGAAGCTGTAATTAGTACATCTTTTGTAGTGGGGGGGTTCTTCTTGATTCTTCCTGTGTCATAAAATGGAAGATTCATGAAATGAGTATTTGAATCTGGAATTCCAATATATCTTGTAGCAGCTATGGCTTCTCTTTTTCTTATAAATCCTTTTAAATCTCTTACAGCTTGTGAATCAATTTTATCTGGTTTGTTATTAATTAATTCCTTTATTAATTGACTGACAGGTACTTTAGAGTCATTCTTAAACATATCCTTGGAAACCTCTAAAAATTTAAGAGCGTCATGGTCAGAGACAGCAATATTCCCTTTTACTTGGTAAGCAATATGAACTTCGTGACCTTGAGATACAAGTCTATCAAATGTCCCTCCCATTGATACTACATCATCATCAGGATGAGGGCTAAAAATAATTACTCTCTTAGAGTTAGGAGATTTTCTCTCAGGTCTAGTTGAGTCATCAGCACCAGGTTTTCCTCCAGGCCACCCAGTAATTGTATTTTGAAAGTGATTAAACATATTAATGTTTAAATCATATGAAGATCCCTCAAGAGCAAGTAGATCAGATAATCCATTTTTGTTGTAATCTTCATCTGTTAGTTTTAGTATAGATTTTCCTGTTGTTTCACAAAGCCAAACTATAGCTCTTCTTTTCATTGAATCAACCCAGTCAATAGTACTTACTAGCCATGGTGTTTTAAATCTTGTTAATTCACTTGCTGACTCATTATCAAGAACAAGAGTTGTGTTTTTATGATTCTGAAGGTATGTAGTTGGTATTAACGAGGTAACATTATTCTCTACTGATTTTTTAACAATTAAACTTTTGTGTAATCCCCATGCCATTACAATAATTCTCTTTGCATTAAAAATTGTTCTAACACCCATAGTTATTGCCTTAGTGGGGACATTTTCAATACCATTAAAACTTATACTAGCATCAAACCTGGTTGTATGATCAAGGGTTATAAGTCTGGTCTTTGAGTTGAAATGAGAACCAGGTTCATTAAAGCCTATGTGCCCGGTTCTTCCAATGCCTAGTAGCTGTATGTCAATTCCCCCACATTTTTCAATTTCTTTTTCGTATGAAGAACAAAATTTTTTTATTTTCTTCTGGTCTATTTCTCCTGAAGGAATATTAATATTCTCTCTAGGAATATCAATATGATCAAATAGATTTTCATTCATAAAATGATGATAACTGTTAATATCATCTTTCTTAATACCATAATATTCATCAAGATTAAAAGCAATAACATTTTTGAAGCTTAATGATTCATTTTTATGAATCTTTATTATTTCTTGATAAACTATGGAAGGTGATGAACCAGTTGCGAATCCTATTACACAACTTTTATTTTTTTCTTGTTTAGATTTAACCAAGTCACAAATTTCTCGTGCGATAAGATTAGAAGCTTCTTGTGAATTTTCAAAATTAACAGTGTGCAGTTTTTCAAATCTTGTCTCCTCATTTATTCCTGGAGATTGATACTTAAGGTTTTTTTTGGCCATTTTATCTTTCTCTAATGAAATTACAAAGTTAATAATGTTTTCATTAATTTATTCTTATGTTTTTTTAATTTTACAAAGTCAATTTAAAATCTCAATTATCTTAGTATGAATACAATCATTATAGGAAGTGGGCCAGCTGGATATACAGCGGCAATTTATGCAGCTAGAGCTGATCTCAAACCAATAATATATACTGGGTTAGAACCAGGTGGTCAACTAACTACTACAACTGAAGTAGATAATTTTCCTGGATACCCTCAAGGTGTTGATGGGCCAACCATGATGAATGAATTAAAAGAACAAGCAGAAAGATTTGGAACAAAAGTTGAAGTTGATTTTATTTCAAGAGTAGAATTTTCTAAAGAAAAAGGCGGTGTACATAAGATATACACTCAAAATGGAGATGAAATTCAATCTAAAGCAATAATAATATGTACAGGTGCTTCAGCTAAATATCTTGGTCTCCCAAGTGAGCAAAAACTCATTGGAGGTGGAGTTTCAGCTTGTGCAGTTTGTGATGGCTTCTTTTATAAGAATCAAGATGTTGCTGTAGTAGGTGGAGGAGATAGTGCTATTGAGGAAGCAACATATTTAGCAAAAATTTGTAATAATGTTACCATGTTAGTAAGAAAGGATCACTTTAGAGCTTCAAAGGCAATGCAACATCGATTAAGCAATTTTAAAAATATTAATGTGCTTTTTAACTCTGAAATAGATGAGGTATTGGGGGACAATGTTGTTGAAGGAATAAAAATTAAAAATAATATCACCAATGAGTTTTCTCAAGTTAATATTACCGGTTTATTCATTGCCATTGGCCACACTCCAAATACAGATATTTTTAAAGGTATTGTTGATATGGATGATAGCGGATATATATTAACAGACAAGACTTCAACAAAAACAAATATACCTGGAGTTTTTGCTGCAGGTGATGTACAAGATAAAGATTATAGACAAGCAATTACAGCTGCAGGTACTGGTTGTATGGCAGCCCTTGATGCAGAGAGATATTTACAAGAAATTTAAATTCTGTTTGATGCTTTTAACCACCTTATAGGAAGGTTGTCATTTAAGGCATCTTGATAATCACTTTCAAGACAAGGTAAAAATTTAATTTTATCATTACTGGCTGAGGTTACCGTCATCCACCATCTCTCTGAAATTTTACTTTTATAAAAAATAATATCCCTACCTGAAGTTTGAACTATATATTTAAAAAACAGTTGAGAATCGTCAAAGTTTGATTCATTTATTCTATTATTTAAACTGTCAATGAAATACCAAATGATTTCAGAATATAATTTATTTGAAACCTGATTTTTATTTAAGTCAAACAATCCCAAAAAGGATGTCTTATTACTTTGACCTGCATATTTACTTAATATACAAGCAAGTCTTGTATCTATTCCATTAGGATTAGAGTTTCCAGGGAATGATAATGATTTCATGTCAAAACCGACTATATCAGCATCTCGAATAATTGGTTCAGCTCTCATATTATTTTCTGAAATTTCACCCAATGAAATTTTTTCAAAGAATAATTTATCCATTAGCTCTATCTCTTTATATGAGCATAGATGTCGTTGGTACCCTATATTTGTAAAGTCATTTAATTTGTTAGAATCATCCAGTATAATTTTATTCATGTATGTTCTACCTGAAATTATATCTGAATCTTGATATAAGTCAAATTGATTATCAATTGATACAATGTTTACTTTATCAGAGTATGTATCAAAAGATTTAAAGACTGGATAAATAATATCATTGCTTCCTCCAATTATTACTAAAGTAATTTTTTTTGAATGTAATTCCTTACATATATCATATAGCGCATGATAAGTATCCTCAACAGTATTTCCATTGGGAAGATCACCTAAATCAGATATGGATATCTTCCATTTACCCTCTTTTAGTTTGTAAAGCTCCTTTCTAAGAATACTTAAATCTTGTATATCAGATTCAAAATAAGAGTTTCTAGTTTCACTAATTCCAATTATGCAAAGATTCGATGAATCAATATCAGGAATACCTGATTGGTCTCTATGAAATTTTATTTTATTAAAAAGTGATCCTTGTAAGTGATTTTCATCTAATTCGTTGAGTAAATTTTCTGAAACAGGTTTTAATAGCTCAAGGCTCATTTTTTCTTTTTTGGATTTAGATATTCTTTAGCAATATCTAATGTAATAGTTTTAGGGTCAATTTCTTTTGGAATTTCTATTTTCTTCTTACCCATTGAGATAACTGACCTACCCCATCTACCTTTTTCAAGCTTTATGCCTTCATCAACCCACTCAGCAATTAATTTTTCTTTTTCCTTTTTTAATTTTAACTCAATTAGTTCTTCAATATTATCTATTGTAAGATTATCAAAGTCATATGTCTTATTTACGTTAATAAACATTTCATTCCACTTTATAAATGGTCCAAACCTTCCCTTTCCCTTTGTTACTGGTAAATCGTTATAAATGTGAATAGGTTCATCTGCTTTTAACTTTTCGTCAATCAGGGGAATTGCAGAGTCTATATCAACTGAATGTGGATCAATTTCCTTTGGTATTGAAATAGATTTTGATGAATATTTCAAATATGGTCCATATCTACCATTATTGACAGTTACAATCTCTCCCTTATAAGTTCCAATTTCCTTAGGAAACTTGAATAGTTCTAGTGCTTCGTCTAATGTTATTGTGTCTAACTGCTGTTCTGTAGTTAGGCTAGCAAAAATTGGTTTATCCTCATCATCAACTGTTCCTATTTGAGCAATTGGACCAAACTTTCCAAGCCTTACCTTTACAACTCTTCCTGAGACTGGATCATCTCCTAAAATTTTTTCACCAGATTGTCTTTCAGCTGTATCTTTTACAATATTTACATTCGTATGAAAATCTGTGTAAAATTGTTTGATTATATCAGTCCAATTTTGATTTCCCTCAGCTATCTTATCAAAACTTTTTTCAACCTCTGCTGTAAATCCGTAATCAAGGATATTGTTGAAATTATCAACCAAAAAGTCATTTACAATTATCCCAATATCAGTAGGTACAAGCTTACCTTTGTTAGAACCAGTCTTTTCAGTTGAAGTACTCTCAATAATATCTCCATTTCTTAGTTCTATGGATTTGTATGACCTTTCTTGGCCTTCATTATCACCTTTTGATACATAACCTCTGTTTTGTATTGTTGATATTGTAGTAGCATAAGTTGCAGGTCTACCAATACCAAGTTCCTCCAATTTTTTCACTAAAGATGCTTCAGTATACCTTGAGGGGGGTCTAGAGAATGATTCTCTTGATATAATATTAATTAAATCAAGATTTTCATTAACATTTAATTGTGGTAAAGTGCCTTTTTCTTCCTGTGTCTCATCATCAGTTCCTTCATTATAAACTCTAAGAAAACCATCAAATTTAATTACCTCACCTCTTGCAATAAATATTTCATCAAAAGAGTTAGAGTTGATATTTACAACTGTTCTCTCAATTTGTGCATCTGACATTTGTGAGGAGATTGTCCTTCTCCATATAAGTTGATACAATCTTTGCTGATCATAATCGGAGGAAATATCTTCAACAGAAATATCTGTTGGTCTAACAGCTTCATGAGCCTCTTGAGCTGATTTATTTTTGTTTTTATAATTTCTAAGATTTACATAACTATCTCCATACTTAATCTCAATTTTAGATAAAATTGATGATTTAGCTTCTTCTGATATAGTAACACTATCTGTTCTCATATATGTTATTAAACCTGCTTCATAGAGTTTTTGAGCAGTCGACATTGTCCTAGTAACCCCAAAGCCTAATTTCCTTGAAGCCTCTTGCTGAAGCGTTGATGTAGTAAAAGGAGGTGTAGGAGATTTCTTAGCTGGTTTTTTTTCTACATTAGAAACAGTATATGTACTATTGATATTTTTTTGAAGAAATGCCTTAACTTCTTCAGAAGAATCAAATTTATTGTTTAGCTCAGCCTTAAGGTTGACTCCACTAGAATTTTTAAAAGTTCCTACTGACTTGTAAGTGCTATTTGTTAAAAAGTTTTTAATCTCTCTTTCCTTTTCAACAATAAGTCTTACGGAAACGGATTGAACTCTACCAGCAGAAAGGCCTGTCTTAACTTTCCTCCACAACACTGGAGATAGTTCATAACCTACTAATCTATCTAATACTCTTCTAGCCTGTTGAGCATTTACAAGATTATAGTTTATCTCTCTAGGATTATCTAATGCAGCTAAAATTGCGTTTTTAGTTATTTCATGAAATACTATTCGATCATAGTCTTTATTAGTCAAGTTTAAATTTTCAAACAAGTGCCAGGCAATTGCCTCTCCTTCTCTATCTTCATCACTAGCCAACCAAACTTTATCGGACTCACTAACATACTTCTTTAGGTCTTTTATAACAGGTTTCTTTTCTGTAGGAATTATATATTTTGGTTTAAAATCATTTTCAACATCAACTCCTAATTCTTTAACTGGAAGATCTGAAATATGCCCGACACAAGACACAACTTTAAAGTCTTGTCCCAAAATTTTCTCAATAGTCTTTGCTTTTGTAGCAGACTCAACAATGACTAAATTTTTTGGCATATTTTATTTTTTGGGCCTAAATGTAATTAGATTTATTCTTTTGAATCAAAAAAAAATAAAAATTTTAAAATTAGTTTAACATAATTGTTAGTTATTTTTAAAGAAAGTAATTTTGTAATCAGATGAAAGTTGAGCAGATTTATACTAAGTGTTTATCACAAGGATCGTACTACATTGAGAGTAATAATGAGGTAGCTATTATTGACCCTTTAAGAGAGGTTGATGTATATATATCTAAAGCTAAAACAAGTAATTCAAAAATCAAATACATTTTTGAAACACACATTCATGCAGATTTTATTAGTGGTCATTTAAATCTTGCAAAAAAATCAGGAGCAGAAATAGTTTATGGGCCCAAAGCAGAAACTAGTTTTGAAAATATAGTTGCAAAAGATTATCAAGAGTTTAAAATTGGTGATATAACTATAGTTGCAATTCACACTCCAGGACACACCATTGAAAGTACCACTTATTTATTGAAAGATTCATCTGGAAAAGATCATGCTATTTTTACAGGAGATACTCTCTTCTTGGGTGATGTTGGTAGACCAGACTTATCTCAAAATTCTAGTATGAGTAATAGAGATTTAGCCTCAATGTTATTCGATAGCCTCAGAAATAAGATAATGACTCTAAGTGATGATGTTATTATTTATCCAGGACATGGTGAAGGAAGTTCATGTGGAAAAGATATTAGCTCAGAGACTATTGGAAAATTAGGTGATCAAAAAAGGACTAACTATGCGCTTAGAGAGAATATGAAAAAAGATGAATTTATCAGAGAAGTTTTAGATGGATTATTAGATCCTCCAAAATATTTTCCTGATAATGTAATGTTAAACAAAGAAGGTTATGATGAATCTCATGAAATAATTAATAGGAGCTTTAATAGTTTAACTGCTAAGGAAGTTAATAATATGCTCAAGGAAAAGCTAACAATACTTGATGTAAGAAGTGTTGAAGATTTTTCATTATCTCACATACCAGGTTCAATTTTTATTGGATTAGATGGAAGATTTGCTCCATGGGTTGGAGAAATATTAGAAGATGTCTCCAAAAAGTTAATTTTAATTGCACCTGAAGGCAGAGAAAAAGAAGCTATCATTAGACTATCAAGAGTTGGTTTTGACAATGTTATTGGATATCTAGAAGGTGGAATTAATAGCTGGATTAAAAATGGTGGTATTATTAATAAAGTATTAAATGAATCTGCATCAAAATTCTCAACTATAGACAATAATAAAGATATCCTTGATGTAAGATCAAAAAATGAACACAAAAGCGAATCATTACTAAACTCTATTAATATTCCTCTGATTGATCTAAGTAAATCTATTGATAAAGTTTCTTTTGAAAAAACATTTTATGTACACTGCAAAGGGGGTTACAGAAGTATGATAGCGGCATCAATTCTTCTTGCTAATGGAATATCAAACTTTTCAAACATACCAGGAGGTTTTGATAAAATAAAAAATTATAATTTATAAATACTGACAAATTGGCATAATTTAAATTAATTGAGTAATTTTACTAAAAATTAAATTTTATCAAAAAGAAGTCTTTATTTATTGAAACATACGGGTGTCAGATGAATTTTGCCGACAGTGAGGTTGTTGCATCTATATTAAAAAAAGATGGCTATGAATTAACTGATGATTCAAAGAGCGCAAATCTAGTTTTATTAAATACCTGTTCAATAAGAGAAAAGGCTGAACAAACAGTTCGAAATAAACTTAAAACATATAATTCTTACAAAAAGGATAATAGTAATCTAAAAATAGGGCTTTTAGGTTGTATGGCTGAAAGGTTAAAGGATAAGCTTCTTGAAGAAGAAAAAATGGTTGACCTAGTTGTAGGACCAGATTCATACAAAGACCTTCCAAACCTATTGGATGAGGTTGATCATAACCAA
Source organism: uncultured Bacteroidota bacterium (assembly GCA_902559905.1). Classification (GTDB taxonomy): domain Bacteria; phylum Bacteroidota; class Bacteroidia; order Flavobacteriales; family Flavobacteriaceae; genus Marisimplicoccus. The sequence continues at coordinate 833 of CACEJV010000005.1, read as the reverse complement.
AAGGCAGTTAATGTTATATTATCAAAGTCTGAAACCTATGGAGATATTTCACCAGTAAGAATTCATAACAACGGTATTAATGCATTCGTATCAATTACAAGAGGGTGTGACAACATGTGTACATTTTGTGTTGTGCCATTTACAAGAGGTAGAGAGAGAAGTAGAAATCCTGACAGCATATTAAGGGAGATAGATGAATTAAATCAGAAAGGATATAAGGAAATAACATTACTTGGACAAAATGTTGATAGTTATTTATGGTATGGTGGAGGTCCTAAAAAAGACTTTAAAAAGGCCACTGAAGAGCAAAAGAAAAATTCTGTAAAATTTTCAAGCTTACTTGACTTAGTTGCTTCAAGTTTTCCTGAAATTAGAATAAGATTTTCAACTTCTAATCCTCAGGATATGACAATTGATGTAATTGAAACAATGTCAAAATATAATAATATCTGTAACTATATTCACCTTCCAATTCAGTCTGGAAGTGACAGAATTTTGAAAAAGATGAATCGACTTCATACTCGAGAGGAATATCTTGAACTTGTAAAGAAAATAAGAGAAATAATACCTAATTGTGGTATTTCCCATGATATGATTACTGGTTTTCCATCCGAAACTGAAAGAGATCATCAAGATACTTTATCTCTTATGGAAGAAGTAAAGTATGACTTTGGATATATGTTTGCGTATTCTGAAAGACCGGGAACTTATGCGGCTAGGCACTTTAAAGATGATGTCTCTCCAGAAATTAAACAAAGAAGATTAGAGGAAATAATTACTCTTCAACAAAAACATAGCCTAGAAAGAAATAAAAGTTTCATAAATAAAAATTG